>NZ_JARVSI010000015.1:0-467369 GCF_030209255.1 Pseudomonas sp. CFBP2511 | reverse complement strand
TGCTTTACCGCTCATCGAACTGCGATTGCAGGAGGTGGGCTGACCATACATTTGCCTACTTTGGTCCCTCAAAGTAGGGCGCCGAGGGGCGAAAAGGTGCCTTGAGCCTTAAACACATCCAACTGACATAGCTGAACCGCAGTGTAACGTTCCACGTCACATATCTGCGCCGCACGATAGTTGAGATTATCGCTCCCTGCGTTTCAGCGTTGGAATGCCTCGGGTGACGCTCTGCTTCAAGTCTGTGCCACACCACAACGTCATGCCTTGCCCCTAGTCACTGCCTATAAACGAAAGCGTTTTTTTACCGCCATGGCACTGACGACGCAGAATGAGGCGTAAGTGACGGCTGAGCCAGAGCACAGGAGCGAAAACTTGTTACTGTCGTGCCCATTCTCAACACATTCCAATCCGCACGAATCATCAAACCCCCTATGATGCAAGCCCCACCGAACTCAATGGCCTTATGGACAATCAGATGACCTCACCGACGCTGGCCGCTGCGCAATTCTGTTCGATCAGAGGCCAGCTCAAGCACAACCTTGCCGGGCATCTGGCGTTCATGCAGCGTGCCGCTGACTTGGGTGCGGATTACCTGCTGTTTCCCGAGCTGTCGCTGACCGGCTACGAGCCTGATCTCGCTCACGAACTGGCGCTATCGCCGAACGATGCATGCCTGGAACCGATCCGCGCGCTGGCGATGCACTTGCAACTGATGACCACGGTTGGCGTACCGCTCAAAGGACCCGGTGGCAGCATTGAAGTTGGCGCGCTGACCTTCACCGCGCATGGCGACGTCATTGCCTATGCCAAACAATACCTGCACCCCGGAGAAGATGCAGTCTTCAGTCCTGGGAGTGAAGATTGCTACCTGCAGCTCAATCAGCACCGAATCGGCCTGTGTGTCTGTGCCGATTTCAGCCATCCCGAGCATGTACAACGCCTTTCGGAGGGCGGCTCCGGCGTGTACGCCGCAAGCGTGCTCATATCACCGGGTGGCTACGCTCACGATTCAGAGTTGCTCGCAGGGCATGCCCGACGCCACAGGTTGCCAGTGCTGATAGCCAATCACGGCGGGCCTACCGGCGGTTGGCAGTCAGCGGGGCGCAGCGGTCTGTGGGACGAGGCAGGGTGTTGGATCGGCGGGCTGGACGGCGTAGGAAACGGGCTGGTTATTGCAATCTGCCAGCACGGCGACTGGCAGGTGCGTGCGCTCACGCTGGAGTGAACAGCTTCACGTATTCACGTATTCACGGCATGATCCGGCTTGATCTCAGGCGCATGATCCGACCGCGAAAGCGTCTCCGGCACCGCCACCAGCAGCAAACAGAACGCCACTGCCGCCACCGCCGCAAGGGTCAGAAATGCTGCGCTGTACCCGGCCGCATGCACCACGAAACCGGCCAGGCTGTTGCTCAGCGCCGCGCCCAGGCCAAACAGGGTCGACAGCGCCCCAAGGCTCACATTGAAACGGCCGCTGCCCTGAGTCAGGTCTTTGACCATCAACGGGAACAGTGCGCCAAACAGGCCCGCGCCGATGCCGTCGAGCATCTGCACGGCCACCAGCCAGTACGGATCATCGGACAGCGTATACAGCACGCCGCGGATCGGAAGAATCAGGAAACCGGCCAGCAGCAGCGGTTTGCGTCCCCAGACATCGGCCTTCATACCCACCAGCAGCGCCGCCGGCACCATCACCAGTTGCGCCGCGACGATGCAGGCCGAGGTCAGCGGAGTCGCCATCTGCATGTTGATCTGCGAAAGCTTCTGACTTACCAGCGGCAGCATCGCTGCGTTGGCCAGATGAAAGAGTGCGCAGCAAATCCCGAACAGCAGCAGGGCTCTGTTGTTCAGTAATGCGGACAGACCGGAAGGCTGACTGCCATGTGAGGTATGCGATGCATCAAAGCCTCTGGCCACGTCATGATCAATGGCATCGGCAGACACAAAACTGATCGCGACAACGCTCGCCAAGGCCATTGCGGCCATCAGATAGAACACCGCAATCGGGCCGAACAGGTAAGCGAAGCCGCCTGCCAGCAGGGCCGCGCAGGCGTTGCCCGCATGATTGAAGGTTTCATTGCGCCCGGTGCGTCGGGTGAACGCTTTCGGTCCGGTAATGCCCAGCGAAATCGCAGCAATGGCTGGTGCGAACACCGAAGCGGCGACGCTGCTCAGCGCCTGGGTGATGGCAACCAGGGTAAATGAAGAGGTGAAAGGCAGAATCAGACAGCTCAACGTCACCAGCAGCGCCGCCACACCGATGATCCCGCGCTTGTAGGGTGTGCGGTCGATCAGAGCACCTGCGGGCGTCTGGGTCAGCAGCCCGGCGATACCCGCGATGGTCATGACCACGCCGATACTGGCCGGGTCCCATTGATGGACCGCCAGCAGGTAGATCGCCAGGTAAGGACCCAAACCATCGCGCACATCGGCGAGGAAAAAATTAAGGCTGTCCAGTGAAAGGGCGTTGCGGCGATCTGCATGACTGGCCAAGAGCGGGATTCCCGTAATTCGTCAGACTCCAGGTAGCTGAGTCACGGCTAATACTGACCCAAGCCGTTTTGCAGAAGTTTCCGCACCGGACATGAAAATTGCAGGTTCACCCGCTCTTTTTTTGCAGGCTCTTCATGCGCTGTGCAGCTCGTTGCACGGCGGCCATCTTCTCCGGCCGCTTCATGCGCTTCCATTTACGAATGTCATCCTTGGTGCGCCCACAACTGACGCACAGGTCGCCACTGAGCTGGCAGACCGAAATGCACGGGTTTTCGATGTCCTTGGCCATATCAACCTCGTCGGGCGTATTTGCGCTTGATACGTTGCTGCCAGTCGCCGCCGTTCTCCAGGCGGCATCGCTCTTCACAGTCGACATGCACATGGGCCGAGACGCTCGACACACTCACCTGCGCCTCTTCAAGCGCCGCTGCGGTCAACTCGATCATCCGCCCATCCAGCCCGCCCGCCAGTGCCGCATGCTTGTCGGCCAGCGTATCGAACACCCAGACCACCTGCAGGCTGGCCGGGAAGGCTGCGTAATCGACATCGTGAGTCAGCCAGCAAAAACCGGGCATTTCAGACTTCGCGGTTTCACAGGCTTGCGTCAGCGCTGTAACAAGCTGACGCTCAGTACGGGCCTGCTCGCGTTTACTTGAGGGCATCTGGGGCTCGGGCAGTGGAGGGGATGGCTGCGCACGATACCTGATTGTCAGATTAAGCTCCAAGGCGCAAATCTGGTTAATCATTGCTGCGCGTCAGCTGCACTCATCTGATGTTGGTGCGGTCTCAACATCTTGGCAGGGCTCATTCATGAGTCTGTTCAACATAACAACAAGGAGACGCATCATGGATTTCTCACCCCCAACCACCACCGCAGACCAGAGCCGTCGGGGCTTTCTGAAAAAGTCGCTGGCTGTTTCGGCAACGGTCGCGGCCATTGGCTCTCTGCCGCGTCTGTCTGCTGCCGAGCCGTTGACCCAGCGTTATCCCGACCCGCTGGTAGGTGTGCTGGATGACAGTTTTCTGGACATACGTATTTTCAATGCCAGCGTTGAAAAGCTCGCCACTGGCATGCGCTGGGCCGAGGGGCCGGTATGGGTGGGGGATGGTCGTTATCTGCTGGTCAGTGATATCGCCAATAACCGCATCATGCGCTGGGATGAGGTGACAGGGGCGCTGTCTGTGTACCGCGAGCACTCCAATTTTTCCAATGGTATGTGCCGCGACCGTCAGGGCCGGTTGCTGGTTTGTGAGGGTTCGAGCACGACCAGCGAAGGGCGGCGGGTGACACGTACCGAGTACAACGGACGCATTACTGTGCTGGCCGACAGTTTCGACGGCAAGCCTTTCAATTCGCCCAACGATATCGTCTGCAAGCATGACGGTTCGATCTGGTTCACCGATCCGACCTTTCAGGCCAACAGCGACTACGAAGGCCACAAGGTCAAGCAGGAACAGCCTTTCGGGGTCTATCGAATCGACCCTTCGAGCGGCAAGGTCAGTCGGGTCATTGATGATCTGGCAGGCCCGAACGGCCTGTGTTTTTCGCCGGACGAGAAAACCCTGTATGTGGTCGAAGGGCGCGCTAAACCCAATGGGCTCATCTGGGCGATTGCGGTCAATGAAGACGGCACGCTCGGGGAACGACGCAAGCACGTTGAAGGGCTGGAATATGCAGCCATCGACGGCATCAAGTGCGATGAGAGCGGCAACCTCTGGTGTGGATGGGGCGGCAACGGCAACCCGAAGGCCGACCTCGAAAAGCTTGACGGGGTGCGGGTGTTCAACCCGCAAGGCAAAGCCATCGGCCATATCAGTTTGCCGGAGCGCTGCGCCAACCTCTGCTTCGGCGGGCGAGAGGGCAATCGGCTGTTCATGGCCAGCAGTCACTCGCTTTATTCGGTGTTCGTGAACGCACGAGGTGCCACGTTTGCCTGAAGGCTAACGAACTCACTGACGGCGTATTACTTTGCACGCCGTCAATCGGGTCGAACCCCTGCGCACATGCCGGGTCTGTTCCTGTAATTACTTTCAGGGATAGTTATTTATGCCGGTGCAGCGCGGCCTTGTTCTACTGGCACGAGGCGGTTATGCCGCTCGTGGTGTTGTTTATCTGATTATCGGGCTGTTTGCTGTTCTGGCAGCTCAGGGTTCTTCGCAACCGGCCGACAGCCACAGCAGCCTTGAAGCGTTGCTGAGTCAGCCATTTGGCAGCGTGCTGGTCGGGCTGGTGGTGGTCGGTCTGCTGGCGTTCGCTGCGTGGCGGGTGCTGCAGGCGATCCGGGATGTCGACCATCATGGCCGGGAGCTCAAGGGGCTGGTGATTCGTGGCGGTCTGCTGGTAGGGGGATTCACCTACGGCGCGCTGGCATTTTTCGCGTTGGGCCTGTTGGTCAGCGGCTTGAAAAGCTCGGGTGGCTCGGGCGACGGCCAGACTAAGGACCTGCTGGCGTCGATCCTGTCCTGGGATCACTCCAATCTGTTGGTCTATGTGGTTGCGCTGGTGCCCTTGGCGCTGGGTATCTTGCATATCATCAAGGGCTACAAGGCGTCGTTCGAAAAGTATTTCGAAGCGGATGAGGACGTCATGAAGTACGTGCGCCCAGTGTCCCGTTTCGGGCTGATTGCCCGAGGCGTCGCCTTCATCGAGATTGCGGTGTTGCTGGTCGTCAGCGGCTCGAGTTACCAGGCGATGCATCCGCCCGGCATGAAGGATGCGCTCAATGGCCTGCAGGACCTGCCTGCCGGTGGGCTGGTGCTGTTGATCGTGGCGTTGGGGCTGATCGCGTTTTCGGTGTACAGCTTTGCCCAGGCCGCCTGGCGCAGAATAAACATGGACGTACCCGATGCACCGGAGGCGGTAACGCGCCACTTTCGCTGATAAGCCCCAGCCAGAGGGCTGCGTGAGTGCTCGCTCGTGCAGCCCTTTTTTGTGGGCGTCTGTTTGCAGGAAAATACTGTGACGCAACGCTCAAGTCGCTCTCTGTCTGGCCGACAGCTTTTATTGAGTTCTGATCTTTTCCCGGGTTGGCGTTCTCCGCTCCAGCCCGAACCGCTTCAGTGCAATAAAAATAAAAGAGGATAGCCATGACCGTTCTTCAGCGAGTGATCGGTGGGTTTGCCGTGCTGGTGGTGTTGCTGCTCGCCATGGCGGGTATCAGCTATCAAAGCACCCATTCGATAAGCGAGCGCATCAGCATCATTACGGGGCAGTCGGCACCGCTAAGCAGGGCGGCTAGTGAGCTTTACGTGCATGTGCTGCGCGCCAACCAGGCTCTGCTCGGGATTTTGGTCAGCACTGACCCCAAACAGATCGACGAGGGCAAACAGCCGTTCAACGACAGCATGGCGCGCTTCAATCAGCTGCTGGACAGCATTCCGGCCTATACCGGCGACCGTGCCGAGCTGCGCGACAACCTTAATCAGCAACGCCAACTCAGTACCGCCTACGTAGAGCAGGCGCAAACCCTGATCGCCAGCCATCGCCAGCACGTTTTGCAGGTGCTGCAGAGCCGCGTCCTGCAGGGTTACAGCAACAGCGAGGGTGCGCAACTCACCGGTTATCTGCGCGATTACATTGCCCGTGAGCGCACTACAGGTTCGTCCGAGAACGTGGCAGCGGCGGAAAAGCTGCTGTTGGAAGTCGGCAAATCCTATGAGGGGCTGGCCGCGCACGCCGCCACGCCGGATATTCAGACATTGCAGCGCGTGCTCAACCTGCAGGATGAGGTGATCAGCACGCGGGCGCGGGAGCTGACAGCGGTTGATCCGCGGGGCGGCCGTATTGCCGGGGTCATGGTCAATCGCTTGCTCAAAGACCTGACCGGCGCTGACGGTGTCTATCAGGCCTACCGGCAGGAAGCGGCGCTCGCCGAGCAGGTCGGCAAGCAGCGGCAGGCGGCAGAAGCGCGTTTGCAGGCAACGCTGGACAAGATCGGCGAATTCGGCAATCAGTCGCTGGCAGTTGCCAACGATGCCAAGGCCGGAGCCGATTCGACTATCGCCACCAGCCTCAGTCTGTTGCTGATCGCCTGCCTGTTGGCGGTGTTGGCGGCAGCCATTATCGGTACATGGGTGGCCTTCAGCCTGCGGCGTCCACTGGCGGCTTTCCGTGGGGTGCTCAAAACCCTTTCGGGTGGCGATATGCGGGTGCGTTTCGACGTCAGCCGCCGGGATGAATTCGGTGAGCTGGGCGGCTATCTCAACGAGTTCACCCAGTCCTTGCAGCAGACCTTTCGTGAGCTGATTGGCTCTGCCGACACGCTCGCACTGACGGCCAGCCAGAATGCGCAGGTCAGTGAACAGACCACCCGTGTTGTCGACGAGCAGAAAGACCGTTTGAACTCGGCGGCTTCGGCGATGAATGAAATGGAAAGCACCGTCGAAGAAGTGGCCCGCCGTGCGCAGGACACGCGCAGTGCGGTGGACAGCACCAGCGAGCTGACCAACAAGGTACAGAAGCGTGTGGCAGAAACCATCGTCAACATTCGCCAACAGGCCGAGCAGGTCAACAAGGCGTCGGCGGTGACTGATGAATTGCAGAAGTACGGGCAGAACATCGACGGTATTGTCGATGCCATTCGCACGATTGCCGAACAGACCAACCTGCTGGCCCTCAACGCAGCCATCGAGGCTGCGCGTGCCGGGGAGCAGGGCAGAGGCTTTGCGGTGGTCGCCGACGAAGTGCGCTCACTGGCCAGTCGTACCCAGACATCGACCAGCGAGATCCAGGAAATGATCGGCCAGATGCAGAGCAAGATTCACTCGGCCGTGCAGGTCATGAACGAAAGCCAGATCCAGTCCAATCATTGCGTGACGCTGGCCTCCGGTGCCGATGAGTTGCTGGTGGAAATGAGCGAGGCGGTCGATACGATTCGTGACATGAACATCCAGATTGCTGCCGCCACCGAGGAGCAAAGTGCCACCGTGCAGGAAACCAGCCGCATGGTCACGCACATCAGTGATTCTGCACAGCAGGCGGCCGACGGTGCCGAACAGTCTGCCAGCAGCAGTCAGGACCTGTCGAAAATGGCCAGGGATCAGCGCGAGCTGCTCCATCATTTCAGCGTTTGACGCTCGGGAGCAGAACATGAAGCAATGGTTATCGATTTCTCTGGGCGCCAGCCTGCTGTTTACAGGCCTTGCGCACGCCAGCACACCCTTGATTGGTGTGGGCATGGCCAAATATAACGACAACTTCCAGACCATCCTGCGCCACGGCGTGGAGAAGCAAGTGGCCGTGATGGACGCCGACATTTTCATGGAAAACGGCCAGGACGATGTCGAGTTGCAGATGCGTCAGTTCCGCAACCTGGTCAGCTCGAAAGTCGACGCGATTGTTGTCGCGATGGTCAATGGCAAGAGTGCGCCGGAGATGATGCGCCTGGCCAGCGAGGCCAAGGTCCCGCTGGTGTTCGTCAACCGCAATCCTGACCCTGCCAAATGGCCCGCGCAGACTGCATTTGTTGGCTCCGATGAGCTGGAGTCCGGCACCCTGCAAATGGAAGAGCTCGCTCGCCGTGCGAATTACAAGGGCAATGTAGTGATTCTGGTCGGCGACCCGAGCAACAAGTCGTCGGTCATGCGCACCGAGGACGTGGAGAAGGTCGTCGCCAAGTACCCGAACATGAAGGTGGTGCAGAAGAAAATCGGCAATTGGGAGCGCAGCCAGGCCGCGACCATCCTGGTTGATTGGGTCAAGCAGGGAGTGGACTTCTCGATCGTCGCCGCCAACAACGACGAAATGGCCATTGGCGCGATCATGGGTCTGGAGAAGGCTGGCAAGAATGCCAAGGACTATCTGGTGGGCGGCATCGACGGCACCCCGGACGGACTGAAGCTGATGGCCGAAGGCAAGATGGCCGTGAGCGTGTTTCAGGACGCCGTCGGCCAAGCCAACGGCGCGGTTGATGCGGCACTGAGTATGGCGCGTGGCGAAACACTGGCATCCCCGGTGATTTGGGTGCCGTTCAGACTCATTACCCCGGAGAACCGGCAGGAATTCGAGTAAGGTTGAGTGGAAGACGTTTCTGGCTTGTGACTGTTGCACAATGCCATGCCTTGCTTGTATTCACCGGATGTAAAAGCGCTTTTTAGATCAGTGTTTGTTGAAGCGGACGGGCGACGCTTCGCTTGTCCGCGAACTGCCGGGAACCGGCAGCAAAAACGGCCGTCTCGGTTTACCAGACACAGCCGAGGTGGCATGTTCCAGGGCCGCTTCGCAACCCATCGCGGGCAAGCGAATAGGTCTGTACATTCACAAATGCTCTACCGCCCGAAACATAGCCTTCGCGAACAAGCGAAGCGTCGCCCGGTACGCTCCCACGCCCTCCGGGCAGAAGCACGTTATTTGGCGCTTCGACAAAAGCCCCGCTCTTCGGGCTCGTCGGCGTAGGCAGTGCCCTAGACGCGAATATCCTGCGGCCCGCGTATCCGTGCTTCGATTCGCGTGCCGGTCAGGCGTTCTTCGTTGGAGAAACCGTCGTAGCCAGCCAGCGCTCCGAAATGTATGCCGGTGAGCTGCTCGATCTGCAAGACGCTGCGTTGCCAGGTTTTGAGCTGGCCGAACATGATGTCCAACTGACCCAGCTCGCGGCTCTGGTCGATCATGTAGGCGCTGGCCGAAGGCTTACCGTCGTCGCCGACAAACGCCACGACCTTCCAGAATGCCGAGGGCACCCTGATGTTCCGGTAACTGCGGTCGTCGTCGCGCAGCACCGGCCCGCTGAACACCGTTACCCGGGATTTCCAGCGACGGGTGTTGTCGAGAATGTAATCCTCAAGCTCCAGCCAGGTTTTTTGATTGAACGCCGCCATCTGCGGCGAACAGTTGGTGAAATGAAACGTGTCGCTGTTGGCCACTTCGGCTTCCTTGCCCCAGTTGGGGTCTTGGCGCCTGACCAGATGGCCGCGATCCAGCAAGTTGTCGGCGTAGACGCTTTCACCGATTTGCGCCTCGGCGGGCAATCTACCGTCGAAAGACCACGCATCCTTGCCCCGCTTGACCTCAACACTGCTGGCGCCATCGATATTGACGCCGACGTACAGCGCCAGGCGTCGACTGCGCGACATGGTGATGGAAAAGTGCGTGTAATCAAGGCGATTGCCGGTGTTGTCCAGCGGATAGACATCGGCTGCCAGCTCGGCGTCGACCGCAGGCCAGGGCACCACGAAATCGCCGAGGAAGTTTTCGGCGTAACCCTGACGCTTTTTCAGTTCGCTCGCAGGGGTGGTACGTGGTGCAGCCAGTGTCTGTGGTTGCTGCGCAAGCAATGCGGCCGGCACGTTTAAAGGCTTGAGGTCGGCGAGGCGGGGGCGGTAGGCAAGGTCGATTTTGAGTTTCTTGTCAGGCACGGTGATTGCTCCTGCAGTGGGCGTGAGTTTTGTTACAGTTGACCATAGACGCGTTACAGGTCGACGTCAGGCCAGACACATGCGCTAAAGCTTTGGCCTCGACGGGCGTTAACCATCGCAAGGGAACAACCTTCCACCCCAGGAGCGCTGCATGCAAACGTTAAAGGCCTTATACGAGTCAGTCGAAAAGCAGTTCTTCGACACACTGACCAAAAAGCTCTCAAGCCTTTTTCTGCTGGTGCTGGTCAGCGCTCTGCTTTACTGGGTGGCCTTGAACATTCGCGCCGACATCATGCTGCAATTACACGGCTCATCACTGGACGCCGCCGCGCTGGGCCAGATTCAGGGCCGGCTTGATGTCCTCAGCAACGCCATCCTGCTAAGCACGCTGTTTACGCTGGCCATGGTCAGCTTCATGGTCTGGTATTTCCGCCATCTGATCGTGCGCCCTGTCATGTTCATGACGCGTGCTCTCGAAGAGGTCGCCAGTGGCGAGGGCGATCTGTCCCGAGACCTGCCCTTGCTGACCCACGACGAAATTCGCGTGCTGGCCAGCACCTGCAATCGCTTTCTGGCCAAGCAGCGCGAGGTCATCAGCAGTATTCAGGGGCTGACTGTGCAGATCGCAGTCGAATCGGCACGCTCGCTGAAAAACATCAGTGATTCCAGTGACAGCGCCACCGATCAGGCGCGTTTTGCCAGGGAAGTCATGGACCAGAGCAACATGGCCGTGGGCAGCATCGAAGATGTTTCGCAACAGACTCAGGGTATCTCCAGCACCACTGCGCAGAACCTGAGCATGGCACGCGACTCGTACGCCGAACTGCTGGAAGTGACCGGTAACATCAGTCAGATATCCAGCAACCTCAATGAGTTCGGTACGCTGGTGTCGGGGTTGAACGAGCGTTCATCGAGCATCAAATCCATCGTCGGGCTGATCCAGCAGATTTCTTCGCAAACCAACCTGCTGGCGCTCAATGCCGCCATCGAAGCGGCGCGAGCCGGGGAGAGCGGGCGCGGGTTTGCCGTAGTGGCGGACGAGGTGCGCACCCTGGCGCAGAACGTCAGTAAAGCGACTGACGATATTTCCCGGAACATCGATGCGATGCTTCAGGAAGTCAGTTCCACTCACGAACAGACCATCCAGATCAGCCACAGCGCTCGGGAAACCCAACGGGTGGTAGAGCGTGCATCCGGCCATTTCGAGAGCATGATCGGTGATTTCGAGTCGACCAATGACAAGCTGGCCGACATTGCCACGCATATCCAGCAATTTGCGATGACCAACACCGGCATCAACGAGCGGGTAACGCGCATCTACTCCGACAGCCAGGCGATCGATCAGCGCATGCAGCACTCCGCGACCGCAACCCGTGACCTGTCCGGTGTCGCCGAGCAGGTTCAGGCCCTGCTGGGGCGTTTCGTGCTTGGGCATGGCGAACTGGACGCTGCGATCACTCGCGCCAGCCAGTGCCGGGATATTTTGCAGGTACGCCTGGCGGAACTGCACAAACAAGGCGTCAACCTGTTCGATCAGAGCTACAAGCTGATTCCCGGCACCGACCCCAAACAATACACGACCAGCTACACCGACCGTTTCGCGCAGATCTGCCAGGAAGAATGCGACAAGCTGACCAAAGGCACGCGGGGCGGCAAGGTCACGTTTATCGTCGACAGCAAAGGTTATTGCCCGGTCAACAACAGTTGGGTGTCACTGAAGCCGACCGGCGACCGCGCCATCGACCTGCCCGTGTGCCGCAACAAACGGATGTTCTCCGACCCCATAGGTTTGCGTGCCGCCAGTAACAAACAACGCTTCCTGCTACAGACCTACTTGCGTGACACCGGCGAGATCATGACCGAAATCGACGTGCCGTTTTTCTTTGAAGGACGCCACTGGGGCAACTTGCGGATGGGTTTCGATGCGGCGCTGCTGTTGGGCAAATAGTACGAACGTTGGTTGAGCCAGAACGCAGGCTTGTAATACGAAGGAACGTTCGGCCATCTCAAGGCTCAACTTCTACAAGGCGCTGACTTCCAGAACGCCCACGGAGGTGTGACTTTGAACATTCAAGACCTGACAAAACACGTAAAGGACAAGAAGGTTGATGAACTCGATCTGATCTCCATGGAAGGCGGTTCCTACGTGCTCCACGCACTGGTGGAAGGCAAGTTTGTGCCGGTACAGGGTTCGACCGGCGAGCCCCTGCACGTTGCTTCGCTGGAAGAGGCGCGCAAGGTGCTTTCGGCGGTGCCTGACGTAAAACTGTTCATGACCCAGGCGGTGGCGCATGACGAGATGGTTGGCCTCGACAGTGTTCAGCCTGAATCATCACGCCATGAAATACCGCTGCGCTCCAGCCTTTGATCGCGGTGTCAGGCGTTGCGCCTGACCGCGATGCATTTGATTTCAAGCAACAGGCCGGGGTGTGCCAGCTCCGCAACGCCGATGCAGGTCCAGGCACACTGACCGCGCGGGAAGATGCGATTCTTCACGTCGCGGAACACCGGCATATGTTCGCTCATGGCAACGTGATAGGTGGTCATGTCAACGATATCGTCGAACGTGCAGCCGCCTTCGGCCAGCACCGTGCGCAGGTTCTCCCAACAGGCAATGAACTGTGCCTCCGGGTTGAGGATGACTTCCATGTCCCGGGTGCGTCCTACCTGGCCGGCACAGTACAGCGTGTCACCCACCCTGACTGCCGGTGCGTAACCGGCGCGGTCCATGATTGACTGCAGGGTAGGTGGGACGATGATTTCGCGATCTGACATGTGTAACACCTGTTTGTAACGTCTGAATGTGTAGAGCTCAAGCTGATTGGGAATCATCCTGCCGCTCAGCCCTTGACCGTCGGTTTGGCGGCGCGCCGAGGCTTTTTCGCTGCGGTGCCTGTGGCAGCGTTCGCTGCCTTGGTCGAGGTCGCAGCCCCGCGCTTGGCGGTCTTGCGTTTTTTCTTCCACGGCGGCGCAACGCCTGCCGGGCTGGCCGGGCCGCTGATGGTCATGCGCATGCCGACACAGCGGCTGACCTGCTTGCTCATCCACGCTGCCTGCTTGGCGACGAACTCTTCAAGGCTCATTTCGCCGCTCTGGACCATGTCCAGTGCCTGCTCCCATATGGCCGTGGTGCCGGGGTCGGCAATAGCGCGCGGGACGGCGTCGATCAGGCTGAAGGCTGCCGGCGTGGCGCACAACGCCTTGCCTTGTTTGGTCAGATAGCCGCGGTCCAGCAGCCCCTGAATGATCCCCGCTCGAGTGGCTTCGGTGCCGATGCCGGTGGTGTCCTTGAGTTTTTGCTTGAGCAGCGGGTCTTCTACCAGCTTGGCGACGTTTTTCATGGCCTTGATCAGGTCGCCTTCGGTGAAGGGCTTGGATGGCTGGGTCCAGAGATCTTTGAGGATGACGTCGGCGACGGCGCATTCGCAGCCCTGAAACAACGCAGGCAAGGGCTGCGGCGCAGGCGCTTCGCGACCTTTGGCCGGGGCCAGGGCTTCGGGCATGGCGCGTTTCCAGCCGGGCTCGACGATCTGTTTGCCCACCGCTCGCAGCGCCTGGCCTGCGCAGTCGAAGTCAGCCTGGGTGCGGTCATATTCGTGGTTGGGCAGAAACTGCGCCAGATAGCGCGCCCTGATCAGGGTGTAGACCGCGCGCGGCTTGCCGATCAGGCGCTCGACGCCGCGCACCGCCGCGGTGGGGATAATGCCGTGGTGAGCAGTGACTTTTGCGTCGTTCCAGGCGCGGGAGCGGCGTTGCGGATCTAGGTGCGGCAGCAGGCCGGCCAGCGCGGGATCGGCCTTGCCCAGCGCAGTGATGATACCCGCCGCTTCGCCATGCTGACTGTTCGGCAGGTAGCCGCAATCGCTGCGCGGATACGTGATGACCTTGTGGGTTTCATACAGCGACTGGGCGATATCAAGGGTTTCCTGCGCGCCGAGGCCGAGTTTTTTCGAGCATATTTCCTGCAGGGTGCCGAGGTCGAAAGGCAAGGGGGCGGCTTCGCGCATCCGCTCGGTGCGCAGCTTGACCAGCCGTGCGCTGGCAGCATGGCGCATGTCGTCGGCAGCCTGTTGCGCAAGTGGCTGATTCAGGCAGCGATCCTGATCGTCACAGGCGTCCGACGGAGCGCGCCATTGAGCGATGAACGCCTGATTGTCGTGCCGCAGTTTGACGTCGATGGCCCAGAAGGGCGCGGGCACGAAATCTGCGATGCTGCGATCCCGGTCCACTACCAGGCGCAGGGTCGGGGTTTGCACGCGGCCGACTGGCAATACGCCCTGGTAGCCCGATTGGCGACCCAACAACGTGAACAGACGACTCATGTTCATGCCGATCAGCCAGTCTGCGCGGGACCGGCCCAATGCCGAGTGATACAGGCTGAAGGTGTCGGCGCCGGGCTTGAGCGCTGCCAGCGCCTTGCGAATGGAGGCGTCATCCAGCGCCGACAGCCACAAACGCTGAATCGGTCCGCGATAGCGGCAATGCTCGACCAGTTCGCGGGCGATCATTTCGCCTTCACGGTCAGCGTCGGTGGCGATTACCAGCTCGTTCGCTTCGCCCAGCAACCGCTTGACGGCCTTGAACTGGCTGGCCGTTCTGGGTTTGACCAGCATCTTCCACTTCTCGGGCACGATGGGCAGGTCTTCCAGCACCCAGCGTTTGTAGCGCGCATCGTAGGCATCGGGCGGAGCGGTTTCGAGCAAATGGCCGATGCACCAGGTGACGGTTGCGCTGGCACCGACCCAGCAGCCATCGCCACGGCGGGTTGCGCCAAGCGCAGCCGCAATGTCCTTGGCCTGGGAAGGTTTTTCGCAAAGAAACAGCCGCATGACTACCGTCGTCGATTACCGGTGTGAGGCGGCAAGGATGGACGTTGAACGAACGAGGGGCAAGTTTTATCTGTATGGATATACAGATAAAGGCGTTTTGGCGCTGTCATGCCGGTGGTTCCGAACAGTGCAGCGCCGTTGTTTGAAGAGAGCGTTTACGAGCCAGTGACGTGGGTTCAGCTCAGCAGTTCCGAAAACGCCTTGTCGGCTTCCAGCACGGCGGGCAGCCCGGCAAACAGTGCGTTCAGGTCGATGCCTTCCATCAGCGGGCCGTCTGAAGCTTTTTGCGCGTCGGGCGTGGCACCGCCATTAGTTTCCAGCGCATCCGAGATGATCACGGCCTGCGCCACGATACGCGGCAACGGTGCGTCGTCTGGCGCCTCCAGCGGCTTGGCCTGATAGGCGATGGCTTGCTGGATTACCTGCGGCAAATGCCAGCGGTGGGCCAACTCGGCACCCACTTGCGGGTAGCCGAAACCCAGTTGCAGCGTTTCATTGGCTGCACGCCCCGGCGTGCCGGCCTTGGCTGCGTTGTTCAGGCGCTCGGCAACATCCGGGGCGCCGGTCTGGATCAACAGTTCGCCAATGTTGTGCATGACCCCGCAGGTGAAGGCAATTTCCGGGTCGACACCGGTCTGTTTGGCCAGCATTCGGCAGATCCCGGCAACCTGAAAGCTTTTCAGCCAGAACCCCTTGAGATCGAAACTCGGCCCGGCTTTGAACGCACCCGTCACTGCCGAGGCCATGACCAGGGTGCGCGAGGTGTTGAAGCCCAGACGCATGGCGGCGTCTTCGATACTTGAGGAGTCCCGTGAGCCGCGAAACCTTGCCGAGTTGGCCAAACGCAGCACCTTGGCCGCGATCACCGGGTCTTTCTCGATATTGCGGGCGATGCTTTCGAGGTTGGAGGAGGGGTTATCAAACTGCAGCATCAGGTCCTGAGCCACCTTTGGAATACTCGGGAGACTGTGCAAATCGTCAAAAAGCTTTTCGATACTCAGCATGGCAAAGCCATCCTCTGCAGGGCGGGGATGACTTCAAAGATAGTCAGTTTTCAGTGCTCTGCACGTTTTGCCGCTGATTGTGGGAGGCGGGTCTCACGTGCCGAAAAAAAATAATCAAGGACTTGGCGATGCCGGCCGATACGACAGACAAGCATGCTTGAAAATTTTTGGCACTCGATCCGTTGTGGATTCTGTTGCGTGGAAAAGACGGCAAAGTTGTGAAGTTTGATCGACGATTCAAAGATCGTCCCTATTGGTTTTTGCCGTGGAAGTTAGCGCTATGAAAAATCTGGGCTTCAGCAAGAAAATCCTTCTGGCCGCCGCGCTTATCGTGGTTGTTGCGTTCAGCGTATTTATTGTCATCAATGACTATCGACAACGTCAGTCGCTCAAATCCAGTGTCAAGTCGGAGCTGCAACAACTGGGTACATTGACCACGCAGAACATTCAGACATGGCTGGAAAGCCGCATTCAGTTGCTGCAATCGATGTCCCAGCAAGTCGCCGTGGACGGCAAGGAGCTGCCGCAGTTGCAGCGTGCCATTGGCCTGCCAACGTACAGCGACAACTTCCAGCTCAGTTATTTTGGCAGCACCGAAGGCGTGATGTTTTCGGTGCCGGCCGGTAATCGCCCTGCAGATTACGACCCGCGTGCACGGGGCTGGTACAAGGCCGCACAAAATGCGCCGGGCACCATCGTTACCGAACCGTATATTGCAGCGTCGTCCGGCAAACTGGTCATGACCATTGCCACGCCGGTCAAGATTCAGAACCAGCTTGCCGGTGTCGCCGGTGCTGACATCTCGCTGGACAGCGTTTCCAAAATCATCAACTCGCTGAACTTCGATGGTCACGGTTATGCGTTTCTGGTCAGCGCCGAAGGCAAGATTCTGGTGCATCCGGACAGCAAGCTGGTGCTCAAGAACATCAATGAAGCCTACCCGGTAAACACACCGAAAATCGCCACGGGCGTGACTGAAATCGATTCTGGCAAACAGCCCGAGATCATCTCGTTCACGCCGGTTCAGGGCGTGGCGACCGCCAACTGGTACGTGGCGCTGGTGCTGGAGCAGGATTCTGCCTACGCCATGCTCACCGAGTTCCGCACCTCGGCCATCACGGCAATGGTCGTTGTGGTGATGGTGATCATTTTGCTGCTGGGCCTGTTGATCCGTGTGCTGATGCAGCCGCTGCACCAGATGGGCCGTGCGATGCGCGATATTGCTGACGGTGAGGGCGATCTGACCAAGCGTCTGGCCATCACTTCGCACGATGAGTTCGGCGCATTGGCAGAGTCGTTCAACCACTTTGTCGAGCGTATTCACACCTCGATTCGCGAAGTGGCCTCCACCGCAGCGCAACTGGGCGAAGTCGCCACGCGCGTGGTCAAGGTCTCCAACGCCTCGATGAGCAACTCCGACCAGCAGGCCAATCGCACCGAAAGCGTGGCCGCTGCAATCAACGAACTGGGTGCCGCCGCACAGGAAATCGCCCAGAACGCGGCACGCACCTCGCAACAGTCCAGCGATGCCAGCGGGCTGGCCAGCGACGGCCAGGGCGTGGTGCAGCAGACCATCAAGGCGATGAACGAGCTGTCCGGCAAGATCAGCGAGTCGTGTGTGAACATCGAGAGCCTGAATGGCAAGACTGCTAACATCGGGCAGATTCTCGAAGTGATCACCAGCATTTCCCAGCAAACCAATCTGTTGGCGCTTAACGCTGCTATTGAGGCCGCACGCGCCGGTGAGGCGGGTCGCGGTTTCGCCGTGGTGGCTGACGAGGTGCGCAACCTGGCACACCGCACTCAGGACTCGGCGCAACAAGTGCAAAAGATGATTGAAGAGTTACAGGTCGGCGCTCGTGAAGCGGTGGTCAACATGACTGAAAGCCAGCGTCAGAGCGAGGACAGCGTGGGCATCGCCAACCTGGCCGGCGAGCGTCTGGGCAGCGTGACCCGCCGTATCGAAGAGATCAACGGCATGAACCAGTCTGTGGCGGCTGCAACAGAGGAACAGACCTCGGTGGTTGAGTCGATCAACGTCGACATCACCCACATCAACACCCTCAACCAACAGGGCGTCGACAACCTGCGCCAGACTCTGGAAGCCTGCAACTCCCTGGAAGAACAAGCAGCTCGTCTGCAACAACTGGTCGGCAGCTTCCGGATCTGATCCTGCTGCCCCTGCGCCGACCTGCGTAGTCAAGGTCGGACGCAGAGCATCCAGAACTGCGTGCCCACGTCCGTGGGCACGCTATTATTCTTGCGCACACTTTCTCATTGCGTCCGTACCCGTCTGGTATATTCACTATCGATCTAACCAGCGAACCAAATATTCTTTTCAGGAACAAGCCTCCTTCAGCCATCATTGCCTTGCCACATCAACTTTGGAAAGGTGACTGATACCAACAGAACCTGGATTTTTATCATGAAAATGCAGGAGTGTATCAATGGGCAATGTCCAGACCGCAGCCAGCGCACATGATGTGCTCTGGCGCCAGACGCCAGGTGGCGACCTGGTCGATCTGGGGCGTCCTTTCCGTGGGCCTTTGGCGTTGTCGAGGTTGCACAGCACCCCCAAACCGATCCTCGGGCGGCGCGAAGCCATTCTGCTCGGTGCGCTGGCGCTGGTGTTCCACGGCGCGGTCGTTTACTGGCTGAGCCAGAACCCGACGCCTGCACTGCCGGTCGTGCCGCCGGAAATCCCGCCGATGACCATCGAGTTCTCTCAGCCCGCGCCACCTGTGGTGGAAACTCCGCCGCCACCGCCAGAGCCGGTTGTACAGCCGGTGGTCGAGCCGCCGCCTCCTGTCGAGGACGAGTTGGCCGTCAAGCCGCCACCGCCCAAACCGATTCCCAAACCCAAGCCGCAGCCGCCTAAGCCGGTGGTCAAGCCTGTCGCCAAGCCGGTAGAGCAACCACCGGCGCCACCTGTGCCTGCGCCACCCGTTGCTGCGCCCGCGCCACCTGCGCCGAAACCGGTGACCCCGGCCTCGGCCAGCGCGGGCTACCTGCGCAATCCGGCACCGGAATATCCGTCGCTGGCCATGCGTCGCGGCTGGGAAGGCACCGTGCTGTTGCGCGTCCATGTACTGGCCAGCGGCAAGCCCGGCGAGATTCAGATACAGAAAAGCAGTGGCCGCGATCAACTGGATGACGCAGCGCTGGCCGCGGTGAAACGCTGGAGTTTCGTACCCGCCAAACAGGGCGACGTCGCCCAGGATGGCTGGGTCAGCGTGCCGATTGATTTCAAGATCAAATAGCTTTCAAGATCAAATAACGTTTCAAGTTCCAGCAACCACGACATTCGATTGACCCGGCGAGCTACCTGAACCAAAGGCGCATCGCGACACACCCAATGCCTTGTTCAGACTTCGTTCATAAAGAGAGCTGCGCCATGAACCTACTTGCTTCGCCTTTTGAATCCATCGAACACGCGGTCATCTGGCTGCTGGTGATTTTCTCCGTTGCCACCTGGGGTCTTGCGTTGCTCAAGGGCGTGCAGTTCTCCCGCTTGAAAGCCCAGGACCGCAAGTTCCATAAGCAATTCTGGGCTGCATCGAGCCTGGATTCCGCCGCGCAATTGGCCCAGGAGCAACCGGGCGCTGCTGCCCGCGTCGCGCTCGCCGGTTATGCGGCCATTCAGGTGCCGGACGGCGCGCAGGCCAACGACCTCAGCCAGTCGATCAATCATCAGGACCGTCTTGAACGTGCCCTGCGCCAACAGATCGTCCGTGAGCGCCGTTCGCTGGAAACCGGTCTGGCAATTCTTGCGAGTATTGGCAGCACGTCGCCCTTCATCGGTCTGTTCGGGACGGTCTGGGGCATCATGTCGGCTCTCAAGGGGATCAGCGCTGCAGGCTCTGCGAGCCTTGAAACCGTCGCCGGCCCGATTGGTGCGGCGCTGGTGGCAACCGGCGTCGGTATTGCCGTCGCGGTGCCTGCGGTGCTGGTCTACAACTACTTTCTGCGTCGTTTGAAACTGACCGCTGCCGACCTGGATGACTTTGCCCACGACTTCTACAGCCTGGCGCAGAAGAGTGCGTTCCGCGTGCTGCTTCATCCGGTCCTCAAGTCCGGCGCTGGCGCCGGGCAGGCCGCGCAGAAAGTGAAGGAGGCGTCCTGAGATGGCTTTTTCCACGCAAGACACCGATGAAGTGCTGAGCGAGATCAACGTCACACCGCTGGTGGACGTGATGCTGGTGCTGCTGGTGGTGTTCATTGTCACCGCGCCGCTGCTGACCAACTCGATTCCGATCAACCTGCCCAAGACCGAATCGGTTGCACCGGTAGAGCAGAAAGACCCGCTGGTGGTGAGTATCGACGGGCAGGGCAAGCTGTTCATCAACAAGGATGAAATCCAGCCGGACTTACTGGAAACCAATCTCAAGGCCGCCAGGGAAAAGGCCCCGGAGGTGCGCGTGCAGTTGCAGGCCGACAATGGCGTGAACTACGGCGAAGTGGCGCGGGCAATGGCCTCCATCGAGCGTGCCGGGATTACCAAACTGTCGGTGATCACCGCTAAATAACCGGCCTTTCCCTCATACAGTTTCAACCGTTTTGGGCCGCATCCTCAGGCAGGTGCGGCCTTTTTTTGGGTGTTTTTCAAGGATGTTTCCAGCGTGACACAAATGTAGATGCTTATGCATTAATGATATTTAAAACTTTCGATCAATGTCATTAAGCTATAAAGCATCGGGCCACCGGACTATCAATCAAACACTGTAATGATCGCCACCGTCCGCCGCACGGATCGCTCGTTGTAACCAGAACGCACGTTTCTGGATCAGGGATTTTCAAGGGGTAGTGGTATGGGGAACTTCAAACGCAACGTGCTGGCCACGGCGATTTTTTCAGCCAATTTGCTGAGTGTCGCCGGTATCAGCGCAAACGCTTACGCCGCAGAAACAACAGATGAACAAAACAATCAGGGCGCGTCCACGCTGGGCACGGTAATTGTCACCGGCACCCGCGCGCAGGAGCGTACCGCCAGTGCGTCGCTGTCGCCCATCGACGTGATCTCCGGTGATAGCCTGCGCAGTTCCGGCTCCAGCGAACTGGGCACCGTGCTGGCGCGCTTGATTCCGTCGATCAACTTTCCGAGGCCAAGCCTGGTGGACGGTGCGGAGCTGACCCGTCCGGCGCAACTTCGCGGCCTGTCGCCGGATCAAGTGCTGGTGCTGGTCAACGGCAAGCGCCGCCACACGTCGGCCTTCGTCAACCTGGGTGGCGCGGTCGGACGCGGCTCGGCACCTGCCGATCTCAACGCTATTCCGCTGTCGGCCATCGACCACATCGAAGTACTGCGCGACGGTGCTTCGGCGCGCTACGGGTCGGATGCGATTGCCGGGGTGATCAACATCATCCTCAAGAGCGCTGATCACGGCGGTTCGATTTCAAGCAAATACGGCCAGTACAAGAAGGGCGACGGTATCCAGCGTCAGGTCTCCGGCAATACCGGTTTTGCGCTGGGCGACAACGGTACGCTGAACCTCTCGGGTGAAGGCGCCAACAACGACTACACCAACCGCGCGGGCGATGATTTGCGCGCATCGAGCATCGGCTCTACCACGTATGGTCAGCAGGTATTCCGTCAGGGCGAGCCGGAAACCCACGAAGGCAAACTGCAGTACAACGCCGAATACAGCTTCAACGATGCGGCGGAATTCTACAGCTTCGGGGGCTACAGCAAGCGCCGCGGCGAAACGGCTGCGTTCTATCGACCGAGCAATGCCTCGAACAACATTGCGGCGATTTATCCAAACGGTTATTTGCCGCTGATTCACGGCACGCTGGAAGACACCACGTTTGTCACCGGCTTGCGCGGTGAGCTGGCGGATGACTGGCATTACGACCTGTCTGCCAACTATGGCAAAAATTCTTATGAGCTGCGCACCAAAACCATCAACACGTCACTGGGCCTGAACACGCCGCGCTCGTTCGATAACGGCACGCTGACCAACGACCAGAAACAGCTGAGCCTGGACCTGTCGCGGGAGTTCAACGCAACGTGGCTGCCTTATCCGGTGTCGGTCGCCTTTGGTGCGGAATACCTGCGTCAGGGTTATCAGATCGAGGCGGGGCAGGCGGAGTCGTATTTCCAGACCGGCAGTTCCGGGCTGGGTGGCTTTCGCGCTGCCGATGCGGGCAGTTACTCGCGACACAACTTCGCCCAGTATCTGGACGTTGAGACCAACCTGACCGAAAAACTGGGTGTGTCGGCCGCCGTTCGCCATGAGGGCTACAGCGATTTCGGCTCCAACGTCAGTGGCTCGCTCTCGGCCCGCTACGATTTCACCCCGCAGGTGGCCCTGCGTGGCAGCGTATCGACGGGCTTCCGTGCGCCATCGCTGGCCCAGCAGAACTTCACGTTTACCTCGTCACAGTTGATCGGCAGCACCATTCAGGAAGCGGGTACGTTCCCGGCCGGCAGCAACGTTGCGCAGTTGTTGGGCGCAGAAGACCTGAAACCCGAAAAGTCGCGCAACTACAGCCTGGGCCTGGTACTGCAACCGCTGGATAGCCTGACCGTGACGGCCGACGTCTACCGCATCGACATTCAGGACCGCATCTCGCTGTCGTCCAACCTGGTGCTCAACAACACCGCGATCAACTACCTGCGCGCCAATGGCGTGGGCGATATCAACTACACCAGCGCGCGTTACTTCACCAACGCCACCGATACCAGCACCGACGGCGTGGATCTGGTGGCCAATTATCGCTACCAGTTCGACAACGGCGTGCGCTGGAACAGCACGGTGGGCTACAACTACAACCACACCAAAGTCACGGATGTGAAAGACAACCCGGCGGTCCTCAATCAGTTGGGCGTGAACCTGGTTCGGGTGGACCGCAGGGAACGTATCGGTCTGCTCGGCGACACCACACCTCAGCATAAACTGACGCTGGGTAACGACCTCACGTTCGGCAACTGGGCGCTGCACTCCAATCTGGTGCGCTACGGCGAGTTCACCAGCTACCAGGCCGACAAAGTCAACGACCAGACCTTCAGCGCTGCCTGGTTGCTGGACCTCGCTGCCGACTACAAACTCAAGAACTGGGTCTTCACACTGGGCGGCGACAACGTCACCGACAAGTACCCCGAGAAACTCAACGACTTCTCGTCCAGCGGCGGCAACCTGGCCTACAGCACCTTCTCGCCTTACGGGTACAGCGGGGCGTTTTACTACGGGAAGGTGACGTATAACTGGTAATTTGATTGGCCGCTGATTGTCGTCCCAATGCTTCGCGTTATACACAAGTCCGCTCTTGATTCTGGCCGAAGGCCGTGGGAGCGGACCGGGCAGAAGCCCGTCATCTGGACTTGTCTATACGCTGAACGACTGTTGCGTATGAGGATAAGTGCGCTAGCTCAACTGCCCTGCAACGGCGTGGCATCCTGAAAGAAGTAATCCTTCCACGACGCTGGCTTGTTCTTGATCGCGCCCACGCGGTACAGGAACTCGGCCAAGGGGTAGGTGTTCTTCGGCGTGATGGTGAACTGGAACTCCGGCTGGTCAATGATCTTGAGCAGCTCGGCGCGATCAATCTTCGCTTTGGTGACGCGCAGGTAGGTATCGGCTGCTGCACCAATGTCCTTGTTGACGAAGGCTTCGGCTTCGCTCAGCGCTTCAATGAATGCCTTGTAGGTCTTCGGATTCTCGTTACGGAATTTCTCGGTGGCGAACAGCACCGTGGGCGAGTTCGGGCCTAACAGGTCATAGGTATTGAGTACGACATGCACGTTAGGGTTTTTCAGTTCCTGATCCTGATACGGCGGATTGGAAAAGTGCCCGGTCAGCTCGGTCCCGCCCGCAATCAGGCTGGCGGCGGCGTCAGGGTAGGGCAGGCTCAGAGTGTACTTGTCCAGCCGTGCGTATTCCTTGTCGCCCCAGAGTCTGGCAGCGGCGAATTGCAGGTAGCGTGACTGCACTGAAACACTGACTGCCGGTACGGCGATGCGGTCCTTTTCGGTGAAGTCGGCAATGGTTTTGACGTTGGGGTTATTGCTCACCAGGTAATACGGGAAGTTACCCAGCGAAGCGACCGCCTTGACGTTCTGTTTGCCATGGGTACGGTCCCAGATGGTCAGCAACGGGCCAACACCGGCACCGGCAATGTCGATGGAGCCTGACAGCAGCGCATCGTTGACCGCCGAGCCACCGGACAACTGAGTCCAGTCCACCTTGATCTCCAGACCGTCTTGCTTGCCGTGCTTCTCGATCAGTTGTTGATCGCGCACCACGTTGAGTAGCAGGTAGACGATACCGAACTGCTCGGCAATGCGAATTTCGCCTTCAGCCTGTGCGCTGGCAGGGGCGATCAGCGAGCCAGTCAACAGTGCGGCACCCAGACCGATGGCGGCTGCCAGGCGACTCAAGCGGGGAAGAAACAGGACGGTTTTTGACATGCGCAGCTCCAACACGTAAATGAGATTTTTTGCAGCATATTGCTATATAAAATATTTTTTAAATAACTTTATAGCATAAACATAGCTCGCATATTCAGACAGCCTTGCCACCAGAGTCACGCTTTCTAATATTCTTTTTTTTTATAATTAGCTTAGAAGTAAATGTAATTTTTAATTGATTTGTGATGCGCCTAGTCTTGTTGATCGTTTGCAGTCTTTCAGGAGCAATACCATGAGCAACGTCAGCGCTTTGCCGATCCAGCCAGAGACCACGCCGTCAGGTGGCGGCAGTGTGCGCGATCGGGTGTCGCCACAGGAATGGGAGGTCCGGGTCAAGCTGGCGGCGGCGTATCGTCTGGCGGCGCTCAAGCGCTGGACCGATCACATCTACACGCATTTCTCGGCGCGGGTGCCGGGGCCGGACGAGCACTTTCTGATCAACGCCTTCGGCCTGCTGTTCGATGAAATCACAGCGTCCAATCTGGTCAAGGTCGATATCGACGGCACGATTGTCGATGACCCGACCGGATTGGGCATCAACTACGCCGGTTACGTGATCCACAGCGCCATTCACGCGGCACGTCATGACCTGCAAGCGGTGTTGCACACCCACACCCGCGACGGTATTGCGGTGTCGGCGCAGAAAGGCGGGCTGCTGCCGATTTCCCAGCACTCGATTGCCTTTTCCGGGCGCGTGGCCTATCACGGCTACGAAGGTATTGCGCTGGACTTGAGCGAGCGCGAACGGCTGGTCGCCGATCTGGGTGACAAGAGCGTGATGATCCTGCGTAACCACGGGTTACTGACCGGTGGCGTGAGCGTCGAACATGCCTTTCAGCAGCTTCATGCTCTGGAGTACGCCTGCAACATTCAGATCGCCGCGCAGTCGGCGGGTAATGACGAACTGGTGTTCCCTCCGCAGGAAGTCATCGCCAGGGTTGAAGAGCAGGCCAAGGTCATCAAGGACGGGCATGGGCCGGGGGTTGCACGGCACTGGAATGCATTGATTCGCGAGCTGGAGCGCAGCGGCACCGATTACAGGGAGTGAGCCTGCAATGCAGTGATGCGAGGCGCCGAGGGTTGGTGTAGTGTGCGCACCCAAAACAAGGGGCGCACACATGCACGACCTGCTGAACGAAATCCTCGATGAAGTAAGACCCTTGCTCGGTCAGGGCAAGGTGGCCGATTACATTCCGGCGCTGGGCGGGGTGCGGCCTGATCAGTTGGGCATCGCGGTATATGGCAACGACGGCCAGGTGTTCAGCGCCGGTGACGCCGAGACGCTGTTTTCGATTCAAAGCATTTCCAAGGTATTCAGCCTGGTGCAGGCCATCGGCCATTCCGGCGAGGACATCTGGCAGCGCCTTGGCCACGAGCCATCCGGCCAGCCGTTCAACTCGCTGGTGCAGCTGGAGTTCGAGCAGGGCAGGCCGCGCAACCCGTTCATCAATGCCGGTGCACTGGTGATCTGCGACATCAATCAGGCGCGTTTTGCCGCCCCGTCGTTGTCGATGCGCGATTTCGTGCGTCGCCTGTGCGGCAACCGCTCGATCACTTCCGATTCCAAGGTGGCCGAATCCGAATACCAGCACCGTTCGCGCAACGCGGCGGCGGCTTATCTGATGAAATCCTTCGACAATTTCCACGGCGATGTAGAAGACGTGTTGCGCAGCTATTTTCACCATTGTGCGCTGAGCATGAATTGCATCGATCTGGCGAAAGCGTTCGGTTTTCTGGCCAATCAGGGTTTTTGCGCCCACAGTGGCGTGCAGATCCTCACCGCACGCCAGGCCACTCAGGTCAATTCGATCATGGCCACCAGCGGTCTTTACGACGAAGCCGGCAACTTTGCTTATCGCGTCGGTCTGCCCGGCAAGAGCGGAGTTGGCGGCGGGATTGTGGCGATTGTGCCGGAGCGCGCTTCGGTCTGTGTGTGGTCTCCTGCGTTGAACGCAGCGGGCAATTCCCTTGTCGGTATGGCTGCGCTGGAAAAACTCAGCGCGAGGGTCGACTGGTCGGTTTTTTGAAGTAAAAGCCTTTTAAGGTAAAACGTCTTCTGAAGTGAACAGTGCGTTGAAGCGCGAATCTGCCAGGAGTCATGGATTGAATAGAAGGCTATGCAAATCGCTCATGCTGAGCGCCGGGCTGTTGGTGCTGGCCGGTTGCGGCACCCAGCGTGTTCAGGAACCTGAGCTGAGCCCGGAACAGGCGCGCGCGAAGATCGTGCGGCTGATACCTGCCACTGTCACGGATCGACAGGCCTGGGCGACGGATATCCAGGCCGCGTTTGCCGCGCAGAAAATTCCGCTGAGCACTGAAAACCTGTGTTCGGTGCTGGCCGTGACCGAGCAGGAGTCGACCTTTCAGGTTGATCCGGCCGTGCCGAACATGGGCCGCATCGCGCGTGCCGAAATCGACCGGCGCGCCGCGCGGCTGCATATCCCCAATGCCTTGATCGCTACCGCGCTGCGCGTGCGCTCGCCGGATGGCAAGACCTACGGCAAGCGGCTCGATTCGGCTCATACCGAAAAAGACCTCAGCGCCATTTTTGATGACTTCATCGGCATGGTGCCGCTGGGCGAGGCGTTGTTCGGCAACTTCAACCCGGTCAAGACCGGCGGCCCGATGCAGGTCAGCATCGCCTTTGCTGAAAAGCACGCCGAGGATTATCCATACGCGGTTGATGGTTCTATTCGGCGCGAGGTGTTCACTCGTCGTGGCGGTATGTATTTCGGCGTGGCCCACTTGCTCGGTTACCCGGTGAGCTACACCCAGTCGCTGTATCGCTTCGCCGACTTCAATGCGGGCTGGTACGCCAGCCGCAATGCAGCATTTCAGAATGCGGTCAGCCGCGCGACCGGCATAGAACTGGCGCTCGATGGCGACCTGATCCGTTTCGACTCCACCTCACCCGGTTCCACTGAGCTTGCCGTGCGTACCCTGAGTGACCGGTTGGGCATGAACAAGTCGCAGATCTGGAACCAGCTCAAGCAGGGCGATACCCTGGAATTCGAGGAGACGGACCTCTACAGCAAGGTGTTCGCGCTGGCGGACCGGGCCGCGGGCAAGCCCTTGCCAAGAGCCATCCTGCCGGGCATTACCCTGAAAAGCCCGAAAATCACCCGCAACCTGACCACCGCCTGGTTCGCCGAACGCGTGGACGACCGCCGCGAACGCTGCGTGCTGCGCGCGCCGAAGGGAGCTTGAGCCCGGAAAAGCGATCACACATCTGCGTCGCGCTGCATTATCAAGACCGGACGCTCTGCGTCCGATTTTGAGGGTGCGACTTGGCGAGAAATCTCGTGGTTTCAGCCCTTTATTCAAGGCTCTTCAGGACTTATTTGACGTATGCCCGTTTTAAAACGCTTCACGATTTTTCTGCAGCAGGCCTTGCGGGCCATGCATCTGGTCTGGACCACTTCCCGTGCGCTGTCCGTCGGCCTGATCCTCGCCACGCTGGTTGCAGGCTTGTTGCCTGCGCTGGCCGCCTGGCTGGGGCAGCGTATCGTCGATGCCGTGGTCAGCGCCATGCAATTGCACGCCAGCACGGGTGACGCGCCGTTATGGCCGGTGTTGCGCTATGTGTTACTGGAGGCGGGCGTGCTGGCGCTGCTGGCCGGTGCGCAACGCGGGCTGTCGGTACAGCAGGCGCTGTTGCGGGTGCTGCTGGGGCAGAAGGTCAATACCTTGATTCTGGAGAAAGCCCAGACCCTGTCACTGTCCCAGTTCGAGGATTCGGAGTTCTACGACAAACTCGTGCGTGTCCGGCGTGAAGCCTCGACCCGGCCGCTGGCGCTGGTGACCAAGTCGCTGGGCCTGTTGCAAAACCTTATTTCCCTGATCAGTTTCGCCGTGCTGCTGGTGCATTTTTCGCCCTGGGCGTTGTTGATTCTGGTGGTGGGTGCGCTGCCGGTCTTCTTTGCTGAGGCGCATTTTTCCGGCGATGCATTTCGGCTGTTTACCCGCCGTGCCCCCGAAACCCGTCGGCAGAATTACATCGAAACACTGCTTTCCCACGAAGGCTATATCAAGGAGGTCAAGCTGTTCGGCTTCGCGCCGCTGCTGCTCAAGCGCTATCGCGACACCTTTGAACGGCTGTACGCCGAAGACCGCCGTTTGACCGTGCGCCGTGACGGCTGGGGCTTTCTGCTCGGCTTGCTGGGCACTGCCTCGTTCTATCTGGCGTATGCCTGGGTGGTGGTCGATGCCGTGCACGGGCGGATCACGCTGGGTCAGATGACCATGTACCTGGTGCTCTTCAAACAGGGGCAAGCCGCGGTCAGCAGTAGCCTCAGCGCAATCAGCGGCCTGTACGAAGACGGGCTGTACCTGGCTGATTTGTACATCTACCTCGGCCAGCCGGTCACCCCGCCAACAGGCAGCCTCACGCAGGGCGTGCTGCCCGGTGACGGCATGCGTTTCGAAAATGTGAGCTTCACCTACCCAGGCACCCGCCGTGCGGCACTGGAAAACATCGACCTGCACCTGGCACCGGGTCGCAGCGTGGCGCTGGTGGGCGAAAACGGTTCGGGCAAAACCACGCTGATCAAACTGCTGACGCGGCTGTATCAACCCGATCAGGGCCGCATTCTGCTGGATGGCAGCGACCTGCAGGAATGGCACGAAGACGCGCTGCGTTCGCGCATTGGGGTGATCTTCCAGGACTTCATCCGCTATCAGTTTCTGGTCGGCGAGAACCTCGGTGTCGGCGATACCCAGGCGTTTCACGATGAAACCCGCTGGCGCGAAGCCGCAGCGCAAGGCATGGCCGCGCAGTTCATCGAGCAGCTCGATAAGGGCTACGCCACCCAGCTGGGCCGCTGGTTCGCGGGCGGTCAGGAGCTGTCCGGCGGGCAGTGGCAGAAAATCGCCCTGTCGCGCGCCTACATGCGTCGCGACGCCGATATCCTGATTCTCGATGAGCCCACTGCGGCGCTGGATGCTGGCGCAGAAGCCGCAGTGTTCGAGCATTTTCGTGAATACGCCAGGGGCCGCATGACGCTGCTGATTTCCCATCGTTTTTCCAGCGTGCGCAACGCCGAGCACATCGTGGTGCTGGAACACGGTCGGGTGCTGGAACGCGGTGACCATGACAGCCTGATCGCCGCCGCAGGGCGCTACGCCGCGCTGTTTGATCTTCAGGCACAGGGTTATCGTTAGATAAAAAGTGTTGCAGTGCATGACCAGTCGGCGTTTTATGGGAGCCCTGTTTCACACCGTATTCTTCTGAACCGATCGGAGACATCGATGCAATTTCGTAAATTGGGCAAAACCGACCTGTCGGTCAGCGCCATCTGCCTGGGCACCATGACCTGGGGCGAGCAGAACACCCAGGTTGAAGCATTCGAGCAAATCCGCATGGCCAAAGAGGCCAGGGTCAACTTCCTCGACACCGCCGAAATGTACCCGGTGCCGCCGCGCAGCGAGACCTACACCAAGACCGAAAGCATCATTGGCGAGTACTTCAAGAAGTACGGCGACCGCAGTGACTGGGTGCTGGCCAGCAAGGTCGTGGGCCCCGGCCGCATGGAGCATATCCGCGATGGCAATCCACGCCTGGACCGCAAGAACATTACCACCGCGCTTGAGGCGAGCCTTAAACGCCTGAACACCGATTATCTGGACCTTTACCAGTTGCACTGGCCGGATCGCAAGACCAACTTTTTCGGCGTGCTGGGCTACACCCATGACCCGGATGACAAGGCGGTCGAGATTCAGGAGACCCTGTCGGTACTGGCGGATCTGGTCAAGGAAGGCAAGATTCGCCACTTCGGCCTGTCCAACGAAACACCATGGGGCACCCAGCGTTTTCTGCACCTGGCCGAAACCCTTGATCTGCCGCGTGCCGTGTCGATCCAGAACCCCTACAACCTGCTCAACCGTACTTTCGAGGTCGGCCTTGCAGAGATCGCCATTCGCGAACAGATCGGTCTGCTGGCTTACTCGCCACTGGCGTTCGGTGTGCTGGCGGGTAAATACCTAGATGGCGCACGCCCGGCCGATGGTCGCCTGACCCTGTTCGAGCGCTTTCAGCGTTATAACAATCCGCAGGCCGTCAGCGCCACTGCCAAGTACGTTGCGTTGGCCCGCGAACACGGTCTGGACCCTTCGCAGATGGCCCTGGCCTACGTCACCAGCCGCCCGTTCGTGACCAGCAACATCATTGGTGCCACCAAGCTGGATCAACTGGAGATCAACCTGAAGAGCATCGACGTCACGCTGTCCGATGAAGTCATTGAGGCAATCGAGGCCATTCACACCTCGCAGCCCAACCCTGCGCCGTAACCTGAACCAGGAATAACCTGCACTGAACTTACGTTCAGCCTCGTCAGTCAGCACTAGGGTGCTTACTCCGAGGCTGAATTCAGATGCATATCTCACTCAAGCAACAAGTCGCAATCGTCACCGGCGCCAGTTCCGGTCTCGGCGCGGGTGCCGCGCGAGCGCTGGCGGACGCCGGTGCAGCGGTGGTGATCAATTACAATTCCAAGGCTGAACCTGCCGAGAAGCTGGCTGAAGAGATTCGTGCAGCGGGCGGTCGTGCGCTTGCTGTCGGGGCTGATGTGTCGAAAGAGGAAGATGTCGAATGTCTGTTTGCGCAGACCATCGAGCACTTTGGCGCGCTGGACATTCTGGTCGCCAACTCGGGCCTGCAGAAAGACGCAGCCATCGTCGACATGAGCCTGGAAGACTGGAACACCGTTATCAACGTCAACCTGACCGGGCAGTTTCTTTGCGCCCGCGCTGCGTTGCGCCAGTTCATCAAGCAAGGCATGCGCCCGGAGGTGTCGCGGGCGATGGGCAAGATCATTCACATGAGCTCGGTGCACCAGTTGATCCCGTGGGCCGGGCACGTCAATTACGCCGCCTCCAAGGGCGGAGTCGACCTGCTGATGCGCAGTATTGCCCAGGAAGTCGGCGAGCTGAAAATCCGCGTCAACAGCGTTGCGCCGGGTGCCATCCGCACGCCGATCAATGCCGACGCACGCAAGGGCGACGCCGAAAAGGAAATGCTCAAGCTGATCCCTTACGGGCGCATCGGTGAGCCGGAAGACGTCGCCAATGCGGTGCTGTGGCTGGCCTCCGACGCCTCGGATTACGTGCATGGCACCACCCTGTACATCGATGGCGGCATGACCCTCTATCCGGAGTTCCGTGGCAATGGCTGATCGTCCGCAAGAAGCACAAAACCGTATCGAAGACCACGGCATTATCGGCGACATGCGCAGCGCTGCGTTGATTGCCGACACCGGCAGTATCGACTTCTGTTGCTGGCCGGACTTCGACAGCCCGTCGATCTTCACCGCGCTACTGGACACCCCCGACGCCGGGATCTTTCAACTGGCGCCTGACCTGCCGGACGCCAGAAGGCTGCAGATCTATCTGCCGGACACCAATGTGCTGCAAACCCGCTGGATTGCCGAGCAGGCAGTGGTGGAAGTCACTGATCTGATGCCGATCGGCGAGGATCAAGACGACTTGCCACGCATCGTGCGCCGGGTTCAGGTGCGTTTTGGCGAGGCCACGATACGCATGCGTTGTCGCGTGCGCATGGACTACAGCCGTGCCGACACCACCGCGCGCGTCGATGGTCAGGACATCTGTTTCGAGGCCCAAGGGCAGCCGGGCATGCGCTTGTCAGCAGCTACGCCGTTGCACCTGGAACAGCACGACGCCGTCGCCGAGTTTCACATGCACAAAGGCCAGACCATCGAGTTCATTCTGGGTGGCATCGACGACCCGAATGTTGCTGCAGGCAAGTGCTCGCGTTATTTCGATGACACCCTGAAGTTCTGGCGGCGCTGGGCCGGACAGTCGCAATACAAGGGCCGCTGGCGCGAAATGGTCACCCGTTCGGCACTGGCGCTCAAATTGCTGACTTCGCGCAAGCATGGCGGCATTGTTGCCGCTGCGACGTTCGGCCTGCCGGAAACCGAAGCTGGCGAGCGTAACTGGGATTACCGTTACACGTGGATCCGTGACGCCTCATTCACCGTGTACGCGTTCATGCGCCTGGGTTACACCGATGAGGCCAATGCCTTCATGGGCTGGGTGCGCGGGCGACTGGACGACTGCTGCGAGCAGACCGAGAAGCTCGGCATTCTGTATGCCCTTGACGGCCACGCAGAACTGCCCGAGGAGCACCTCGATCACTTGACCGGTTACGGCGGTGCGCAGCCGGTGCGGATCGGCAACGAGGCGTATAAGCAGGTTCAGCTGGATATCTACGGCGAATTGATGGACGCCGTGTACCTGGCCAACAAGTACGGCGACGCGATCTCCCATGACGGCTGGCAGCACGTTGTGCGCCAGGTCGATTATGTGTGCGAACACTGGAACGACCGCGACGTGGGTATCTGGGAAATGCGCGGTGGCGACCAGCACTTTCTGCACTCGCGGCTGATGTGCTGGGTCGCGTTGGACCGGGCACTGCGCCTGGCCTTTAAACGCTCACTGTCAGGGCCATTCGAGCGCTGGAACAAGGTCCGTGAAGATATCCAGAACGACATCTGGGACAACTTCTGGAACGAAGAACTCGGTCATTTTGTGCAGTACAAAGGCAGCCGCAATCTGGACGCCTCGATGCTGCTGATGCCGCTGGTGCGCTTCGTCGGTGCCAATGACCCGAAATGGCTGGCGACGCTGGACGCCATCGAAGCTGCGCTGGTGCGTGACGGAATGGTGTTCCGCTACCGCAATGATGACGACCATGATGATGGCCTGGCAGGTGAGGAGGGCGCGTTTGTGGCCTGTTCGTTCTGGTATGTCGAATGCCTGGCCCGCGCCGGTCGGGTAGAGCAGGCGCACCTGGAGTTCGAGCAGCTGCTGCGTTACGCCAACCCGCTGGGTTTGTATGCCGAAGAGTTCGACGGCCATGCCCGTCATCTGGGCAACACGCCGCAGGCCCTGAGTCACTTGGCGCTGATCAGTGCGGCGAGTTTCCTGGACCGTAAACTGAGCGGCGAACAGGCGCTTTGGCAACCCTGAAGGGTGTCGGTGTGGGTGAATGACCGCTGTCTGGCTGCGTTCATTCACCCTGCAGCTTCAAACTGCAGATCTTCCCTCAGGGCACTGACGCAGAAATCCACGAACGACCTTACCCTGGAAGAGCCACGGCGGCCCTCCGAGTAGACGACGTGCACCGGTTCGGGAGCGATTTCAAAATCTTCCAGTACGCAAACGAGTCTGCCGTTGTGCAGGTGCTCGCGTATCTGGTAGTGCGGCACCTGAGTGAGCCCCCAATGCTGCAACGCGGCATTGATCGACGCCTGGAAGGACGTCAGGCTGAGCCTTGAGGCGACATTCACCGAGTAGTCCTGATCATCGACTCGAAACGCCCAGTGGGGTGGCCGTTCCGGGGCCGACGTCGAGATGGTGGCGTGCTGTTGCAGATCGTCAGGGTGCCGGGGCGTGCCATGCTGCGTCAGGTAAACAGGCGATGCGCAGACCATGCGCCGCACGCTGCCGACACGGATGGCCGTCAAGGACGAATCGCGCAACGCACCGATGCGCACCGCCACATCGACTCCCTCATCGAGCATGGACACGACCCGGTCCACCAGAATGGCGCGAATATCCACTGCCGGGTACTCACTGAGAAAACGGGTCAATACCGGCGTGACATGCAACGCGCCGAACATTTGCGGTGCGGTGACCGTCAACGTGCCGGCTGGCAGCGCATGCACACCCGCCGCAGCGTTTTCCGCTTCAGACAGGTCGGCCAGCAAGCGGCGACAATCCTCCGCGAAGCGTTGCCCGGCCTTGGTGAGGCGCATGTTACGGGTGGTGCGCACCACCAGCAGAATGCCCAGCCTGCTTTCCAGGCTGGCCACTGCGCGTGTCACGGTAGCGGTAGACAGCCCAACGTGTCGGGCGACACCGGTGAAGCTGGTCTGCCCGGCCAATGCGGCAAACAGCGTCATTTCCTGAATGCGATCCATCGTGAACGTTCTTCGTACCGATATGTGGTCGAGACTCTAGCAGCTTTGCAGAAACGGAAAGAGTGAATTGAGTTTTTTGGCCATTCTCGATAGCTATTGCAACAACTAGGATTGACGTCACTTCATTCACACCAGGTTCTGACATGAGCAATTCCGATTCAGCCGGCTCCACAGGTGCGGCATCTGCCGTCAGTCGGCGCAAGGTTTTACAGGGCTCTGTCATCGGCGCGGCATCTGTTATTGGCGCTTCGCTGGTCAGCGCTGCTTCTTACCCAAACAGTCCCTCGACCCAGGAAAAGACTATGGCCTTCGATGATGCCTTCCGTGTCACGTTTCACACTCGGCAAGTCGGCGATGTAGAGGTGTTCTATCGTGAAGTCGGCCGTAAGGATGCCCCGGTGCTTCTGCTGCTCCACGGCTTCCCGACGTCCAGCCATATGTTCCGCACGCTGATGCCGTTGCTGGCGACTCAGTACCGTTTGATTGCGCCTGACTTGCCCGGTTTTGGCAACACCAAAGCGCCGCCGCGCGGGCAGTTCGAGTACAGCTTTGAAAACCTTTACAAGGTGATCGAAGGCTTTACCGAAGCGTTGCAACTGAGCCAATACGCCTTGTACATATTCGATTACGGCGCGCCAACCGGTCTGCGTCTTGCCGCAGCGAACCCGGAAAAAGTGACGGCAATCATCACCCAGAACGGCAACGCCTATCTGGAGGGCTTCAGTGATCAATGGGACCCGTGGCAGGCTTACTGGCGCGACCCCTCGGCAGCCAATCGCGAGGCCTGTCGCCCGTCGTTGTCGCCGGAGACAATCCGCGACTGGCAGTACGGCACCGGTGCCGACCCCGAGAAGCTTGCGCCCGACGGCTATAACCTGGACATCCTGTACATGGCGCGGCCAGGTGCCGAGGAGATTCAGCTTGACCTGATTCTGGACTACCGCAGCAACGTGGCGGCTTATCCTGCATTCCAGGCGTACTTGCGCAAACACCAGCCGCCTTTACTGGCCGTCTGGGGCAGGCACGATCCGGCTTTTATCCCGCCGGGCGCGCAGGCCTATCTCAGGGATGTTCCAAATGCTGAAGTGCATCTTCTGGATGCAGGTCACTTCACGCTGGAAACCCATGCGCCCGAAGTGGCCGACTACATTCGTGAATTTCTGTCGCGAAAGCTCAGCGTCTGACAGGGCGCTCAATCCAGTGACGCCTGTTGTTTGTATGTTGCGTCACTTCGACAATCGTCAGGCGATACATTGAAAGGTCACTGCAACGGCTTGATACCCGCACGCTGAGGTGGTTAGCGGCCGCCATTCGATAGGTCATTCAATTGGAGTATTTATTCAACTTCCTGCGTTGTGCCGGTGCTTTGATTCAGCGGCGCTGTAACATCCCGCTGACAGCGCTGATCATTCAAGGAACAGCGTTGCGCGAGCGCAATTGGGGCTTGCCGATATAGGGCGGGAAAATGTTCGCTGATCGCATCTAGCAAAAAAAGAATGAATTTTTTCGCATGGGTTTGGGTCACCTATACTTCAAGCCACTGCTGAAAAAAGGATCAGGCTTTCAATGGCACTTCCAAAACATTACCGCATTGATTATCTGTTAAATGGTTCGTTCAAGAGTTTTTATATACGAACCGAGAATATGGACAATGCTGAAGCATGGCATTACGCAAGTGTCGATGCCGGGCTCGCGCGAATACCCAAATATCGACTGGAGAAGGTCGCCCGGGTGTCGAAACCGTATGCCGAACACTTCGGTGTGACCGACGTGGAGTGGGCTCAGGCTTGAGCCCTTCCTTTGGGATGCGACCGTTCAGCATTAGCGATGGGTTATCTGCTCCAGCGCCAGGTTGCGTGTGCGAGGGCCGAAGCGGCCGATGGTGATCATCACGATCAGCATGCTGCTGACGATGAAGGCGAGCACCCCCGGCGTGCCGAAGTGGTCGAGAAAAATCCCGATCAACAGGCTGCTGAACACCGTAGACAGGCGGCTGAACGAGTAGCAGAAGCCCACCGCGCGGGCACGGATGTTGGTCGGGAACAGCTCGCCCTGATACGAGTGGTAACTGAAACTCAGCCACGCATTGCAGAACGTGATCATGATGCCGCACAAGACCAGGCCCGCGGCGCTGGTCTGAAACGCAAACAGGCTGCCGAAGATCATCGCCCCCAGAGCTGAACCGACAATCTGCCATTTGTTTTCAAAACGATTGGCAAACTTCACGAACAACAGCGGACCCAGCGGATAGGCCAGCGTGATGACAAACGCATAACCCAGGCTGTGCGTAACACTGAGGCCTTGCCCGGAGAGCAGGGCAGGTAGCCAGTTGCCGAAGCCGAAAAAGCCGATAGCCTGGAAGACGTGAAACACGATCAGCATCAATGCACGACGGCGGTAGGGCGGTTGCCAAATGTCGGCGAAGCGGCCTTTGCCTTCGATTGCGACGCTGTCCGGTTGTGGCTCATCCAGCGGCTTGCCGTGTTCTTTGATACAGCGAGCCTCAATGCCATCCATGATCCGTTCTGCTTCGTCGAAGCGGCCCTGCTGCGCCAGCCAGCGAGGTGATTCCGGCAGCGCCGAGCGCAGCCACCAGACAAACAGGGCGAACACGGCACTGCCGATCACCACCCAGCGCCAGCCAGAAAAACCGAACGGTGCCTGAGGCACCAGCCACCACGACATCAGCGCAACGCTGGGGACCGATAAAAACTGGATAAAAAACGCGAAGGCAAACGCCGAACTGCGTATGCGTTTGGGTACCAATTCCGACAGGTAAGTGTCGATGGTGACCAGTTCGACCCCGAGGCCAATGCCTACTATAAAACGCATACCAATCACGCCCAGCGCCGAGGTTTGCAGGCCCATGATCACCGTCGCGACGGTGTACCAGATCAACGCGAAGGTAAAGATGGCGCGGCGACCGTAACGGTCGGCAATCGGGCTGAGCAGACTGGCACCGAAAAACAGGCCGAGAAAGGTCGCCGAGGCAAACGCCGCCTGATCGGAAAAGCCAAACAGACCCTGGCTGCCCGTGGCAAAGATCCCGTCGCGAACCAGGCCGGGGCTGATGTACGCCGTCTGGAACAGATCGTAAAGCTCGAAAAAACCGGCGATTGACAGCAGGGCAACCAACCGCCAGATGGTGGCAACCGCCGGCAGCCTGTCGATGCGAGCCGAGATGAACGCAGCCCGAAGCGGCGCGGCTGTAGCGTCGTCGGTTTGAGGTGATGGATTCATCAATGGCCGTCCCGAGTGCTTGTTAGAGGGGGAATGATACTCCTTACAATTTGTAATGATTGGTCTTTTAATGCGGTTATTCACGCCTAAAAGATGAATGATTGTTTAGTCAGACATATTTCGAGCGTTTTTATCGCGTGATGCTGGCCTGGCGCAGTTTCGGGCGCCTGAGTCTGACGCGCCCAGCGTTACACACAAGTCCTGAAAAACCCGGAAAACGGTGTTTTCAGCCTTCTGCCCGCAGGCGTGGAGCGAACTTGCTCGCGAAGACGATATTTCAAACGATGAATGACCCCGCGCATGACAAAAATCATGAAGCCAACAAGGATGTATCAACATGTGTCGCAAAACCTTAGGATGAGGTTCTTCATTCTTCTGCCTGCCGGGTTCCCGTGACGTACAAACTGCCCACCACTGCCACCGCGCCGTTCTGCCCCTCGGCGACCACCGACAGCGTCGCCATCCCGCCCAACGCTTCATTGCTGCGCAAAATGATGTTGTTCGTCGGCCCCGGCCTGCTGGTGTCGATCGGCTACATGGACCCGGGTAACTGGGCGACGGCCATTGAAGCCGGCTCGCGTTTCGGCTACTCGTTGCTGTTCGTGGTGGTGCTGGCCAGCCTGTCAGGCATGGTCTTGCAAAACCTCTGCTCGCGTCTGGGCATCGCCACCGGGCGCGATCTGGCGCAGTTGTCTGCGGCTCGCTATAGCCGCAATGTCGCCAAGGGCCAGTGGTTGCTGGCGGAACTGTCGATCATTGCCACCGATCTGGCCGAAGTGCTGGGCGCGGCGTTGGCATTTCATCTGCTGCTGGGGGTTTCCATTACCACAGGCGTGGCGCTGACTGCCTTCGACACGCTGATCGTGCTGGCCCTGCAGGGCGCCAATTTCCGCCGTCTGGAAGCCATCGTGCTCGGGCTGATCGTGACTATCGCCAGTTGCTTTGCCGTCGAACTGATCCTCATCAAGCCGTTCTGGCCGGATGTGGTCGCCGGTTTGCGACCGAGCTGGGATGTACTGAGCAGCCAGGAGCCGCTGTACATCGCTATCGGCATTTTGGGTGCCACTGTCATGCCGCATAACCTTTACCTGCATTCTTCGGTGGTGCAGACGCGGGTCAACGGCACGGATGTCGCCAGCAAGGCCAGCGCCATTCGTTATGCGCGCCTGGACACCATCGGTTCGCTGAGCCTGGCGCTACTCATTAACGCAGCTATTCTGATCCTCGCCGCCGCAGCGTTTCACAAGACCGGTCACACTGACGTGGTAGAGATTCAGGACGCCTATCACCTGCTCGACCCGCTGGTCGGCGGTGCGATCGCCAGCGTGTTGTTTGGCGTGGCTTTGCTGGCAGCGGGGCAGAGCTCGACATTTACCGGCACCATCGCCGGGCAGGTGGTGCTCGAGGGCTTTTTGCAGGCGAAAATTCCCTGCTGGCAGCGGCGCTTCATTACTCGAGCGCTGGCGCTGATCCCGGCGTTGATCGGGGTGATCTGGCTGGGCGACAGTTCAGTGGGCAAGATGCTGGTGCTCAGTCAGGTGGTGTTGAGCCTGCAACTGCCGTTTGCGCTCTGGCCGCTGATCCGCTTCACCAGCGATCCGCAGTTGATGGGGCCGTTCGTCAACAGCCGGCTGGTCAAGACGGCCGCCTGGGGTCTGTTCGGCCTGATCTCGGCTGCCAACCTGACGCTGTTATGGTTCTGGGTGAGCTGAACTTGATCGGCGTGGGCGACTCTGAACCCTGACGCCCACGTCAGCCGTCAGGTAGCCGAACATGCCCATCCTGCCTAAAAACGGCACCGTCTTCGAGACCGATTTGCCGGCCCGTCTGGACCGCTTGCCCTGGGGGCGCTTTCACACGCTGCTAGTGATTGCGCTAGGCATCACCTGGTTGCTCGATGGCCTGGAAGTGACCCTCGCAGGTTCGGTAGCCGGCGCGCTCAAGGCCAGCCCGGCGCTCAACCTCACCAACAGCGACATCGGCCTGGCGGGTGCTGCATACATCGCCGGGGCTGTGCTCGGCGCGCTGCTGTTTGGCTGGCTGGCGGACCGTCTCGGTCGGCGCAAGCTGTTCTTCATCACCTTGCTGCTGTACGTCGGTGCCACCGCCGCCACGGCATTTTCGTTCAGCGTCTGGAGTTTCATGCTGTTCCGGTTCTTGACCGGCATGGGCATTGGTGGCGAGTACACGGCAATCAATTCGACCATCCAGGAGTTCACCCCGGCCCGCTACCGTGGCTGGGTCGATCTGACCATCAACGGCACATTCTGGCTGGGCGCTGCGCTGGGCGCGGTGGGTTCGATTGTCTTGCTGGACCCGCTGTGGGTGGGCGCTGAACTGGGCTGGCGTCTGTGTTTCGGGATCGGCGCGGTGTTGGGGCTGCTGGTGCTGCTGATGCGTCTGTGGCTGCCGAAAAGCCCGCGCTGGCTGTTGATTCACGGCCAGTCAGCGCAGGCGACGAAAATCGTTGAGCAGATAGAGGCCGATTTAGAGCTCCGAGGCCATGTGCTGCCTGCCGTCACGAGCAAGCCCTTACGTTTGCATGTGCGCGACCACACGCCACTGGGCGAGGTCGCCAGAACCCTGCTGGTGACGTTTCGTCAGCGCTCGCTGGTGGGCCTGACGCTGCTGACCGCACAGGCGTTCTTCTACAACGCGATCTTTTTCACCTATGCGCTGGTACTGACGGACTTCTATGACGTACCTGCCGAGCGGGTTGGCTGGTACGTGCTGCCACTGGCGCTGGGCAACTTCTGCGGTCCGCTGCTGCTGGGCAGGCTGTTTGACGTGGTCGGGCGGCGGACAATGATCAGCCTGACCTACGGCCTGTCCGGTGTGCTGCTGGCAATCAGTGGGTATCTGTTCCAGCAAGGGCTGCTGGACGTTACCCAGCAGGCCATCGCGTGGATGGTGATTTTCTTCTTTGCCTCGGCAGCGGCCAGTTCGGCCTACCTGACCGTGGCCGAAACCTTCCCGCTGGAAATTCGCGCGTTGGCGATTGCGGTTTTCTATGCGTTTGGTACCGGGCTGGGCGGCATGATCGGCCCGACGCTGTTCGGGGAACTGATCGACACCGGAGAGCGCAGCAATGTGTTTATCGGCTATCTGATCGGGGCGGGGTTGATGTTGCTGGCGGCGCTGGTGCAGTCGATCTGGGGCGCGGCTGCCGAGCGCAAGTCACTCGAAGAGGTAGCACGGCCGTTATCGCAGGCCGGGGACGTGTAAGCCATCAGTGACCGAAAACGCCGCGAAGGCCATCCACTGAGGCACGCAGGCCCATGATCCGGTCATTGACTTCCTGGGCTTCGTGCGGACGAGACGTACGTTCAAGGTACAGAAGATGCCCGGCCATATTGGCCGAGACGCGTTCGAGGTCGTCTGCGGTGCGCTTGACGTAAGCCTGAATGTCTTCAAGTTGCTCGATCTGCACGGATGGTTCCCCTGATAGGTCGCATCCGAGCGCACTAAATGAAAGGGCGGTTCCAGCGAACTCACCCAAGAGAGTTGTCGGCGATCTGAATAGATTTCTTTAATGCCTGAGTTAAATAAATTTTTCAGGCGCCGCGCTAATCCTCATCCTGCTCGTCGTGCTCTGAGTAGGAGTCCAGCAGTTCAGCCAACGCCAGCGTACGGTCCAGCCCGCTGCGGCTGGCCATGATATCGGCGACTGCCTGCGTGGCGGCAACTCTTGCGGCTTCGCGTTCGGCATCGGTGTTATTGGGCGTGGCGGCCTGCGCAGCCTCAATAATCGATTGCTCAAAGGTATTCATGGTGCTCGCTCTTCGGGTTCAGGTAGCTGTGATACCGAGAATGACGAATTGTTTCAAGCACGATCAATCACCTTCGTAGGGGAATTGTTCAAGGGTCTGCATCAGCGCGACACCTTGCGGCCCTTGCAGGTTGTCCAGCACCCAGCAACTGCTGGCATTTTTAGCCAGCAGCAGGCGTGTCGTCTGGCTGGTCACAGGCTGTTGCGGGGCGTCTTTGTAACCCAGGTTGTAGGTCATTTCGACCACCGCCTGTTTATCGGAGTTGGACACCAGCTTCCAGTCGATCGGCTTCTGCACGTCGCCATCCTGCGCGTCGGTCCACGGGTTGGCGCTGACCGCACACTGATCACCGTTCTGGCACGCCCAGTCCTTCTTGAGCAGGCTCAACAGAGGTTTGGACAGGTAGTCGGCCGCACCTTTGCCATTGAGGTAGAAATCCTGATGCTTTTCATAGATCCAGCGCGCGGTGTCGACCGGGGTCGCAGCAGGGCAGGCAGCCTGGGCCGTGGAGGAAAGCAGGCAAGCGAAGGCAATGGCAACGGTTCTGGACATGGAGCGGGCTCGCAGAGAAGGTGGCAGTGAGGTTACAGGCTGACGACACTGCATTTGTAAGCCAAGCGGACAAAAAAGCAATGGTTTTAGGCGGTATGCCGAGCGCGGCGGATGACTGAAACCGGATTAAGGGCAATTTCCTTCAATACGCCGTGAGTCGCCGTCACTACCTTGATTCGATCATTTCTGATTGTATTCGAGGGGTTTTCCATGAGTCTGCTGATTTCCATGGCAGCGTTTGCGCTGGCGTCGTCCATCACGCCGGGGCCGGTCAATATCGTAGCGTTGAGTGCCGGTGCACGCTACGGGTTCTGGCCCGGCATGCGCCATGTGCTGGGTGCAACGCTGGGTTTTACCCTGCTGTTGCTGCTTATCGGCTTCGGCCTGCACGAAACCTTGCAGCAATGGCCCTTTCTGACCCGAATCATTCAATGGGCGGGTGTGGCTTTCCTGTTGTACATGGCGTTCCGGCTGGCGACCGATAGCGGGCGATTGAGTGTGGGCGAGCAGGGCAGCGGTCCGTCGATGCTGCAGGGTGCGATCATGCAGTGGCTCAACCCCAAAGCCTGGCTGGCGTCGATCGCAGGCATGGGCGTTTTTGTCGCCAATGGCGAGGCTTTGTTGATCTGGCAGTTTGCAGCCATCTATTGCGTGGTGTGCTACCTGTCACTGGGCTGCTGGGCCTTTGCCGGGAGTTTCCTGAGCCACTACTTGCGCAGCGCGGCACGCGTGCGCGTGTTCAACCGGATCATGGCGTTGCTGCTGGTCGGTTGCGCGCTGTATCTGGTGATCTGACGCGGGTCATCACAACCGATACTGTCCTGGCGTTGCAGCCAGGTGCTTTTTGAACTCGCGTTGAAGATGCGCCTGATCGGCAAAACCTGTTTCCTGTGCAACGTCGGCAATCATCTTGCCGCTTTTCAACTGGGTTTGTGCGTGCTGGATGCGGCGATTGAGCAGGTAGGCGTGGGGCGTCAGGTGGTAGTGCTGCTCGAACGAGCGAATCAGATACGACGCCGAGAGGTTGGCTGCTGTACAGATATCGGCGAGCTTGATGGGCTGGGTGAAGTTGTCGTTGATGTAGTCGGCGGCACGGGTGACTCGCGGGGAAGGTCGGCGGGCAAGTGCTGGTGCATCGCCCAGTGTTTCCTGCATCAGCGTGAAGAACGATACGGCGGCACAGTGTTTTTGCAGGGTGTCGGCCTTGGCATCGATCAGCGTCTGATACAGCGCTGTCAATGCGCCGAACAGCACCGGGTTACTGCTGCGGGTGTGCGACAGGGGCTGAAATCCGTATTTAGCGTCCAGCCCGGCGTCGTGCTGAATATCGCTCAGCCAGTGGCTGTCCACATAAAGCATCAGGTACGACCACGGCTGGTCGTTGATCGGGTTGCAGGCGTGCACATCGCCGGGGTTCATCAGCACCACAGTGCCCGCGGCGACGCGCTGTGCAGTCTTTTCGTGCAGATAAGTGCTTTGCCCGGTGGTAATTGCACCGATGGAAAAGATCTCGTGTGAATGCGGTGCATAACAGACCCGTCGGCCGTCTTCTACCGAGCGCGCCTCAATGAACGGCAACTGCTCGTCGCGCCAGAAGAAAGGTGTCGCGGTCGAGTTTTCGGGTTGGATGCTGTTCATGCGGGTCTCCCGTCTGCGCAGTGACGAGGGTAGCTTAACGGATGAGTCAGGGTGACGCAGGTGTGATGCTCTGCGTCACCCAGGCAGGCTCATGCAGAGCGTATCCGAGCCTTATTTTTTCACCGGCACGATATCCATTATCTGGCCATTGACCTTCTGGAATCGCACATATTTGTCATTGATCTTCACCCACTCGCTTTCCTTGGCGGGCGCTTCCAGGCCCTTGCTTTTCCAGTCCTTGACCTCAAGATCGCTTCGGCGGTACTTCTCCGGCACGCGGGAGCCCACTTCCAGTTCGTGAACGTTGTCCTTGGACTCGGTCACTTTCGGGTCTTCTGTCTCTGCCGCGTGAACCGGCAGAGTGGCGGCGCAGAAGCAGCCGAGCAAGGTCATGCAGGCGATCAATGATTTGCTGTTCATGTGAAGACTCCCAGTCTTTGGTTCAGGCTTGATGCCTTTGGTCATAACTGGGACCTTCACCGTTTGAAATCATTCGATCAGGTTTACATCGCTCAGCCCCGCACTGCCTCGGCGATGGTTGCTGACAGCGGTGTGGCAGGGCGGCCGATCAGTTTGCTCAACTGACGGCTGTCATCGAACAGCGCGCCCTTGGCGGCTGCCGCATCGGAATCGGCCAGCAATCGGGCGACAAAATAGGGCAGACCTGCCTGAATCAATGCTGCTTCAAACTCGGCCTGCGGCAGGTTGACGTAGGGCAGGGTCTTGCCGGCCTGCTTTGAAAGCTCGGCCGCAAATGCTGTCAGGGTATAGGACTCGTCACCTGCCAGTTCGTACACGCGACCGCTTTGATCCTCTCCGGAGGTCAGCAGCACCGCCGCAGCTTCAGCGTAATCAAGGCGCGAAGCCGAGCTGATACGGCCCTCATCGGCGCAGCCCATCACGGCGCCATGTGCCAGCGCCCCAGGCACCCCGGCGGTGTAGTTCTCGGTGTACCAGCCATTGCGCAACAGGGCGAACGGCAGGCCGCTGGCGCGCAGGTAAGCTTCGGTTTCGACATGCTCTTTGGCCAGGCCCAGCGTCGAGGCCTCGGCATGCAGAACGCTGGTGTAGGCGAGCAGTTTGACCCCGGAGCGCTTGGCCGCATCAATGACCGCTTTATGCTGAGAAAAGCGCTGGCCTATTTCGCTGGATGAAATCAGCAGCACCTTGTCGGCACCGGCAAACGCGCTGTCCAGCGTTGCAGGCTGCGAATAGTCGGCGTGACGAACCTGAACGCCTTTTGCCGAAAGGTCAGTGGCCTTTTCCGGGCTGCGGACTGCGGCAACGATCTGCTCGGCAGGGACACGCGCCAGCAGTTGTTCAATGACGAGACGGCCAAGCTGGCCAGTGGCACCGGTGACAACGATCATGGAATTACTCCTGAATCAGGTTGAAAGGAAGCGTCAGCATAGTCATGATGCTTACCTTTCGTAAGTACGTACAAAAAGGTAAGTGTCATGAGTGAGTCTGCCTCGCATCCACAGTCTGAAACGGTCGAGTCCATGCTGGCGTTCGTTCGTCAGGGGCAAGTGCTGGCCAACGATTGCCCTTCAAGAATTGTGCTCAACCACGTTTGCAGCCGTTGGGGCGTGCTGGTGCTGGTGGTTTTGCGCGGCGGCATGCATCGCTTCAGCGAGATACGGCGCAAGATCGGCGGGGTCAGCGAGAAAATGCTCGCGCAAACCCTGCAACACCTGGAACAGGACGGTTTCGTCAGTCGCAAGTCGCTGCCCGTGGTGCCGCCGCACGTGCAGTACCGGCTCACGCCGATGGGCGAAGAAGTCGCCTTGCAGGTCGAAACCCTGGCGACCTGGATCGAGACCAATCTGCCACGCATCATGCAGGCCCGCGAAGCCTCCAGCACGGCACAGACCACGCCTGCGTGAGCCGTTTCTGACAGATTTTTCATCCTGCGATTGTCGGCTCAATCGCCTGCAATCAGTCGCTTCTTGCTATGGTGCGCGCCGAAATATTCATTTACACGTTCGTTTGTGCTGTTTGCCCTTCACCGAGAAGCTGTAGAAATGCCCAATCCAATCCCCCTGAAAGACCACGAAAAAGAGACGCGGCTGGTCAACCAGCGTCTGATCGCCTGTGCGGTACTGGTCGCTGTGCTGGCTGCCTGCCTGATCGCACGGATGTACTTTCTGCAAGTCACCGAGTTTGACTACCACTCGACCATCTCTGAAAACAACCGGGTGCACGTGCTGCCGATCCCGCCCGAGCGCGGTTTGATCTTCGACCGTAACGGCGAGGTACTGGCCGACAACCGCCCCAGTTTCAACCTGACCCTGACCCGCGAGCGCGCCGGGGACTGGCACAAGGTGATTGATGAGCTGATGACCCTGCTGGAACTGCCCGACGAGGACCGGATTCTGTTCGACAAGGAACTCAAGCAAGTTCGCCACCCGTTCGAGCCCGCGACCCTGCTGTATGAACTGACCGAACAGCAGATCGCCATATTGGCGGTCAATCAATACCTGCTGCCGGGCGTAGACGTGGCGGCGCAGTTCGTTCGGCACTATCCGCTGGGCGATCATTTTGCCCATTCGATTGGCTATGTCGGGCGCATCAACGAAAAAGAGGCGTCGCACCTCGACAACGAATACCGCGGCACGCAATCCATCGGCAAGACCGGCATCGAACGCTTCTACGAGTCCGAACTGCATGGCCATGTAGGCTACGAAGAAGTTGAAACCAACGCGCAAGGCCGTGTGTTGCGGGTGCTGAAACACACTGATCCGATACCGGGCAAGAACATCACGCTGAGCCTGGATGCGCACTTGCAGGCTGCGGCGGAAAACGCGCTGGGTGACCGGCGCGGTTCGGTGGTTGCACTGGACCCGGAAACCGGCGAAGTGCTGGCGATGGTCAGCAAGCCGAGCTTCGACCCCAACCTGTTCGTCACCGGTATCAGCTTCAAGCAGTACGCCGCGCTACGTGATTCCATCGACCGGCCGCTGTTCAACCGGGTGCTGCGCGGCCTTTATGCACCGGGCTCGACAGTCAAGCCTGAAGTCGCGATTGCCGGCCTGGACAGCGGCGTGGTCAATGCATCGACCAAGGTTTTCGATCCGGGCTATTTCCAGCTGCCGGACTTCGATCACAAGTACCGCAACTGGAACCACAGTGGTGATGGCTGGGTGGACATGGACACCGCGATCATGCGCTCCAACGACACCTACTTCTACACCGTGGCGCACAAGCTGGGCATTGATCGCCTGCATGACTACATGACCATGTTCGGCATCGGCCAGAAGGTTTCGCTGGACATGTTCGAGGAGTCCGCCGGGCTGATGCCGTCCCGCGAGTGGAAGCGCGCGACGCGGCGCCAGGCGTGGTTCCCCGGCGAAACCGTGATCCTCGGTATCGGCCAGGGCTACATGCAGGTCACGCCGTTGCAACTGGCGCAGGCCACCTCATTGATCGCCAGTAAAGGTGTCTGGCACCGTCCGCACTTGGCAATGGAAGTGGGCCACGAGGTGCCTGTCGATGAGCACCCGATGCCAAACATCGTGCTGCGCGACCCCAACGAATGGAATCAGGTCAATACCGGCATGCAGATGGTCATGCACGACCCGCGCGGCATCGCCCGTGACGCCGCAAAGGGCGCGCAATACCGCATCGCCGGCAAGAGCGGTACGGCGCAGGTGGTCGCGATCAAGCAGGGCGAGCGTTACAACCGTCTGAAGACGCTGGAGCGTAACCGCGACAACGCCTTGTTCGTCGGTTTTGCCCCGGCTGATCATCCGAAAATCGTGGTGTCGGTGACCATCGAGAACGGCGAGGCGGGTGGTCGCGTTGCAGGGCCAGTGGTGCGGGAAATTCTCGACGCCTGGCTGCTCGACAGCGAGGGCAAGCTCAAGCCGCAATATGCAGTCCCCGCCAAGGCAACGGGCAACCCGCACGCCTGAGCCGTCTGCCAACCGTAGTCTGTGGCGCAGGCTGCCTGACCGAGCCCTGAACAGGGCTCAGGTTTTCTGAACTGTCGAGAAATCATCGGGTCGACCACAACAGGCGTAGCAGAGCGCTGCGCGTGTATATCTGAACCCTTTATTGCCTCGACAAGGAACCCCAAATGTCCAAGACCATCGCCGACCATCTTGCGCAAACCCTCGCAGCGGCAGGTGTTTCCCACATCTGGGGGGTGTCTGGTGACAGCCTCAACGGTTTGACCGACAGCCTGGAGCGCATCGACTCGATCAACTGGATGCACACCCGCCACGAAGAAGTTGCAGCCTTCGCTGCCGGTGCCCAGGCGGCGTCCAGTGGCAAGCTGGCGGTCTGCGCAGGCAGCTGCGGGCCGGGCAATCTGCACCTGATCAACGGCCTGTACGATTGCCATCGCAATCGCGTGCCGGTGCTGGCGATTGCAGCGCATATTCCGTCTTCGGAAATCGGCCTCGATTACTTTCAGGAAACCCACCCGCAGGAGCTGTTCAAGGAATGCAGCCACTTTGTTGAACTGGTCAGCAACCCCGAACAGTTCCCTCGGGTGCTGGAGCGTGCCATGCGTGCGGCGATCAGCCAGAAGGGCGTTGCCGTGATCGTGCTACCCGGTGATGTAGCGCTCAGCGAATCACCTGATGTACCCGCGAAATGGGTCGAGGCCACGCCGCCTGTTGTTGTCCCGGCGGACACCGACTTGCAGTCGATGGCCAACATGCTCAATGACTCAAAGGCCGTAACCTTGCTGTGCGGCGCAGGCTGCGCGGGCGCTCACGAGCAGATCCTCGCGTTGGCCGACACGCTGGGCGCACCCATTGTTCATGCCTTGCGCGGCAAGCAGCACGTCGAATACGACAACCCGTTCGATGTCGGCATGACCGGCCTGATCGGTTTCAGCTCCGGTTACCATGCCATGTTGTCCTGCGACACGCTGGTGATCCTCGGCAGCAGCTTTCCGTATCGCAATTTCTACCCTGAGAAAGCCAACATCATTCAGATCGACCTCGACCCGACCCAGTTGGGCCGCCGCACGCCTGTGGCGCTCGGTCTGGTCGGCGGCGTGCGGGAAACCCTCGACGCTCTCCAACCAAAACTCAAGCCGCACACCGACCGCCGTTTCCTCGACAAAGCCCTCAAACACTACGCCAAGGCCCGTGAAGACCTCGACGAACTGGCCACGCCCACCCCCAATGGCACACCGATTCACCCGCAATACCTCACGCGCCTGGTCGACGAACAGGCCGACGCCGACGCAATCTTTACCGTCGATGTCGGCACGCCAACCCTGTGGGCTGCGCGCTACCTGCACATGAACGGCAAACGCAGCCTGCTGGGCTCGTTCAACCACGGTTCGATGGCCAACGCCTTGCCCCAGGCGCTGGGCGCCAAAGCAGAGCACCCGGACCGCCAAGTGGTCGCGCTGTGCGGCGATGGCGGCCTGTCGATGCTGCTGGGCGATCTGCTGAGCATTCGCCAGTTGAATCTGCCGATCAAAATGGTGGTGTTCAACAACAGCTCGCTGGGCTTCGTCGACATGGAAATGAAAGCCAGCGGCTATGTGCCGCATGGCACTGACTTGCATGAAACCAACTTCGCGGGCATCGCCTTGGGCGCGGGGATTCTCGGCCTGCGCGTGGAAAACGCTGAAGAACTGCCCGCAGCATTGCGCAAGGCGTTTGATCATCCCGGCCCGGTGCTGATCGATGTTGTTACCGCCAAGCAAGAGCTGGGCATCCCGCCGAAAATCAAACTGGCGCAAGCCAAAGGCTTCAGCCTGTACATGATGCGCGCGATCATGAGCGGGCGCGGCAGTGAAGTGCTGGAGTTGGCGAAGACCAACTTGCGTTAATGGACCACAAACGATGAGGGGCCGGGCTCAGGTATCGGTCCCTCATCAAAAGCATTCATACCGTCCCGCTGAGTGATAGTCATCCAGACAAATAATGGGTAAAGCTTGGCACTTCGCAGCCGACACAGTTGGACGGAAGCAATACAGGCTACGGCAGGCTAATTACTGAATCATCTCTGGCTATAAAAAACGTCGATTGATATAGAACGTTAAGTCACAGATCGTTTTTATAGAAAGTCTGCGAGTCCTGAGGTCTGTAATGCTTAGAAATGCTCCTTTGAGTATTAAATTACTGCTGATTCTAATGTTTCCCCTGCTGGGCTTTCTGGCTTTTGCAGGTATCTTCGTGGCCGACAAAAGCGAGACGTTCGGCGAGAACAGTCGCGCCGTCACCGCCACCAACGCAGCACAGAAACTGAGTGATGTCGTCACCACCCTGCAGCGCGAGCGCGGGGCCAGCGGCGTGTTTCTGGGCAGCGGCGGCAAGTCCATGCAAGACAAGCTGAAAACCTTTCGCCAGGAGACAGACAAGGCGATGGGCGAGATGCGGGCGCAATCGACCCAGGATATTCCAGGCACGGCAAACGTGCTGCGTGCACTGGATGACGTGATCGCGCTGCGCCTCAAGGTGGATGGGCTGGCGATCAACAATACCGAGTCCGGCACCCGTTTCACCGACATCATCAAAACGCTTATCGGCTATAACTATTCGCTGGAAGCCAGCATTGAAGACCCGCAAATACTGCGCGCCTTGAGTTCTCTCAACCAGTTTGTGGACATGAAAGAGCGCGCCGGGCGCGAGCGTGTACTGCTCGGCCTGGCATTCAACCAGAATCGATTCGACGCAGCGCTGTTGTCGCGCTTCAGCCGTAACCTGGGAGAGTTCTCAGGTTACTACGAAGCCTTTCAACGCTGGTCACCTGAAGCTTTCAAGACCAGGTTGAACGATGTTCTGCAACAGCCGGGATCACTTGAAGTGGCGCGCCTGCAACGCCTGGGTTTTGATACGCCGCTGGGCGATCCGCTCAATATCAAACCTGAAGACTGGTTCAACCTGTCCACCAGCCGCATAGACCTGATGGCCAAGGTTGAAGCCGAACTGGGGCAGACCGTTGTGGGCCTGGCCAGTGATGCGCGCAGCACGGCGGAAAGCAGTCTTTACGCAGCGATTGCCACGGTTATCGCGATGCTGATCGCAGTGCTTTGGCTGGCCTCGGTGATCATCCGCAACATCAAGATCGCCGTTGTCGATGTCAACCGTACGTTGATTGCGCTATCCACCCGTGACCTCACCGCCAGAACCCGTTACACCGGCAAGGACGAGTTCGGCGAGATCTCGCGCAACCTGGACAACATGGCGCAACAGATCAGCGAAGTCATCGGCGAAATCGGCAGCGCCACCGCACAGGTCGCCACCGCCGCCGAGCAGTCTTCAGCGGTCGCGTTGCAGACCAGTCAGAACGTCGCTCAGCAACGTCTGGGTACTGATCAAATGGCCACGGCCATCAGTCAGATGAGTGCCACCGTCAAAGACGTTGCACGCAGCACCACCGACGCTGCCGCGATGTCGCAGCGGGTCAACACCAGCACGGTGCAGGGCAAGGCCGAGATCGAAAACACCATCAGCCTGATTCAAGGGCTGTCGCTTCAGGCAGAGCAGACCTCGCAGATCATTGGCGAGCTCAAGGGCGAGAGCAACGCCATCTCCTCGGTGCTCGATGTGATTCGTGGTGTCGCCGACCAGACCAACCTGCTGGCACTCAACGCAGCCATCGAAGCCGCGCGCGCAGGCGAACAGGGCCGTGGTTTCGCGGTGGTTGCCGACGAAGTGCGCAACCTTGCGAAAAAGACGCAGGAGTCTACGGTCAGCATTCAGAACATGATCGCCAACCTGCAGTCCGGCTCCGAACGCGCCGCCACGTCCATGCAGGAAACCCTGGGTAAAGCGCAGGCGGGTGCCAGTAACGTAGTGCGCGCCGGCGAACTGCTGGAAGAAATCGCCGAAGGCATCGCCAGCATCAGCGACCGCAACATCCAGGTCGCCTCGGCCGCCGAAGAACAAAGCCTGGTGGCCGAAGAAATCCACCGCAACGTCAACGACATCAACTCACTGGTCATTCAAGTGAGTGCGGGTGCCGAGCAGACCGCCGTGACCAGTCGCGAACTGGCTCGATTGGCGGAGCAGCAGCAGGGGTTGGTGGGACGGTTCAGGGTGAGCTGACGATAGGGTTTTGCTTGATGTTCAAAGGCCTGGGAGCGTGAGCTTTCAGGCTTTTTTGTGTGTTCACTAAATAATGATCATGGTGGGAGTGAGCTTGCTCGCGAAAGCTACATTTCAGCCGAATGATCTTGACGTTCCATCAGGCTTTTCGTGAGCAGATCCACTGCCAAAGTCTCGAAATGTCGTCCTGTGATCGTGACCCTCCAGTCACCTTTTCACCTAACCCCCAGCCCCGCATACGATTATGTAGTGACTAAAAATAATCACTACATAATCGTTGACGCGCTGCATTTGCCCTTGCATTATGCAGCTGTATCCCTGATCGGGAGCGCTGCAAAGAGGTACTGAACAGGCTCGGCAAGCCGTCGAGATGTTCCCGGATGTAGGCTGCCCACAAGGCAGATTGATGGAGCTGAACTGGCATTTGTCGTCGATAGGGGCGAGAAGCTGGCGAAATGTCCTCATGATGCTTGTAATGGATCGATTAATGATCCTGGGCCAGGTCTTTGGGTTTCGTGATGTCTTCTCGCTGTTTCTCTCTACACTGATGCCGTTGTGTAGCGGCTTTTCATCAAGGCTACCTGCATGTCCTTGAGGGCTGGAACTGTCTTCGAAGAACACTCAATCGTGTTGTGTGGATAAGCGTCTGGCATGTGAACTTGATGTATCAATTATTGAACAGCCTACGAGCGAAGGAGCATCAACATGAATATCAACAAACAACCGACTATTGCTGAACTGGCTCGTCTGTTTGCCGCGCGCAAGGATACGCTGGACAACCACATTGTATGGATTGCCGATTTGGGTGAAGTTCATGTCGACGCCATGTCGCCATTCACTCAGGAAAGTGAATTCCGTGACGCTCACCCGCAGATGCGCACTGCGTTGAAGATGTTCCGTCGCGGTCAGGGTTATGTTGGCAAGAAAGCCGCCGCTGATCGCACGTTCATGGAAAACACGCTGCAGGCGCTGCAAGGCGAATGGCAGAAGACCCGGCGTCATGCGCCGTCCCATCAGGTCGCTTGAGCCATTTGGGTTTAAATCGAACTGAGTTTGAATCTTCAGGCCCGTTCCCGACTCTGATCGGGAACGGGTTTTTTCGTTTTTCAGCGTCGAGAAGGGCCGCCGCCATGCCGGTTGCACAAAGTGATTTTGCTGGTATAGATTCCGGCCATGAGTCAGCGCGTCTGGCTTCCCGTTCCCTGCCTGCCATTGATGTCATGGCAGCGCCTGTAGAGAGGTTGCCGATGCGTGCGCCACGATGGTTATGGTTGGTGATACTGCTCAGCGGCAGCGCTGCGGCGGACTGGCGTGAGGTGTTGCCCAATGCCCAGGTTGTCGGTGGCGGCGAGCTGACCCTGTTCGGCTTTCGTGTGTACACCGCCAGGCTGCTCAGCCCGGCCAAACCTTTCGTGGCAGATGCCCCGATGGCGCTTGAACTGACCTACCATCGCAACATTGACCGGGAAGATCTGGTCGATGCCAGTATCGATGAAATCAAGCGTATTTCCGGGTCGCGTGTGACTACCGAGCAACTGGCGGCATGGCGTGAGCAAATGAATCAGTCATTTGTCGACGTTCAGCCGGGCATGAAGATCATCGGTGTTTATCTGCCAGGCCGCGAAGCGCGGTTCTATGTCGGCGACAAACTCCAGCATGTGGTGCCCGACAGCCAGTTCGCCAAGGCGTTCTTTTCTATCTGGCTTGACCCCAAAACCCGTAACCCCGAACTGCGCGAGCAGTTGCTCGGCAGTACCGGCTCATGACCCATCAAGGAGGGCGCATGCTTAAAAAGTGGATGTTGATGCTGTGTATGGGCTTTGTGCTGAGCGGCTGTGGTGGTGTGCCGGTTAGTCATTACAGCCAGGAAACGCCGAAGCTGGACCTGCGCAAATACTTTACCGGGCGTGTCGAAGCATGGGGCATGTTCCAGAAACGCTCCGGCGAAGTGACCAAGCGCTTCACCGTGGTGATCGACGGGCACAGTGAAGGCGAAGTGCTGGTCATGCACGAGGCGTTCAGCTACAGCGATGGCACTAAACAGGTTCGCGAATGGCGCTTGCGACCTGACGGTCCGGGACGCTGGAAGGGTACGGCGGGCGATGTTGTCGGTGAGGCGTATGGCGAGGTGGCGGGCAACAGCTTCCACTGGAATTATGTGCTCCGGCTGCCGGTGGACGGCACCGTGTACGACGTCAGCCTGGACGACTGGATGTACATGATCGACGAACAGACCCTGGCCAATCGTTCATCGATGACCAAGCTGGGTGTGGAAGTCGGGCAGATCACGCTGTTCTTTCGCAAGACCGGCAAATAACCGGACATACAGGCAGGGCGCGCTGATCAGCCGCCCGTCATGTTCATGAAACGCACCACCTGTACGCCGTCGTCATGGGTGAAGTTGTGGCTCCAAGGCTTCAACTGCATGGCGTCGATGATGGCTTTCTCAAGCTTCTGCGGCTGACCGGGGTTGGCGCGCAGTACCGACTTCAAGTCCACCGAATGCTCGTTGCCCAGGCACAACAGCAGCCGACCTTCGACGGTCAGTCGCACGCGGTTGCAGGTGCCGCAGAAGTTGTGGCTGTGCGGCGAGATAAACCCGATGCGTATGCCCGGCGCTTGCGCCAGACGCCAGTAGCGCGATGGCCCCTGAGTCGAGTCGGTTGACGGGACGAGCGTATAGCGCTCGGCGATGCGCTCGCGAACCTGATCGCTTGAATAGAAAGACTCGGCACGGCTGTGCTCGCTGATGATGCCCAGCGGCATTTCTTCGATGAACGAGACATCCAGATTGCGATCGATGGCAAAGGCCAGCAAGTCGTTGATCTCGTGGTCATTGCGCCCGTGCATGACCACGCAGTTGAGCTTGGTGTGCACGAAGCCCGCTGCGTTGGCGGCATCGATCCCGGCAATGACCTTGTGCAGATCACCCGTGCGGGTCAGCTCACGAAAGCGCTGCGGGTCCAGGCTGTCCAGGCTGATGTTCAGTCGGGTGACGCCCGCCTTGAACAGCGGCGCGGCCAGTTTGTCCAGTTGCGAACCGTTGGTGGTCATGCACAGTTCGCGCAGGCCGGGCAGGGCGGCGATTTTCTCGCAAAGCCCGACCACGCCGGCACGCACCAGCGGTTCCCCGCCAGTGAGGCGAATCTTGCGCGTGCCCAGCGCCACGAAGCGCTCGGCCACCTGATGGATTTCTTCCAGCGAGAGGATCTGTTGCCGAGGCAGAAACGTCATCTCTTCGGCCATGCAGTACACGCAGCGAAAATCGCACCGGTCGGTCACCGACATGCGCAGATAATCGACCTTGCGTGCAAAGCGGTCCATCAGGACGGGTTCTGACATTTCACCTTCTAATCGTTGGGGGGCTGCGTTCGGGGTTTGGAGGCCAGCGCGCTACAAGGGTTCAGCTCTTTTGCCTGGCGCTGCTCGAGTTGGCTGGCAGAATGCCTCGATTGATCAATATATTAGCTGCACGTCTCATGTTTGCACAGGCAGCATGTACTCGCAGCATGCCGCCACGCTAACCGAGTCGAAATGTCGCAGTCCAATTGCTTGTTCCAATACGCTCATCGATCTGCTCTATGGCACTTCGCTTCAGCGGCGTTCATGTGTCCAGCTTGGCCGCTGTGCTGCGCTCGTAACGCTCCAGCAGCGGCTGAATACTGATGCCGTGCAACAGAATACTCAGCGCCACCACCGACAGCGTCATGCCGATCACAACGTCACCGACATCGTCTGCCAGGCCATGTGACAAGGCAAAACACAGGTAATACAGGCTGCCGATGCCGCGAATGCCGAACCAGCCCACCAGCGCCTTTTGTCTGGCATTGAGCAAGTTGCGACTGACAAGCAGCCACACACTCGCCGGGCGAATAACGCAGAACAGCGCCAGCCCAAGGCCGATGGCGCGCCAGTCCCAGTAAGATGCCAAGGCCGCGCCCAGCAAGGTAATCAGCAACACTTCCATTGCGCGCTCCACCAGGCTGCCGAACGCCAGCATATCGCCCATCATCACCCCGGCGGCCAGTTGCGAATCGCTCAGGTCATCGGCCTTGGCCACCGTGCCTTGGTCCAACGCGGCGGTCATGTGGCCGAGCACAGGCTGGGCGACGTGCTCCGAAGGCAACTCGGAGCGGGTGACGCGCATTTCGGCCTGGCGCAAGCCGAAGCCTGCGGCAAACACCGAGAGAAAGCCAAAGGCACCGAAGCCCTCGGCAACCACATAGGCCAGTGCGATGAGCGCCAGGGCCAGAAAGTCATTGGGCGAGGTGGTGCTGTCGGCATTTTTGATGCGCAGGAAAATCATCAGATGCCCGACGCCGCGACCCATGCCAAAACCAATCAGCAATCCGGCCGGAACCGCCCAGATCAGGTCCTTGAGCAACCAGTGCTGCGCCCAGTCGCCCGTCACGCCGCCTGAACTCAGGTACAGCAGGGCAAAGATCACGAACGGAAATGCTGTGCCATCGTTGAGACCCGCTTCGCCGGACAAGCCAAAGCGCAAGCGGTCCTGATCCTGCGCGCTGTTGACCTGTACCATCCCGGCCAGCACCGGGTCGGTCGGCGACAGCATCGCGCCGAGCAGCAACGCCACGCCCCAATCAATAGCGAAAATGTAATGTGCCGCAACGCTGACGCCGGCAATGGTCGCCAGCATCACCGGGCCAGCCAGCCAATATGCCGAGTGCCAGGCTTTGCAGTTCAGCGGCAGGCGCAACTTGATGCCGGTGCCGAACAGCGAAAACAGCACCGCGACTTCGGTCAGGCATTCCAGCCACTCGCGGGATTGCTTGAAGTCCAGGTTGATGATATCCAGCCCCAGCGGGCCGATACCGAAGCCGAAGGCCAGGCACACCGCCGAGGTGGTAACCGGCATCCAGCGCAGATAGGACGAGGTGAGCGCCAGCAGCATCAACAGGACGCCGAGCACGCTCATGCAGACAATAAAACTCATAGAGAAAGAACCATCGTTGAATGCGCCTTGAGAAGAGGGCGTAACGGTGGGACTCCCCTATGCGGTAATAAGTTGAAATAATTTGCCGAGCGGCGCTCAGGTCAGCAACCTCCTATCGCTCGATGCTGCGGCTCCAGCGCGCATTCCACTCCGGACGGATCTGATTGACCTGATCCCAGTCGATGGTCACCGCCGTTTCCAGGTACTTTTCCATCGCCTCGACCTGAGGGCGGGTCTTGTCGGTGGTCGGGGTTTTCGGGTTGGAAGGGATCTGGTCGCCGAATTCCAGCGCCGGTGCCTGCGCTTGCGGGGTCAGCAGATACGCCGCGAGCTTTTGCGCGAGCTCAGGCTGATTGTTGTTGGCGATTGCGCATTCAGCCACGTTCAAGACCACGCCGCCCTCCTTGGGAGAGGCGTACTCCACTGGCACGCCCTTGATCTTCAAAGCGGTCACCTGAGTGGGCGTCAACGGGAACAGCGCGGCTTCGTCGGTCTGCACCATCTCGGAGATCTTCGCCGAACTGGCAATGTATTCCAGCACGTTCGGGCCGACGGTCTTTGGCCAGGCCTTGAAACCCGGCTCGACGTCTTTCTCGCTGCCGCCCTGAATGCGGTTGAACATCAGAAAACCGTGCAGGCCGAAGGTCGACGAGGCCAGCGACTGGAACACCACCTTGTCCTTGAAGCGTTTATCCGCCAGGTCCATCCACGAGGTCGGCGCGCTCCAGCCCTTTTCCTTGAACAAGCGCGTGTTGTAGGCCAGGCCGGTCACGCCCAGGCTGACGGCCGCGGCCTGTTCCTTGATTTTGGCTTTTGCCGGCAGGTCGGCAAGGCTGCCGCTGGGTTGCAGGGTGTCGCACAGCCCCATGGAAATGGCCCGATACATGATGCCGTCGTCGAGAAAGATCACATGCATCTGCGGGTTGTCCTTGCTGGCCTGGACCTTGGCGAGGATGTCGGCCGAGGTGCCGGGCACGATGACCACCTTGACGTTGTTGGCTTTCTCGAAAGCGGGCAGCACCTGATCGGCATACAGCCGCTCCATGGTCCCGCCGTTCATGCCCAGGTACAACGTGGTTTCGGCCTGAGCAGGCATACAGAACAGGGCGGCTGCCAATGGCAGGCAAGACACGCCGGTGAGGGCGAGACGTTTGGTGCTTTTCATAGGGACGACCTTCCTCTGTGCAATGGGATGACGTTCGAAACGGGTTCATTAGCGGTGAGTGGAATGGGTGGTTGCCGGAACCGGCCAATCGAAAAAGTCTCAAGCGAGATCAGCGACGCGCCCGTGCAGACCCATTCGGCCAGCGCTTCGCCTGCCGCCGGGCCGATCTGGAAACCTGCTCCGGCAAAACCGAAACCGTGCAACAGACCGGGCTGGGTCAGGCTTGGCCCAAGTACCGGTTCGCGATCCGGCAAGTAGCCTTCGGTGCCGCTCCAGGTGCGGATGGCCTGGGCACCGGCCAGCGGCGGGTAAAGCTCGACGGCATTGCGCAGGATGTCGAGCACCGCTGCCTGGCCGGGTCTGGCGCGTGCCGGGTCAATCGCGAAGCCCTGACCACCGCCGAGCACGCAATTGCCGCGCGCCACTTGCCGGGCGTAGATGCCGCCGCCTTCGACCCCGGTGCTGACGTCCATGAACATTGGCAGCGGTTCGGTGACCAGCATTGCTGGATGCCCCGAATACATTGGCACCGGTTCGTTGAACTGCGCCGCCAGCGCGCCAGCCCAGGCACCTGCGCAGTTGAGCAGCCAGGGTGCCCGCACCTTCAGGCCATCGGCAGTACTGACGATAAAAGCGCTGCCGTCATGGCTGACCTCGCTCACCGCTGCTTGCTCGAACACTTGCGCTCCTGCCTGGCGAGCGGCGCGGGCAAAGGCGGGCGATACCAGACGCGGATTGGCGTGTCCGTCGTCAGCACACAGCGACGCACCGACGGCTACATCGCCCGCCCAGGGGTAACGGGCGCGTAGTTGCTCGCGATCCAGCAATTGCAGGTCCAGGCCAAAACCCTGACTGGCTTGCGCATAGGCACGCAAGGCATTCATGTCGTGTTCGCTGCGCGCCAGCTTGAGATGGCCGGAGCGCTGGTATTCACCGTCGATGCCGATCAACTCACGCAGGCCGCCCCAGATCTGGTGCGCCCGTTGAGACAGGGGCAACTGCGACAGGGGCCGACCCTGACGGCGCACGCCGCCGTAGTTGACGCCGCTGGAGTGCGAGCCACAGAAATCACGCTCCAGCAGGGCAACGCGCTGGCCTTTGAGTGTGAGGCTCAGGGCTGCCGACGAGCCGACAATGCCGCCGCCGATGACAATCACATCGGTTTCAATCAGCGCGCTCATGGTTGCCTCTCCACGGACTGCCTGTCCACTGACTGCACCTCCACGCCGAACGGCAGCGGTTTGATGGGGGCCTGGCCGCGCAAGCGACCGACCTGCTGTACCGGGCGTCCGCTCTCTCGCGCAATAATCTCGGCCGCTGCCAGGCCACACATGCGCCCCTGACAGCGGCCCATGCCGACCCGGCACATGGCCTTGACCCGATTGATCTGCCAGTGACCGTCCTGCACGGTGCTGCGAATCTCGCCTGCAGTCACTTCTTCACAGCGACACACTACGGTTTCATCCGTCACCTTGGCGGCCCAGTCTTCGGGAAACGGAAACGCTGTTTCCAGGCCATGACGAAAGCGTTCGATGCGCCGCAATCCGGCTTTCAGCTCACTGACACGCAGGCCGTCCACCTCGACACCGCAGTCCTGCAGCAGGCCAAGAGCGGCCAGCTCTCCGGCCATTTCCGCCGCATCGGCGCCCATGATTCCGGCGCCATCGCCTGCCAGGTACACGCGTGCCACGCTGCTGCGCCCGCAGTCATCGCGGGTAGGCAGCCAGGCACGGTTCAAAGGGCTCCAACTGAATTCGCAACCCAGCAGATCGGCCAGTTGGGTCTCGCTGCGCAGCGCATGGGCAAACGCCACCGCATCGCAGGTCAGGTGGCCTGGCGTGCCGTTGCGCGCCCAGTGGATGCCGTTTACGCGCTGTTCGCCCTCTATGCGCGTCAATTGCGCATTCTGATGAACCGGGATGCCCCGGGCGCTCAGCCAAGCGCGGTAATACACGCCCTTGGCCAGCGTCGCCGGTTGGCCCAGCAGCGCAGGCAGCGCCTTGCACTGGGCCGAAAACGGCGCGCTGTCGAGCACCGCCACAACGTTCGCGCCAGCCTTTGCGTATTGATAGGCCACCAGATACAACAGCGGGCCGCTGCCGCAGAACACCACGCTTTCGCCAATCGCGCAGCCCTGATATTTCAAGGCGATCTGCGCCGCTCCCAGGCTGTAAACACCGGGCAGGGTCCAGCCTGGCACCGGCAGAATGCGGTCGGTGGCACCGGTGGCGACGATCAACCGGCTGAAATCAATGCTGTCGGCCATGCCGTTGCGCAGCGTATCGAGTCGGTGGTCTTCAACGTTCCAGACCAGCGTTTGCGGGCGGTAGTCAATCTGCTCTGCCAGCGCATCGAGGGTCTGGTGGAGCGCGACGGCCTTGGCGCTTTCAAGGCCGTAAAGTGCCTTGGCCGAGCGCTGGAAGTTTTCCGGCTGGCGGCGATAGATCTGCCCGCCGCCGCGCAGGCCTTCATCGATCAGGCACGCCTTGATGCCATGAGCCAGCAGCGTTTGCGCGGCGCGAATGCCTGCCGGACCTGCGCCTATGATCGCAACGTTGCCGGCGCTCATGCCCGTCGCCCCGGTTCGCGAATCACTGCCTGACCGGCCTCCAGCAACGTCGAGCAGGCACGTACCCGCTGGCCATCACCCAGCCGCACCCAGCAGTCCTGGCAGGCACCCATCATGCAGAAGCCAGCGCGCGGTTCAGCGCTGAAATCACTGCCACGCAGGTGCTCGCTGGCGGTAAGCACTGCCGTTAGCAAGGTGTCACCCAGCAGGCCACTGGCAGGCATCCCATCGAGGGTGAAAGAGAGGGCCGGGCGGTCGCGTTCGACCAGTCGCTTGAGCAATGCCATAACCGAGCTCCGGGTTAGTGTTTGCCGACCAGCACACGATCCAGCCCATAGACCCGATCAAGCAGGATCATGGTGGCGGCGGTGAGGGCGATGACCAGCGCCGACACGGCGGCCATCATCGGGTCGATGGATTCGGTGGCGTAGACGTACATGCGCACCGGCAGGGTCTGCGTCGCAGGTGAGGTGACGAAGATCGACAACGTGACTTCATCGAAACTGTTGATGAACGCCAGCAACCAGCCGCCAGCCACGCCGGGCAGGATCATCGGCAGGGTGATCTGCCGAAACAGCGTGAAGCGGCTTGCACCCAGCGACTCGGCAGCCTGTTCGGCGCTGCGGTCGATGCCGATTGCCGCCGCCAGCACCAGGCGCAACACGTAGGGCGTGATCACCAGCACGTGGGCGAAGATCAGCCAGGTAAAGCTGCCGTTCACGCCCATCAGCGCGAACAGGCGCAGCATTGCCACGCCCAGCACCAGGTGCGGAATGATGATTGGCGAAAGAAACAGGGCATTGAAGAAGTTACGCCCCGGAAATGTATGCCGGGTGATTGCCAGCGCAGCGGGCACGGCGATCAGCGTGGCCAGGGTCGCCGACACGAACGCCAGCAACAGGCTGTTGTAGAACGAGTCGATAAAGTCGGCCCGCTCGAACACTGCCTTGAACCAGCGCAGCGAGAAGTCGGTGGTGGGCAGGCTCAGGGTGTTTTCCGGGGTAAACGCCACCAGGCACACCACGACCAGCGGGGCCATCATGAAGATCACCACCAAGGCATGAAACGACAGGGCCAACGGACCGTTCTTGGACATGGATCATTCCCCCAGGGTTTTCTTGTAACGGCCTTCGAGCATGCGGTTCCAGGACAGCATCACCAGCAGATTGACCAGCAGCAGCGCCACCGCCAGGGTCGCGCCCATCGGCCAGTTGAGTTCCGAGAGGTATTGGTCGTAGATCACCGTGGCGACCATCTTCAGGCGTCGACCGCCGAGCAGGCCGGGAATAGCAAACGAACTGGCCGCCAGGCCGAAGACAATCAACGAGCCGGACAACACACCCGGCATGACCTGTGGCAGGACGATCAGGCGCATCACCTTGGCCTGACTGGCCCCCAGTGACAGCGCGGCCTGCTCGGCGGTGGGGTCGAGCTTCTGCAGCGAGGTCCAGACCGGAATGATCATGAACGGCAGCATCACATGCACCAGCGCGATGATCACCGCGAAAGGCGTGTAAAGCAGTTTCACCGGGCGACCGCCCATGAACTGGATGGCCTGATTGATCAGACCGTCAGCGCCCAGCAACAGGCTCCAGCCAAAGGCCCGGACCACCACTGAAATCAATAATGGCGTGAGGATCAGAATCAGGAAAAACGAGCGCCACGGGGCGCCCATGCGGCTCAGAATGTAGGCTTCCGGTACGCCTATCAGCACGCACAGCAGCGTGACCAGCGCACTTATCCAAAAGGTGCGCAGGAAGATTTCATAAAAATACGAATCGGTAAGCACCGCCGTGTAATTGGCCAGTGTATAGGCGTCGCTTTTCACCCCGACCTGATAGTCGAACACGTTGAATGACAGCAGCAGGGTCAGGCCCAGCGGCAATACCAGCAGGCCGATGTACAGCGCCAGTGCCGGGGCTGACAGCCAGTAGCCGCGACCGCCCTGACGCATTTCGGTCAACAGGCTCATGCACGCACCTCGTCGGCATCCAGCACACGCAGCAACTCGGCCGGCCAGTCCATGCCGACTGCTGCGCCTTGCTCCAGTGGGGCTTGCCCGTCGTTGCGACGCACCACGGTTATTTCACCGATGCCGGTCTGAATGCGATACAGCCATTGGCTGCCGAGGAAGTAGCGCGTGGTGATACGGCCTGACAGACGCCCGCAACCGGGTGCGACCAGGTCGATTTTCTCCGGGCGCAGGCTCAGGGTCAGCGCGCCGTCACCGGGCAACTGGCGAATCTGCGGGGTGCCGCTGCTGTCCAGATCGCCTTGCACCATGTTGGCCTTGCCGACAAAGCCCGAGATGAAGCGCGTGCGCGGGTGCTCGTAAAGCGTGTAAGGCGCGTCGATCTGAGTGATGCGCCCGGCCTGCATGACTACCACCCGGTCGCTGATCGACAGGGCTTCGGCCTGATCGTGGGTGACCATCAGCGTGGTAATGCCCACTTCGTTCTGAATACGGCGAATCTCGAACTGCATTTCTTCGCGCAGGTTGGCATCCAGGTTCGACAGTGGCTCATCCAGCAGCAACACCGGCGGCTCGATCACCAACGCCCGGGCCAGCGCGACCCGCTGCCGTTGTCCGCCTGACAGCTCGCGGGGGTAGCGCTCGGCGTGCTGATCAAGACGCACCAGCGCGAGTACCTTGCTGACCCGTTGTTGCAATTCTGCTTTGGCGACCTTGCGCATACGCAGGCCGAACGCCACGTTGTCGGCCACGGTCATGTGCGGGAACAGCGCATAACTCTGAAACACCACGCCAAGCCCTCTGCTGCTCGGTTTGGCATGAGTGATGTCACGGCCGTCGAGCACGATGCGCCCGTCACTGACCTCAACGAAGCCTGCGATCATTTGCAACGTGGTGGTTTTGCCACAGCCGGAAGGGCCGAGCAGTGAAACGAATTCGCCCTTGTCCACACTCAGGTGGGCGGCAACCACAGCGTCTATAGAGCCATAGCGTTTGGAGAGACCTTCGAGCTGCAGAAATGCCATGCCTGCTTCCACCTTTGTGCATGCGCGCCGAAGCACGCGTTTGTCATGGGCAGATGCGAAATGAAGTCATGCAGTTCTGTGGACGTTGGTGCTCGCTCTGAGTCGGCTACCGATGATTGTTCAAATCGCCCCTGTGGACTGAGAGTAGGACGAAGGCTAAGGTGGGCTCAACAAGGAATTTCACTGAATAACATCTTTCTTTTAATTAATTCTATGAGTGGAAAGTTAATGAGGTATAACCATGAATAATTCCACTGATCGGAATAGTGCGCCTGCAGAGGTGGGTGTCGGGGCTGTTTCGCGCCTGTTTGCCGTACTGCGCTGCCTGGGCGAGTGCGACGAAGGTGGCGAGCGGGTTACGCAACTGGCCCAGCGGGTCGGTCTGTCACAACCCACCACACATCGTTTGCTGCGCAGCCTCATGGACGAAGGCATGGTCGAGCAGGACCTGCTCAGCAAGCGCTATCGCTTGAGCATCGAGTTCTTCGCTTTGGCGGCGCGCGCGGGCAATACCGGCAACCTGCGCGACGTGGTGCGGCCCAGCCTGTTGCGTCTGTCGGCATCGCTGGGCGACTCGCTGTTTCTGCTCGCGCGCAGTGGTTTTGATGCCATTTGCCTGGACCGCAGCGAAGGCCCATACCCGATCCGCACCTTTACCGGCGACATCGGTGGCCGAGTCGCACTGGGTGTGGGGCAGGGCAGCCTGGCGATTCTTGCGTTTCTGCCAGAGGACGAACGCGAAACGGTCATCGCTTACAACCTGCCACGGCTCAAGGATTTTCATCTGTATGACGAGGTGTTTCTGCGCTCTGAGGTCGAGAATGTGCGACGTCTCGGTTATGCGGGGCGCAACACCGGCGCGCTGCCAGGCATGGCCGGGCTGGCGGTGCCGATCCTTGACCGCAACGGTCGTGCCGTGGCGGCGCTCAGCGTCGCGACCATCACCGACCGGTTAGGGTCTGACCGCCTGATGACCGTGGTAGAACTGCTCAAGCGCGAGGCAACGGCGATCGGAGCGAAGATCAACCCGTTTGATCCGTTGCTGCGAAGGCCCAGCCAGGTGTTCGGGCAGGCGGGCTAGGGGCTTTACTCTTTCTTTGGCGTTTTTTTGACGTATCTCTGACATCTCTACCGATCGTCGCTGTTCTTAAAGAAAAATTGGCGGAAGCCGATGATGATCTCATAGAGCCATACATGCCGAGCTGTCTAGCTCGGTCGTAAGAGATGAGGCTTGTCATATTCTGCGCGCTGGCGCAGACCCGTTTTTCTCCAGAGATCATCACGATGTCCAAATCCCTGAGGCTTCAAATCCTGGGCTTGCTCGGCGGCAGCCTCGTGCTGGTGCTGATTATTGCGCTGGCCTGCTTCAACTTTCTTTCCGGCAACGTGCAGTCCTATCGCAGCCTCATTGAAGGTCCGGTCCGTGCATCGCAGTTGATCGATGAAGCCAACCTGGAGTTCAAGGTTCAGGTTCAGGAGTGGAAAAACGTTCTGCTGCGCGGCAAGGCCCCGGCGGATCGGGACACGTTCTGGGCGAAGTTCGAGGAGCAGGAGCGCAAGGTCCAAGGCACGTTGGGCCTTTTGGCCGATCTGGAAGGCGCCGACGCATCGCTGAAAAATGAAGTACAGGCTTTGCAACAGGCACACCGCACGCTGGGCACGGCCTATCGCAGCGGCCGTGATGTGTTCATCGCGGAGGGCAACGATGCCACCGTTGGTGATGCCGCGGTCAAAGGGGTAGACCGGCCAACCAGCGAGCAGATGGCCAGGCTGGTCGGTGAGTTGCACAGGGCCAGCGATGCTCAGTCGATTGCGATCAGCCAGCAAGCGGACCGGACGATCCTGACTGGCACCGTGGTGATGCTGGTCTCCGCGCTGCTGGTCGGCTTGTTGGCGCTGTGGATTGTCAACCGCAACCTGGTTGCGCCGATTCGCATGCTTATCGAATACGTCGCCCAGTTAAGTGAAGGCAAGTTTGCTGCGCGGGTCGACGTGACGCGCCAAGACGAACTTGGCCGCCTGGCCGTTGCAGCGAACACGCTGCGTGACTTTCTCGCCGATACCTTCAGCCGCCTGAAGCGCAGCACCACCGACCTCGACACCGCCGGCGGCGAGTTGAATGCCATTGCCGAATTGATGGCCCAAGGCACTCACGAGCAATTCGAGCGTACCGATCAGGTGGCTACCGCCATGACCGAGATGTCCGCCACGGCTCAGGAAGTGGCTCGCCATGCTGCACACGCCGCACGCGCTGCGGATGAAGCAGACCAAAGCGCGCAGGATGGCGAGAGGGTCATGCAGTCGACCATCGACACCATCACCCGGATGCGCAGCGAAATTTCCTCTACCGCCAACGTCATTCAACGCCTGGAAACAGACAGCGGTCGCATCGGCAAGGTGCTGGAAGTGATTCGCGGTATCGCTGATCAGACCAACCTGTTGGCGCTCAACGCTGCCATCGAAGCTGCACGAGCAGGTGATGCCGGGCGCGGTTTTGCTGTGGTGGCGGATGAAGTCCGCACATTGGCACAGCGTACTGCGGTGTCCACGGCCGAGATCAATCAGATCATCAATTCAGTGCAGACCGGTGCCAGCGATGCGGTGCAGGCCATTCAGGGCGGTCAGGCGCGCAGCGAAGAAAGTGTCGAGCAGGTCACCCATGCAGGCGCAACGCTGCAGCGCATTACCGTGGCAGTGGAAAACATCCGCGACATGAATCGCCAGATCGCCACGGCTGCCGAAGAGCAGACCTCTGTGGCAGAAGACATCTCGCGCAACCTGACTGAAATCACCGCCATTGCCGTGACCAATCAGGACAACGTCAAACGCACGCAGAACGCCAGCCATGAACTGAAAGGGCTTTCAGCGGGCCTCAACGATGTGATCTCGCGCCTGAGTGCGTGATCTGCTAAATACGCACAGGTTGTCGCATGATCAGAGCCGGCTTGAAGGCTTGAACATTGCTACGGGGCTTACGCCCAGCCGGTGCGACTCAAGCCTTCAGCCTTGAACACCAGCGCCTTCAAGCCGCCGTCGACTCGTGCATCCGGGAATTCCGGCGGGTTTTCGAGGCGTTGCTCAAAGCGCAGGCAGGGCGCTTCGATTGCGGTGTGCTGAATCAGAAAGTCCGGCCCCAGCGCGGGGTCGTTCATGCACGCCAGCACCTGCCCGTCCTCTTCAAGCAATTCGGGCAGGCGACGCAGGACCCGTTGGTAGTCCTTGTCGAGCATAAAACTGCCTTTCTGGAAGGAGGGCGGGTCGACGATGATCAGGTCGTAAGGCCCCGAACGAGTCACCTTGGCCCAGGACTTGAACAGGTCATGCCCCAGAAACGTCACCCGGCTCAGATCGTGGTCGTTGAGCCTATGGTTTTCGCGGCCGCGATTCAGCGCCGCACGGGCCATGTCCAGGTTCACCACATGGTCGGCTCCACCGGCAATTGCCGCAACCGAGAAGCCGCAGGTGTAGGCGAACAGATTCAGGATGCGCTTGCCCTTTGCCTGGGCCTGCACCCATTCACGGCCGTAGCGCATGTCCAGAAACAGCCCGCTGTTCTGCTTCTTGCCGAAGTCAACCTTGTAACGCAGGCCGTTTTCGCTGATGACCCATTCATCCACGACCTCGCCGGTCAGCCATTGCGTTGTGCTTTGTGGCAGGTAGCGGTGTTGCAGCAGCAGGGTGTGAGCCTGGCTTTTTTGCCATTGGGGCGTTTCGATCAGCGCGTTCAACTGGTGCGTCAATGCGTCCAGTTCGGACTCTTGCGGCTCCTTGAACACCGAAACCAGCACCACGCCCTGCATCCAGTCGACCGTAATGTGCTCCAGCCCCGGCCACACGCGACCACGGCCATGGAACAGGCGGCGGGTTTCATCGGGTACCTCGCTCAGGGCATCGAGCAGGTGCTGTTGCAGAATCGCGAGTGCTTCAGGGGTCATGACGAAGGTCGGTTATGAAAGGCGGCGTATGGTAAACGTATTTCAGCTAATGGGAATCATGAGGTTCAGCGCGGCATGTACTGACGTTGCCAGCGATGCGGGATTTTCAGCGACACCAGCGCCAGTAACGCTGACAGGCTGGCGCTGACCAGCAAGGCATTGAGCCCCAGACGATGTTCAAGCAACGCGCCGATCACTGCACCAATGAACATCCCGGCCCACGGGACCAGTTGAATGCGCCAGCCATCCCGGCGTTCGCCGAGCATCCAGCGGCCCAGACCGCGCCCCAGTCGCGACAGCGCGCCGGTCACGTAGGTCAGGCCCACCGGCAGCCCGTTGACCTGCTCGACAGCGGCGTTGAGCATGCCCATCGCCAGAATCGCCCAGATCAGGGCAAGTATATTGTTCGCCAACGGCCACGCCGCAGCGGCACACAACAGCGTGGCGATAGCCAGCAGTAAGGGCAGGGCGCGCCGGTTGCCCAGGCGCGCAACGACAACGCCCAGTGCATTGCCGGCAATAAACGCAAAGATGGCCAGGGCCAGACGGAGTGTGACGCTCAAATCGCCATCACTTATCGCCACCGCAAGGCGCGTGGTGTTGCCGCTCATGAACGAGACGAAATCGCCGGTGGCCATGAAGCCGATGGCATCGGTCATGCCTGCCAGCACCGACAGGCTCGCCACCAGGCACATGCCGACCCTGCCACGCCATTTCTGCAGGTGCAACTGCCGTGGGCTGGCGCTGGCATTTATGGGAGGTGGCAGCATCGCAGGTCCTCTGGACCGGTTGAAACAGTGGCTTCAGCGGTTTATAGCGGCTTGGCGCGGACTATTCTTTTCGCCCTGACCTCGTCTGCGTAAGCCTTGAGCTGGTCGGCATCGCTGTAAAGCCGATTGACCATCTGCAAGATCGCAGTGACGTCAACATCCTTCATTTGTGAAGCGAGCTTGAGAATTTCTTCTGCCGTGCTCTCGAGGTTGGTTGCTGTCCCTTTCAAGTGCCGCTTCAGCTCCTGGGTCGACTTATTGAGCGCCATACATGTTCCTGTGCCAAGACCTTGAATTCCATACCCGGAGCATCGCTTTTTCCGCGATAACAAGCAATCAGGCTGATGCCTGAGCCTTGGAGTTATCGGCCGATTCAAGGTGATCTACAAGGCAGGGCGCTCAATCATCGCGCGTCAACACTTCAAGCAGCTCTATTTCAAACTTAAGGTCAGCGCCCGGCTTGATGTGCGCGCCGATGGTCCTGTCGCCATAGGCCAGATGGGCGGGGACGAACAGTGTGCGCTTGCCGCCCACCTTCATGCCAATAAGGCCTTGATCCCAGCCTTTGATAACGCGCCCGGTGCCGATCACGCACTGGAACGGTTTGCCGCGCTCGTGCGAAGAGTCGAACACTGTGCCGTCTTCCAGGGTTCCGGTGTAATTAGTGGTGATCAACGCACCCTTGACCGCTGTTTTGCCTTCACCGATGTGCAGATCGGTAATCTGTAGTGCTTTACTCATTGCGGGGCTTCCGGGTACAGCGTGCTCAGTGAATGTCGCGGGAAGGCTTTCTCGCAGAAAAGCGATTCGATGACAAGCTGATCAAACAAAAACGGGGAAGCTTTCGCTTCCCCGTTGCAGGCCAATCACGGTGTGTGTCAGAGATTCTGCGAACTGACCACCATGGCCTGGGCGATGTTCTCTTTCTGCTGCTCAGTGAAGCCGTCCCAGATGTTGGTCTTGGCGTAGTAGCCCAGGCCTGCCAGGCAATAAAGGCTGAGGGTCAGCACGATGGCAATCGAGACGAACGTCCAGCGGCCTCCTTCCTCATCGTTTTCCCGTGTGAAACTGCGCGAGTAGTTATCATTCGGGCCGCGCGAGAGCAGGGCGGACGACAGGCGCTTGAACCACTGAAACAGATGAACAACAACAATACGCAGCATAGGGATATCACCTCAAATGTTAATAAAACGGAATGCTTGCGATGCTCGGCGGCACCGAATACAAAAGCTGAAAACGAAAAAAGCCCGTCTATGACGGGCTTTCTTTTTATGATTCTGGTCAGGCGAACAGTGCGTTCGTACTGTGGAACAGTCCACGAAGTGCGCTGCGCATGCCTGACGTTGTGGAAACATTTTAAAACAAATGGTCTGCGTCAGCTACCCGGCTTCTGCCGTTGTCAGACAACTGGTCGTGTCTGAAGGTGCGGCAAAACGTCGCCCCGCGCTGGCAGGACGCACGAGAAGGGCGCTGCATTTGGTCAAGTCTTGTAATACTTCTTCAAAGTGCGAAACAGTTGTGTGTATTGTACGATCCACTCCCAAATTGAATTTCAGGACTGTATGAATACCCTCCAGGAGCCTCCGAGTTGTCCTCCTTTCACAGCTGATGGTTGGCCGGTTATAGCCTCTTTGCCGAGAGCATCGCTTTTACCGGGTAGCCCGCTCCATTCAAACATCGATTCATTCAGCCTCATGCACCGTGTAGATATCGTCAGGCCCCTGCTTCGTCGAGCTGCAAAGCCGTGTCTGACGATTCGTCACAGGGCCTGGTCTACATTGACCAGTGCCGCTCCCTGCCATTTTTCTCGTGAGGCTGTATAACTACCATGGAATGGATCGCTGACCCCACGGCATGGCTTGGCCTGCTGACCCTCATCGTGCTGGAGCTGGTGCTGGGTATCGACAACCTGGTTTTCATCGCCATCCTGGCGGACAAGCTGCCCCCTGAGCAACGTGATAAAGCACGGGTCATCGGCCTGTCGCTGGCACTGATCATGCGCCTCGGCCTGCTGGCGAGCATCTCCTGGATGGTCACGCTGACCGAGCCGTTGTTCGAGATTTTCGACAAGACCTTTTCCGGACGTGACCTGATCATGCTGTTCGGTGGTGTGTTCCTGCTGTTCAAGGCCACCATGGAATTGCACGAGCGGCTGGAAGGCCATGTCGCCCAGCGTGCTGGCAACGCGGGCTATGCACTGTTCTGGCCGATCGTGGCGCAGATCGTCGTGCTTGACGCGGTGTTCTCGCTGGACGCCGTTATTACGGCGGTGGGCATGGTCGAGCACTTGTCGGTGATGATGATCGCGGTGATCTTCTCCATTGGCCTGATGATGATCGCCAGCAAGCCGCTGACCAAGTTCGTCAATAGTCGTCCGACAGTGATCATGCTGTGTCTGGGCTTTTTGATGATGATCGGTTTCAGCCTGACCGCAGAAGGCCTGGGTTTCCATATCCCCAAAGGCTATCTGTATGCGGCGATCGGCTTCTCGATTCTCATCGAAGTGTTCAACCAGATTGCCCGCAAGCGCAGCAAGAAGTCTGCCCACGGCCACCTGCCGCGCCGCGAGCGTGCTGCCCATGCGGTGATGCGTCTGTTGGGCGGCCGCAGGCTGGAATCCGGTGATGTCGATGAAGAAATCACCGACATGCTGGAAGGCGAAAGCAACGAACCGGTGTTCGATCGTCGTGAGCGGGTGATGATCAGCGGCGTGCTGCAACTGGCAGAGAGGCAGATTCGCACGGTGATGACTCCGCGGGCCGAGATCGACTACATCGACCTGAACGACGATGCCGAGAAGATCCGCCTGAAACTGATGCATTCTTCCTACTCGCGCCTGCCGTTGATTGGTGAGCGTGGTATCGATGAACCTTTGGGTTTTGTGCACAAGAAAGAGCTGTTCAAGGAACTGTTGTCCGGCAATCAGCCCGACTTGAAGCTGATGTCGCGCAAGGCCATTAACCTGCTGGAAAGCTTCACGATCCTCAATGCGCTGGAGCAGATGCGCAAGGAGTCCACGCACATCGCGTTCGTGGTCAACGAGTTCGGTGATTTCATCGGCGTATTGAGCATGACCGACATTCTGGAGTCCATCGCCGGCCAGTTGCCTGACGCCAGCGAAGTGGAAGGCCCGGACATCGTTGCGCAGGGCGAAGACTTCGTCGTTTCGGGTGCCCTCAACCTGAGCCTGATTCGCGAGCGAACCGGCTTCCAGGCCAAAGCCACCGAGGACTATCAGACCCTGGCCGGGCTGGTCATGAGCCTGCTGGACCGCTTGCCTTCAACGGGCGACAGCCTTAGCTGGCAGGGTTGGAACCTGCAGGTTGTAGGCGTGGAAGAACGTCGCGTGACACGGGTGTTGCTGCAAAAACAGCCTGCGGCAAGTGCTGGTAAGTAAGCGCTGAGCAGTAAAGAAAACGGGGCCGTTCGATGATGAGCGCGCCCCGTTTTTATTTGTGCGTCACACTTATTTGCGACGCGGACGCGACACCACTGACTCGATATTCTTGCGACCAATCAATTTGGGTTGCACAGGCTCGGCCGCTATTGGCGCGTCGGCCAGCCACTTGAACATCACCAGACAATCCACCAGCCCCAATCGGGCATGACGATAAGCCTTGGGCAAGCGCCCAACCGTCTCGAAACCCAGCTTGGCCCACAGCGCAACCGCCACTTCATTGCTGGCGACCACCGAGTTGAACTGCATCGCCAGAAAGCCGCTGTCGCGAGCCAGTTGCTGTGAGTGCTCACACATCAACCGCGCCACACCACGGCCCAGGGCTGCGTCCGTCACCATATAGCCACAGTTGCAGACATGATTGCCCGGGCCTGCCGCATTGGCCTTGAGGTAGTAACTGCCCAGCAACTGACCGTCCTCCTCAGCGATCAGCGTGTGCAAAGGCAGCTTCAGCCACACGTCACGCGCCTGCTCTTGAGTGAGCGCAGGGTCGTAAGCGTAGGTTTCCTGAGCGACAACGACAGCCTGGAAGGTAGGCCAGAAGCGGTCGAAGTCTTCCGGGGTCATGGGGCGAATCTGAATCATGTAAGGCCTGGGAGGAAGTGGGCTTGGATTTTCTGCGCTGTACGTTATCTTGAGCGCACGATCACTTCCAGGCTTTTTCGGTGAACTCCGCCGTTGGGGGCAGCACGGTGTGGAGGAAATTCAGGTATTTGTTGAACAACACCTCATGCTTGAACCGGGCCTCGAAGCCGAGCGTGACGTCGGTACGATGCGTGATGATCATCAGACGCTTGCGGTCGACGGTAACGAAGTTGTACTCGCCCCATGGCAGGCTTTGTTCCTGGTGAATGGGGTTTTCCCAATTCAGCAGTTTTAGTGCCGCTATAAACGCCATTGCAACCGGACCGATCAGAAAGAGCAATGAGCCGGTGAGAAGGGCGATGAAAACGAATATCAGGATGACGGCTATGGCGATGCCTTTGAAGAAGGATGAGGCGAAGTCAGGGTAGTGGAGGTAGTACTCCAGATGGGCGCAATCGGTTTTTATGGTGTAGTTGTAGATGGTTTTTTGGCGGATGAGGAGGCCTGTGTAGTAAGCAAGATTTCCCGCAAACGCTAATATTACGGTAATGAGAAATTTGGGGCTCTCTAAAAAACGATTCCAGCCTGCCCAAATAATAAGTGAGCCGGCCATTAAATGAATGGCCGTAAATCCTAGCTGCGTAATCATGATCTCTTTAGGTGACCTCGCAAGCGTTTTGATTTTCCAGTTCAGGATATCCTTACCTTTCGGCAGATCCCGGGCTTTTTCTTGCTGCGTCATACGGGTGTACCCTCTGCGACTTCCAGGGTCAGGGTACCAATCCTGCTTGATGCCTTTACCTCGAGTTCCACTGCAGCCAAGCCGTCAATAGCGGTATCGCCTTTTGTGCCAAGCTCCATCTGAAACAGATAGCTTCTATCGTCTCCGCCAGGATTTAAAAGATTGGCCGGGTACCAGATTTGCAACTCAAGATACGTTGCGTCCTTGTCGAGCGGCACCCAGGTTTCCCAGATGAGGTCTTCGTTTTCAGGTGGCATGCGGGGGTAGGTATAGTCTTCACTCGCCTTGCCAGCAGGCTTGTTGGTAAGCATCCCGAACTGTTCGACTTTCCTGAATTGCCCGTGGTCCAGAAAAGCTTCATGTATCGGCTGATCTATTTTTTCTACGGGCAGCACGCCCCATGGTCTCTTGCTGCTGACGATGTTGAAGTGCACGGACTGCCCGCGTACCTGATTGGGCAAGCGCACTTGTACTCCAGCGCCATTTTGTACCGCTACGCTGTAGTTATCGTTTTTGCCAAGATAACGTTTTTCATAATGCACGGTGCTTTTTACATGGACCTGTGGAGATAGTTGAATTTGCATTAAAGTGCGTATTTCTTCATTCTCACCGCTTGCAGTTTCGGCGTATCGATAGTCCAAAGTTCTGGACCAACAGCACTTGCTTAGCCACCAGCCAACACTGTCTTGCTTGAAGTGATTAAGGGCCATCGTAGCAAAAAGATAAATCAAGCCTGCTACCAGTAGCGCTACGCTGAACCACGGATTCATAACGATAATTGCAACACTGCTGGCAGGATAAATACCTGCGAATAACTGAGCGGCTGACCCTACTCCCATCAAGCCTACAGAGACGATCTTTAAATCCAGCCAGCCTTTTTCTTCTGATGTTTTAGCCCTGGCTGAATCATCCAGGACGTCAAATAGCTCTAACGTAGCCGCGACTATGCCAAACCCACCCATCGCCACCATCGAAACCCTGAACCCACGTATCGCATCACCCCACGCTGCATTTCCCTTGGCTTTCCAGTACGCACTGGACCTGTCCAGAATGGCCACATTCTTGCCATCGATCAGCGCTGGCGTTGCGTCCCTTATGATGCTCCACGGCGCGTCCACAAACACCGCCATCAACAGATTGAAGCTGTACCCCAATCCATACGTCACCTTGCCAATGTCCTTGGTACTGAAATCCCCATCCCGGGTAAGGTCCCGATAGAGGAAGGCGGTATTGATCAGGTTAAGCATGACCACGCCCCAGGTGATCGTGCCAGCAACGCCGCCCAGTCGGTCGGTCCAGCCTTTGGCGCGGGCGAGCCAGTCCGTGGCGAGGGTTTTGCCAGACTGGAAGTACTGACGAATCTCGTCCTGCAATAGCTTGGCGTATTCGTTGTTCTGAAAGTCGAGCAGGGCAGGGATGCTCAGTTCGTGAACGCGCAGTTTGTGTTTATAGGCCTGCAAGTTGCGAGCAGTGCTTTGGCGCGTGTTGTAGGCGTTCGGGTATTGCCAACTGCGCACCAGCTCGCTGATTTGCTTGTTGAGGACTTGCCACTCACTTACCCACTGTTTGAGCTTGGTCACTGTCTGCTCATTGATCGCGACGCGTGCTGTCGAGTCGAGCAATATCTGGCCGATCAGCAGGGTGCGAAGCAACGCAACGATGTTCTGCTGTTTGCCAAGGGCCATGCGGCTGTCGATGGGCACCCATGCCAGTAATACACTTTCAAACGTGGCTTTGCCTGCACCGCTGGCCAGTTCGCCGAGGGCTTTGAAGGTGTCTTGAACAGGCTGTTTCAGCGCCTTCATCCACGGCTTGTCGGCAAAACCCTGATGGTTGAGCACGCCATTGAGTTCACCGATGCGCGTGGCCAGATTGGTGACGTCGCCGAGGCCGTTCAGCAGTGCATCGGCTTCCTGATGCAGGGCGTGCTTGAGCGCTGGCGAAAAACCATAACGCAGGGTGCCAAACAGGCTGCTGGTGTTAGCTTCCTGCTCGGCCAGCCAGGCATTTGCGGCGCTGTCCTGCGCATAGATGATCTGCAGATTGAGCATGATCGTCTGCAAATACAGCAGGGTTTTCGGGTGTGTGGTGTCGATGAACAGCTTGAGCGGTTCGGTGCCTATATGTTCCGCCCAGTGCTGGAAATCGCTTTGCGTGTCACGCACCTGTTGCAGGCGTTTGTCTCCGGTCGGCAGGTGCTGCAAAAGGTACTGACGCGCACTGCTCAGATCGACCTCGCGCCGCCATTTGTGGCGATCTTTCCAGGCCTGCGCGCCCTCATCGGTCGGCGCGCTGCCATAACGTGTTTCGATCGATTTGCGCATGTCCAGGCTATTGAACATGTCCGGCAGCAGCAGAAAATCTCCAGGAACGTTGCTACTGCTGATCTGTGCTTCTTCAAGAATGCATTGCTCAAAGTACGCTTCGACCTCACTGAGGTACTGATGCGTGCGCAGCGCATCACCACGCACCGACGCCGGCAGCTTCTCTGCTTCGCTCTCTGCGCCGCACAGCGTGGCGATGGTCTGGGCGATCTGGATCTTGTGTTCGTGCGCGCTTTGCCATTCCCGAAAGGCCGCTTGATCGGCCGCCAGCTGCATGCCCAAGTCGTTGAAAACGGCGAGCGGGTCATCGAGGGTAATGACCAGAGAACTGTCCTGATCGTAAACGCTGCCCTGCCAGAAGACATCGGCGCCCAGCGGTGCCCATAACGGATCGGGTTCTGCGCCTTCTGATGGCGGGCGAGTACTGGGAATCGCCGAATCTGCAAAACGGCCATCTTCCACAACACAGTCTTTGTCGATATCCGCCACGGCCTCGGCGATGCGATCCAGCGGCAGGGTGTCCGGCTCGGCCATGGTGAGGCAGTAGCTGGCCAGGTCCAGCGCCTTCATCCACAACGCGCGGCTTGGGGCATGGGAGCGCATGTGCTCGCACATTCGCCACGTCCACTGCATCGGGGAAAAGGCGATGTGCAGGCGGTGCTCTCGTGGATACAGCAGAAAGGGTTGTCCCTCATCGGTACCGGTTCGCTGGTCATTACCGATGTGCGCATCGCTCCAGACGATGCGGCTCAGATGGCCGTCGCTGGCTGAGGCTACGTATTCATGCAGCGTGCCGGCTGTTTCGTCGAACACGTAAACGTAGCCGTCGTACAGTTGGCGCAAGGTGTAACTGCGTGTTTTCAGCGTCGGCAAGCGGGCCCATTGGCCGTCTTTGGGCAGTGGCTTCAGCTGCGTGGGGTCCACGTCGTAGCGCGAGCGATCCAGCGCATAGCGCACCGGAACAATGGCGACGTTCGGCCCACGGAACGGGCACAGGCTGGTGGCGGTCGCCGGGGTTTTGGGGAACAGTGCAGCACGTCGTTGTCGATGGGTGCCGTTTTTATCGGTCATGCTGAGCATCCGTGGTGTTACGGGTTTTCTGACGGTATTCATCAAGCGCGTCGATGCGCAGTTCCGGGGATAACTGCAGATGTTCGGGGTACAGCGTTCGCCAGGACTGATAGGGGCCTTGTGGTTGGTCAGTGAAATCCAGCCCCCACTCATGGCAGATGTCTGCCCAGGTCGCCAAGGCGTATTCGCTGGTCAATCCCCACGCCATTGCGCCATCGAGCGCCTGTTTCAGCCAGGATTCGATTTGATCATCAGTCTGCTTGGCGAAGGCGAGCGGATCGGTCTTCTTGAGCCAGTCATGGATGCGCTCTTCGAAAATCCAGCGATAGCAGTGTTCAAATGCGTTTAACTGCGGTTCGCCCAGCAGCGCGAAGTGGGGGTGCCAGGTGGTGTTGGGCTGCTCGTTAAAAAAAACGGCAGGGGGTGAAGCATTGCCATGCTGCCAGCCGCGCAGGGGAGGTTGAACCCACAACTGCTGGATAGGCCCCAGTATCTGACTCAGATGCTCGCGGCTATAGCTTGAAAGCCAGTGATGCAGTACCAACGGATCGGCAAAGCGCAGCAAGCTGGAATTACCAAGGTAGTCGTCCGGGTTGAGGTACTGACGCAAATGCGCCGCAACGACTTTTAAAGAAGCGCTGCTGTGAAAAATGCATGCGTCGATCCGTTGCGCAGCATTCCCATGCCACTCCCGCACGAGCGCGGATTGGCTGGGTAGCTGTACAAGCACAGGTCCCAGATCCACGATTTTGGACCATCGTGTTCCCAGATATAAAGGTGCTATATCAAGAGGTTCGTTTAGCTGATACAGCTGTTTTATGGCATCGGGTCGTAACATCCCGTCAATTAACAGGTAGTTGGCCTTATCCATTGCGCGACCTCTTTTTCGCAGCCTGTTGTTCGCAAACCTCACAACGTGGCGTGCGCCTCATGGCCCGCCTCTGGGCATGTGCAAGAACCTCCCCAGGCTTGGTCGTATCAGCTCGCAGTGTCGGACCCGGCAGCAAGGGGGTTGCGCCGGAGCCACTGCCCGGGCTTCCCCCGGAGTTCAAATGGATGGCAGGCCCTCCCACCGTCACGCCGCTTGCGTCAATCTTTATGAAGCTGCCAGCCACTTTGAATGTCAGCTCCATGCCAGCCTCCAGAACAATCTTGTCGGCACTCTTCAAATGGATTTCCTGCCCAGCCTCTGCCAGCAGTGCATTACCCAGTTTCAGGTGCCGAGTCCCACCTACCCTCAGATGGTCGTCCGCTTTGGCTTCAGTCAGCCGGTCGCCATCAACCAGACGGTGTTCCTGAGCCTTGAACTCGCTGTAGCTGTTTGCTTCCACGCGGTCATGACGCTCATGACCAATTCGGATCTTTTGATCATGTTTGATGTTTTGGTCCCAATTGCGCTGGGCGTGAACATAGATTTGCTCCTGGCCGGCCCTGTCTTCGATACGCAGCTCGTTTGAGCCACCTCCGCCTGGACTACTCAAGGTCTTGAATACGCTGCGCGTCTGGTGGGCGGGCAGGTCATAAGGCGGTACGTGCTCGGCGTGGTACAGGCAGCCACTGACCAGTGGCCGGTCGGGGTCGCCCTCAAGAAACGTTACCAGCACTTCCATACCGACACGCGGGATGGTCATGCCGCCATAACGATTGCCCGCCCAACTGGATGACACGCGCAACCAGCAACTGCTCCGGTCATCGGCCTCAGCGTCGCGATCCCAGTGGAACTGCACTTTGACCCGACCGTGTTTGTCGCAGTGGATTTCCTCACCTTTCGGGCCTGTGACCACGGCGGTCTGACTGCCGAAGATTCTTCGTTTGGGATGACGCAGGGGCGAGCGGTACAAGGCGTACCAAGGCGTGGTAGTGAACGTATTGCGGTAGCCCTGATGAAAGTCGCCGGGGTTCTGAATTTCACATGCGGACTCCTCAAGTACCCGCGGCTGACGGCCTTCATGACGAACGCCGGTCAGCAGCCACAGATCATTCCATTCCTTGTTGGGATGTTCGCTCAGCCTCAGAAAATGGCCACTGACGAGCCGAGCCTGGTTACTGCGACCTTCACCTGACAGGTAATCGTGATTGAGGCGCTCCAGCGCGCGTTGTGCAAGATGATCGCCACGATCACGGCTGGTGAAGCCGCCCGGGTAGTCGTATTCCTGGAGCTCGATACGACGACTGACATTGGCCGATCCCTTGGTGATCAGCAGCGGCTTCTCGAAATGGTAATCGCGGCTATGGTGACTGTTGGGGCGCGTCTCCAGGCGCAGTCTGTAGTGCTGGATGGCCGGCTTTGTGCCCGCCAGGGCGGTGTCCTGTCTGTAGATAACCGGGCCCAGTTCCGGGAACACTGTCTGGTCGTCACCAAACACCAGTTGATGGGCGGTAGCGCTGTGCTCGAAGTGGTAGTGCAGGCCTTCTTCTTCGCACAGCCGCTGAATGAAGTGCAAGTCAGACTCGCCGTATTGCACGCAGTAATCGCGTCTCGGGTAGTTCGTTCCTAGATGAAAATTGAACGTGGTGGCCAGCAGGCCGTGCTTTTCAAGTACCTGTTCAATGATCTGGGGCACCGTCAGGTCCTGAAAAATACGCTGATCAGTACGATGCTCAAGCCGGGCCAGGTGCGGGCGCAACGTGATCGAATAGTGAGTCAAACGTCGACCGGATTCGCCTTGGGCAATCTGATCGATCAGGCCATGGATTCCACCGCCGTCGGGTGCAAACTTTAGGAACGCTGAGCGCCCCAGCAAACTTTCAAGATCCAGCGAAGTGTGCTCGCTGACCAGATCCAGCTTGAAGCAGAAGGGCTGGCTGATGGCTTCGTGACCGGTGAAGGCGAAGACTTGAAAGTCATGGTGGGCGTCAGAAAGGCTCAGACTGAAGTGGGGGAGCGAGATTATTTCGGACTGCATGGCGTTCTCTGTTTACCCTTAGGCTGGTGGCCCCCCCCATTGGTTATCGAACGCAATGGGGGGGGTTAAGACAAGTATCAGTCCAGACCTAAGTCGTCCAGGTCGTATGATCCGGATGAAGTAGCTATCACGTGATCCCATCTTATTTGACGGTAGGTAAAGTGCACATCCTGCAGATGGATGGCATGCGAGTTATTTGGATCGTCGCAGGTTGGCATGTGGTCTTTTATAGCCACAATAAGCGCCCCATGAAGTGTTGTTCTATAGTAGTTTTGCTCCTTGCCGTCGTTAGTGCGGTACCAATTTATCACAACGTCAGTTAGTTTTTCGCCCCTGCATAACGCTTCCAGAAGTAATGGCGATGCCCGGTCAAATACTTTTGTGATACAAATTGCGTTATGCCTGCGTCGACCAGTAATTTCGCCTGACTGAGCGTCGTAAGGGGATATGATTTCGTGACTGAATGCGTGAACAATTGATTCGTCAGGATGATCTATCTGGCCATGGCCGCCTAAAGAGTCAATGGAACCAGCCTGTTCTGTAATATGACCTTGTTTGGTCCCTGTGACAGATAGAAATGCGGGTGTAGGCATTGGTTTCTCCTGGAAGGTTATTAGCGCTACGCAACGAGATGTGTGCGAAGCTGGATATCGCTATAACAAATATCATGCCAGGTCGCGAGGCGCGTCTGCGGGCCCTTGATGGGGTGCGCATGCGCTCGTTAAATAATAATTTTGTATGCGTTATATATCGGAAATATGCGCAATTTTTTGCGCAGCTCCAGCGTCTTCTTGCGCAGCATGAATGGTGCTGCTTAGCAAGGCGTAAAAGAGTTTTTGCCTTGGCTAGTGGCAGGGTAGTGTGCCAAAAGTTGCGCTTTCGGTTGCAGCAAGAACAGGAGTCTTTTGGCGCGATCTAGAGCCGTACTTCCTACATTTTATTCTCATGACGTGTAGGACTTTTCTGAAAGATTAGACTGACGTTTTTATTCGCTTGTCTATGGGGCAGGTGGCGGATAAGGTATAGGTCAATTTCTTGCCAGGTTTAATTTCTGGCTTTCCATGATAATGATAATGCCGGAGCGGAGATGAGTTATAAAAACGAGTTATCCGTTCGTTATATAAACATTGCCCGGCATCCGATAGCGGGGCACAGTTATGTGGGTAGCGACATACGCTATTCAGTAGCCTTTGAAGAACTGGAGCGTGAACTGGGCGGCGCGCAATCGTTACTGGGACCTTTGACTATCGACTGGTCGAGAATCAGAGCGGGCGCCGAGGAAATTCTCATCAATCAGTCCAAGGATCTGCGAGTTGCCAGCTGGCTGGTCTGGGCGTTGTACGAGTGCGAGTCTTTTCCCGGCTTGCTGGCCGGCTTGGGGCTCATCCATCACCTTTGTGAAGAACACTGGCAGGTGCTGTTTCCCAAAAAGCCACGAACCCGTTCTGCCGCCATGGGCTGGCTGATACTCAGGCTCGATAAGTTGCTGGTGGAGGACATTTCCATCACCCGTCAGCTTCCGCTCTTTCAAGAGATGATCCAATACCTTGATAGCCTGGATGAATTGTTGAGTCAGTACCTTGCCGGTAACGCGCCCTTGCTGCTGCCTTTGCGCAGGCGGCTGGCACGCATGATTCAGCGTGCCCTACAGGCCGAGAAAGCGCCTGTCACTGTTGTCGAGCAGGTCAAGCAAGTCGCCGCTCAGCTATTTTCCAATAGCCCCCAAATTGAAAGCGAAAAAGATGCGCAGCGGGTTTTAAGCCAGCATGAAGATACTGTTAAAAGCCTCTGTAAATGGTGGTTGAGGCAAAAAACGACGGATCCGCGCGCTTTCCGCCTTGGTCGGACATTGGCATGGCTCGCAGTGGACAGCGTTCCCGAGTACAACGCGCAGAAAGTAACCCAGCTAAAAGGGTTGCCTGCAGACAGACTGAAAAATTACCAGGAGCGATTTGAACAGGGTCAATTCGCAGATTTGATCATCGATGTTGAGGCCAGTCTTGCGAGTTCACCTTTCTGGTTCGATGGTCAGCACTTGATATGGAACTGCCTGAATGCACTAGGGGCCGAAGCTGCACTTCAAGATGTACAGGCGCAATTTGCTTTGCTCCTCAAAAGAATTCCAGATGTCATTCAGCTTCGCTTTCACGACGGCACGCCATTTGCCAATGCTCAAACGCTTCAATGGATTTCGGCGCACATTGTACCGCCTGCACCGTCCGCCGAGCATAGGTGTGATACGGATTTACAACATGACTCACCGGCGTGGGATTCGGTATATCACGAGCTCATTCCGACCTTGCAAGACAACGGTTTAAAGGCTGCCGTCCAGGTATTGACGCAGCGAATGAGCGATGCCGAGGGCGGCCGGGAAAAGTTTTTCTGGAAACTATGCCTCGCACGAATATGCCACCAGGCGAAAAAATACGATCTTGCCAGCATTCAATTGGAGTTTCTTGACAGGGAGCTTCAAGCCGCAGGTTTGCCTGCATGGGAACCTCAGGTTTTTATTGATGTGTTGCGCTTGCTGCATAGCTGCTACGAGCGAATGCCTCAAAACAATAGTTTAGCGTTGCGCAAAGAAGAAGTTTACAAACGGTTGTGTCACTACGATCTAGAAAGTTTAATTGCTTAGTCAATATATATTCGGATTAATCGAGAGGAAACACGATGGCCAGAGAAGGCTCTGTTGCGCCCAAAGAACGGATCAACGTCACATTCAAACCAGCCATCGGGAGCGCGCAGGAAGAAATAGAGCTACCGCTGAAACTTCTGGTTCTCGGCGACTTTACACAGCGGTTCGATGAACGAAAGCTCGAAGACCGTAAGTCGATCAGCATCGACAAGAATAATTTCGATGACGTCATGGCCAAGCAAGAGCTGGAACTTGCGTTGATCGTGCCTAATCGTTTGCAGGCTGACAGTGAGGTTGATGACTTGACTGTCAGCATTAAAGTGGCCTCGATGAAAGATTTCAACCCAGCCAGCCTCGTGGAGCAAATTCCCGAACTGAAAAAACTGATGGAACTTCGTAATGCGTTGATGTCGTTAAAAGGACCCTTGGGTAATACGCCTGCTTTTCGCAAGGCTATCGAGAAGGTCATTTCTGACAATGAATCACGTGGGAAGGTGCTAGACGAGCTCGGCCTCGGTGTAGTAGCGCAGCAGTGAAGTTGACCGTATTTTCAGGGAGTTAATGTATGACCAGCAAAGCTATGCAACAGGGTACTGTCAGCGAATTTCAGCACGGAATCCTTGATCAGATCATCGCAGAAACCAGGCTGAGCCCGGATGATGATGCCTATGAAATTGCCAAGCGTGGTGTTGCTGCGTTTATCGAAGAACTGCTCAAGCCGCACAACAGCAACGAGCCAGTAAAAAAGGCCTTGGTCGATCGAATGATCACGGAAATTGACGCCAAACTGAGTCAGCAGATGGATGAGATAATTCACCATGCAGAATTTCAGGCATTGGAGGCGTCCTGGCGCGGACTGCAGTTACTGATTGATCGAACAGATTTTCGCGAAAATATCAAAATCGAATTGTTGAGCATCTCCAGGCAGGACCTTCTGGAGGATTTTGAGGACTCCCCCGAAGTGGTCCAGTCGGGACTTTACAAGCACGTCTACACAGCTGAATACGGCCAGTTTGGTGGCAATCCGGTTGGTGCAATCATTGCCAACTATTTCTTTTCCCCAAGCGCTCCCGATGTCAAGACCATGCAGTACGTTTCAAGTGTTGCCTGTATGGCACACGCACCGTTTATCGCGGCGGCGGGGCCCAATTTTTTCGGGCTTGAGCAGTTCACCGGTCTGCCTGACCTCAAAGACTTGAGAGATCATTTCGAAGGCCCACAGTTCGCCAAATGGCAGAGCTTCCGCCAGCAAGAAGACGCTCGATACCTGGCACTGACAGTGCCACGTTTTCTTTTGCGCAGCCCTTACGAGCCCGAGGAAAATCCGGTTAAAACGTTTGCCTACAAGGAGAATGTTGCGAACAGTCACGAGCACTATCTGTGGGGAAACACGGCGTATGCATTTGCGACGAAGCTGACAGACAGCTTCGCCAAATTCCGCTGGTGTCCTAACATCATAGGGCCGTTGAGCGGCGGTGCCGTCGAAGATCTTCCTTTGCATCACTTCCACAGCATGGGCGAGATCGAGACCAAGATCCCGACTGAAGTGCTGGTCTCTGATCGTCGTGAGTACGAGCTGGCCGAGGAAGGGTTCATTGCATTGACCATGCGCAAAGGAAGCGACAACGCCGCCTTTTTCTCGGCGAGCTCAGTGCAGAAGCCGAAGTTTTTCGGCAACAGCCCGGAAGGCAAGACAGCCGAACTCAATTACAGGCTGGGTACTCAACTGCCGTACATGATGGTGGTCAACCGACTGGCGCATTATCTCAAGGTCTTGCAGCGGGAACAGATAGGCTCCTGGAAAGAACGAGCGGATCTCGAGGCTCAACTCAATAAATGGATTCGCCAGTATATTGCAGACCAGGAAAATCCAAGTTCTGAAGTACGTGGACGGCGTCCGTTACGCTCTGCGCAAATAATCGTCAGTGACGTGGAAGGTGATCCTGGCTGGTACCGGGTCAGTTTGAATGTTCGTCCTCATTTTAAATACATGGGCGCTGATTTCACCTTGTCTCTGGTCGGCAAGATGGACAAGGAATAGTCGAGGAAGACGATCATGAACTTCAACGGTAGCCTTTTCGAGCGGCTTGCCGACAAGACGCAAAAAAAAACCGACCTCAACGAAGATGAGCGCATAACAGCGTCAATAGCGACGCATCTGGCGAAGCTGCTCGGTACTCGTGCCGGGAGCGTGAAAACACTACCGGATTATGGTCTGCCTGAGCTTAATAACGCGAGTCTGAGTGCCCATGACACGGTGAGGCAGTCTCGGCTGGCTATAGAGAAAGCCATTCGTGATTATGAACCGCGCTTGTCTGAAGTTCATGTGATGTCTGATGAAAGCTCAGGGTGTGTACTCAAACGAACATTTTCTATTGACGCGTCCCTCGATATGAACGGCGTCAAGAAAACAGTTGTTTTTTCTATAGCCGTAGCGGGGGACGGGCACGTAATTCTCAATTGAATGAGCCATGCGGGTCATTGTCAGTCGGGGTCGATTCTACTCTGGCATTTACACGTCATTTTTTTGTCTGTCTATGACAGGATCGAGTAGGTGAGCGTTGTCATTTAATCACTATTATCAAGACGAGCTGATGGCTCTCCGCCAAATGGGGGTTAAGTTCTCTGAGCGTAACCCCGCGCTGGCGCCTTTCCTGGGGCAAGCAGGTCAGGATCCAGACGTCGAGCGATTACTGGAAGGGTTCGCGTTCCTGACCGGTCGTTTACGTCAGAAGCTGGACGATGACCTGCCTGAGTTGACCCACTCGCTCATGCAGTTGTTATGGCCCAACTACATGCGGCCGCTGCCCGCGGTGAGCATGCTTCAGTTTGAAGCGCTGACCTGCCCGGCAATTGGTGTGACCGTTGAGCGAGAAACGCCGGTAGAAAGTGAACCCGTCAACGGCATGGTGTGCCATTTCCGTACGTGTTTCGCCACCCGTGTCCTGCCGCTGAAACTGGTGAGTTTGTCCTGCTCGGCAGGCGGGGCGGGTACGGTGCTGAAGTTGCGTCTGGACATAAATGGAGACGGGCACGTTGGCAATCTGGAGTTCAGCCAGTTGCGTTTGCACTTCGCGGGCGAGCGCCATATCAGCCAGGCACTCTATCTGGGGATGATGCGTCAACTTAACGCTATCAAATTATCACCCCTGGATGCGCAGGGCGCCTTGATTATGACGGCCGAGGGAAAGGCGATTGAGCTGGCTATTCCTGTTGATCAAGTAAAGCCTGTCGGGTTTGCGGAAGAAGAGTCGTTGATTCCCTATCCACTGAACACCTTTCGCGGCTATCGCTATCTGCAAGAGTATTTCTTCTTTCCGGAGAAATTCCTTTTCGTCGATGTTTTCGGCGTCGACGTACTTCGTTCGCTGGATGAGGATGTATTGAAGAACACCCGCGGTATACAGCTGGTTTTTGATATGGAAAGCGCTGAGATACAAGGGCTTCGTCCAGGTGTCGAAAACGTGAAACTGTATTGCACGCCTGTCGTGAATTTGTTCAAGCAAGACGCGCTGCCTATTCTTGCGGACTCAAGGCAGGACGAGTATCTGCTGGTGCCCGCTCATTATGCTCGCGGTAGTTGCGGTGTGTACTCGGTCGATAAAGTCACTGGCTGGCAGCCAGGCGGCTTGGGTTATCAGCACTATGTGCCCTTTGAGTCGTTTGAACACGATTCTGCTGTCAGCGTGAAAAGTGACTCGCCTTACTACAGCGTCAGGCACCGGGCTTCCCTGCAACACAGCGGTCTTGACACTTTCCTGAGCTTCGATCTGCGTGCGGAACGGGCGCGTGAGACGGTGTCCATCGAGTTGACGTGCACCAATGATGAACTTCCGCAAAAGATCAGCGTGGGTGGCATATGCAAGTCGTGTGACGGCACCCCTGATTTCTTGCGCTTTAAAAACATAATGCCCGCCACGCGAAGTTTCGCGCCGCCCATGACGCGAGATTTCCTTTGGCGCGTCATCAGTAACATGTCGTTGAATTATTTGTCGCTGGCCAATATTGAAGCATTGAAAGTCATTCTCGAAACCTATGACTTGCCCCGGTATTACGATCCGAGGGCGGAGAAAGTCAGTCAGCACCTGTTAAAGGGGTTGAAATCCATACGTCATCAACCCGTCGATCGTCTGCATAACGGTCGGCCGGTACGGGGCGTGAAGACCGAGTTGACGGTCCAGCCTGACGGTTTTACAGGGGAGGGCAGCCTTTTCCTGTTTGCTTCTGTCCTGAACGAGTTCTTCGCGCTGTACGCGAGCCTGAATTCTTTTCATGAACTGCACGTCACGAGCACACAGGGTGGAGGCTACCAATGGAAACCACGGATGGGGCAGCAACCGCTGCTCTGAACGCGCTGTGTCATGACATCAGGGAATATTCGATTTATCAGGCCATCCCGCTGATTTTGCAAATGCTGCGTGGGATTCACCCTGATGCCGATGATCAGGGGATTCATGACTTTCTCGAACTGCGGGCCAACCCCGGCCTCGGGTTCCCGGGCAGCGATATTGACTGCATGGCGCTTTTTTACGAGCAGGGTCATGTGCATGTACGACTGGATCTCAATGTCATGAGCTTGACTGGATCAGGGTCCCCGTTGCCTGCTTTTTACGCCGAGCAAGCACTGGAAGACCGAGACAAGCCCAATACCACGCGAGACTTTGTCGATATTTTCAATCACCGCTTACAAAAACTGATGGTGCCTGTATGGCGCAAGTATCGCTATCACGCAGCGTTTACCACCGGCGCAACCGATCCATTTTCCGAGCAACTGTTCGCCCTGATCGGTTTGCATGGGGAGCGCATTCGCGAAACTACCGAGTTGAACTGGAAGCGGTTATTACCCTATCTCGGGTTGTTGAGCTTGCGTGCGCATTCTGCTGCGCTGATTGAATCGGTGCTTCGTTACTACTTCAAGCACGCACAATTATTCATTGAGCAGTGCGTTGAGCGAACGGTTGACATTACTCATCCGCAACTCAACCGCCTCGGAAGAGCCAATAGCCGGTTAGCGTATGACGCAGTGCTGGGCAGCCGGGTTCCTGATCGGGGCGGCAAGTTTCGTATTCACATAAAACAGCTCGACTGGAAGCGTTTCCACGAGTTTCTGCCCATTGGCCCTGATTACCCGCCACTGGGTGCGCTCGTGCGGTTCACCTTGCGCGACCCGCTGGATTACGACGTCTGTCTTGAGCTTGTGCATGAAGACATCAGAGATTTGCGCATCGGCCAATCAAACGCGTGTCGCCTCGGCTGGACCAGTTGGTTAGGGCGCGAGCACGCCTTGGGCCTCGTGACGCTCAACAGACCGACTCATTAAGGACTCTCCATGATCGATGTAGACCTGCAGCAACTCGTTAAAGCCCTGGATGCCCCCACACGCAACGAACTCGAGGGGGCCGCAGGGCGTTGCGTGTCCAGAGGCAGTAGCCAGATTCTCGTTGAGGATATGTTGCCTGGCTTGCTGGAACGACCGGATGGAATGCTGATGCGTGCGCTATCGGACGCAGATGTCTCGACTGCCGAATTCGCAGGCCTGATCCTTGTGCCTGTTGAGCATAGCGCCGACCGAACCCCGGTATTCGCCGCCGAACTTGTTCAATGGTTTCAGGACGCACTTCTTATTGCCACGCTGGATTTGGGGCAGAGTCACATTGATCAGGCTGCGCTGATTCTTGCGCTGCTGCGCAACCCGTTGCGTTATGCCGATCGTCCCTACCAGCCACTCCTGGCGAAAATCAACATTGAACGCTTTCGGGACTATGTGCTTTCCAGGCAGGCATCCGGCACAGCAAGGCAAGCGATACATCAATCTGATTCACTGCTCGAACGCTTCACTCATAACCTGACGCAGCAGGCCCGAGAGGGGTCGCTTGATCCGGTGCTGTGCCGGGACGACTGCCTGCGGCAGATGGTCGACATACTGGCTCGCCGCCGCAAGAACAATCCGATTGTGGTGGGCGAGGCGGGTGTTGGCAAAACTGCAATTGTCGAAGGGCTGGCGCTGAGAATCGTTCGGGGTGAAGTTCCTGACCTATTGAAAGATGTCGAACTGTTGTCTCTTGATATGGGCCTGCTCCAGGCAGGTGCCAGTATCAAAGGCGAGTTCGAGCGTCGCTTGAAGGGCGTCATTGACGAGGTCAAGTCTTCGCCGGGCTCTTTCATTCTGTTCATTGATGAAGCCCACACTCTGATCGGCGCAGGTGCAAACGCTGGAGGCTCAGACGCTGCCAACATTTTGAAGCCAGCACTGGCACGTGGCGAACTGCGCACTATTGCGGCAACCACCTGGGCCGAATATCGACAATACTTTGAGAAGGATCCGGCGCTTGCACGTCGCTTTCAGCCGGTTCGCGTGCTTGAGCCCACGGTCGAACAAGCCGTCACCATCCTGCGCGGGCTCGCTCCACTGTATGAACAGAGCCATGGCGTTTATCTACGCGACGATGCGGTGGTGGCCGCTGCCCGGCTGTCGGCACGCTATATATCCGGTCGGCAGCTGCCAGACAAGGCAATCGATCTGCTTGATACAGCCTGCGCCCGAGTGCAAATCAGTCTGGTCGCGGTGCCTGAGCGCCTTGAGCATCTTCGCAGCGAGATGGTTCAGCAGCAGAGACACCTTGAGGCCGTGCAGCGTGATGCCGATGCAGGCTTGTCGGTGGATGACAAGGTGTTGAGTACACTGGCATCCAGTGTGTCGCGGATCCGCAAGGAAGCCATCGTGCTTGAAGACGCCTGGCTTGATCAGCGAAAAACCGCCAGGCGGGTGCTTGATCTGCGTCAGCAACTTGCCCACCGAAAAATACAGCAGAACGCTCTGACCACTCTGGACAGTGATTGTCAGGCCACCCAGGCGCTGGAGTCCGAGTTGGCTCAGGCTCAGCAGACGATCCTCAGCACGCAGCTGAAAGACCGTCTGGTGAGCTTCGAAGTATGTCCCAGGTTAGTCGCGCAAGTGGTCAATGCCTGGACCGGCATACCGCTGTCGCAGCTGGTCCAGGAACACAGCCTTTCCATTGCAGATTTTTCGTCTGACCTGCGTCTGCGCATTCGGGGACAGGAGCAGGCTGTGCAGGTTCTTGAAAGGGCAGTGAAGGCGTCGGCGGCAGGTTTGAATGCGCCGAATGCACCTACTGGCGTGTTCCTTCTGGTGGGTCCCAGTGGCGTGGGCAAGACCGAAACCGCTATCGCTCTGGCTGATCTTTTATATGGCGGCGAGCGCTTTCTTACGACGATCAATATGTCCGAGTTTCAGGAAAAGCATACGGTCTCACGCTTGATCGGCGCGCCTGCGGGCTACGTTGGCTATGGCGAGGGAGGCATGTTGACCGATGCCGTTCGACAGAAGCCGTACTCGGTGATTCTGCTTGATGAAGTCGAGAAGGCTGACCCGGAAGTAATGAACCTGTTCTATCAGATATTCGACAAGGGTGTCGCCAACGACGGCGAAGGCCGGGAAATCAACTTCCGCAACACGCTTATTCTGATGACTTCCAATCTGGGCGGTGATCTGATCCATGCGAGCTGCCGAGAGGGTGAGCGTCCGGATGCCGACGAGCTGGCTATGAGAATAAAGCCGCTACTCACCGCGCATTTCAAGCCTGCTTTACTGGCCAGGATGCGAGTAGTGCCTTATTACCCCGTTACGGGGGTGGTGCTCCATGAATTGATCGAGTTGAAACTGAGCCGGCTTGGGGAAAGGCTCGAATGCCGCGGGCTGACCTTCAGTTATTCTGCGGATCTGACTCGCTATCTGCTTGAATGCTGCACCCAAAGCGACAGCGGTGCGAGGTTGATTGATCACGTGCTGGAGTCACGCGTGACGCCGCTCATCGCCGACCGACTGCTGAGTGCCGCGAGCAGCGGTGACAGCGTCTCCAGGGCGCACGCAACACTTGACGCTTCTGGCGGCATTGTCTGTGAGTTCGAATAATATGACCTCACCGTTCAACGCACTGCCCGACCCGCTGAGTTATGCGCAAACGCTGGTTTCACACTACTCGATCCTCTCACAGGCTGATGAAAGGCGATCCCTGCTGGAGGGTTTCGTCAGAGCGGCTGCCGAACTCAGCGGCTGTGAATCAAGCCAGTTGTTTCTGCTCGATAGCAAACACAAATGTCTCGGCCTCGCTGCGCAAATCGTAGAAGGTGTCATTCGGTCCTGCAGCAGCAAGGCATCACCGGAAGACTTCTGTGACTTGCCTCTGCTGCGTTTCAGTCTGCTTCAAAACCGGGTCGTCAGTATTCCGGAAATCAGCAGCAGCCCCTACGCAACAGACTGTTTGCCCGTGCAGGAACATGCATGGCAGTCACTGCTGTGCATTCCGCTGCCAAGCCGCGACAACATACCCGTCGGGCTGCTGGTCTGTGCGAGCAGGCAATGCCGACCGCTGGACGGCTATGCAGGCTCACTGGGTGCATTGGGCTCGTTCGTGATTTCTCAGTTGGGTCTGCTCGCGTTACCGGACAAGCCTGGCAGCGCCGCGTCTCACCCGCGAAGGCCCGCCGCAAAGCCCGCGCAATTCGGGCTTACCGGAAACAGCGCAGCCCTGGGCCGCACAACCCATCTTCTCAGCAAAGTGCTGGACAGCACCTGCACCATTTTGCTTACCGGTGAAACCGGGACAGGCAAGGAAGTGGTATCTCGTGCCCTTCACGAGTACGGGCCTCGGCGCCTGAACGCCTTCGTCGTACAGAATTGTGCTGCATTCCCGGAAGCTCTGCTGGAAAGCGAGCTGTTTGGCTATCGCAAGGGCGCTTTCACCGGTGCTGATCGGGATCGACGTGGCCTGTTCGATACGGCTCATGGCGGCACGCTTCTGCTTGATGAAATCGGTGATATGCCGATGCTGTTGCAGGCAAAGCTGCTACGCGTATTGCAGGAGGGAGAGATTCGTCCGCTGGGCTCCAATGAAGTGCGCAAGGTTGATGTACGAATTATTGCGGCCACCCATAGGGATCTTCCTAAGCTGATTGCCGAGGGGCGCTTTCGTGAAGACCTTTACTACAGGCTGGCCCAGTTTCCCATTGAACTTCCTCCACTGCGTAAACGTGTAGAGGACATAGAAATACTGGCCAGGCACTTCTCCGATATGGCCTGCCGCCAATCACAGAAAGAGCCTGTGCAGTGGTCGGAAGCTGCGTTGAGCGTTTTATCCGGGTACGCCTTTCCAGGCAACATTCGGGAGTTGAAGGGGTTCGTCGAGCGCGCAGTGCTGTTATGCGAAGACAATAAGTTGCGGCCCGAGCACTTTCCGATTGCCTCCGATTCAGTGAGCCATCCGGCCTGTTTAACACTGCGCGAACACATCGAGCATTTCGAACGTGGGTTCTCATGGAGTGTTTGCGCGACAGCAACGGCAATCGCAGTCGTGCAGCCCGCACATTGGGTGTCTCGCGCCGTACTCTGCTTTACCGTCTGGCTCATTTGAAAATGGGCGCCACTCATGAAAAGCGTGATTAACCGTATCTCAAACCTGCCTGTTCATTTCTTTTTTTGAGGAGCTGTTTCAATGAACTTCCATTGTGGGCCTGCTTTGATTTTTACGCTGCTTGCCTTGATGTGCATTAGCGGGTGCAACGGCCATTACCGGTTCAGCGATGATCAATACCGCGCGCTGGGCAGCCCCGAACCGGTCAATCGCGTTAAATAACAATAACGCGAAAGGTTGATGGCCTTCGCTCCAGACTTAAAGGAATAACTTCGATGATTTTTTATTGCACCCGGCTGGCCCGGTTACTGCTGTTGCTCACGCTCGCCGGTTGCTCAGCGCTTTCGCCATACTCTACACAAACCCGTCTGGATATCACGCTACGCGCGGACCATAAGCTCAATCCGGATTTGAATGGCCGGCCGTCTCCAGTTGTTCTGAAACTGCTGGAACTCAAACGTCCGGTCACGTTTCAATCGATGGATTTCTTTTCACTGTATCAGCGTACGGATCATGTAATGGAGCAGGACCTTGTCGCAAGCGAAGAGTTTGAGCTTCGTCCCGGCGAGAGCATTGCATTGAAGCTGAAACTGGAAGAGGGCAGTCGTTACGTCGGCCTGTTGGCGGCTTATCGCAACCTGCCGGAGACCCGCTGGCGTCATGTGATTCAGATAATCCCCGAACAACAGAATCATGCTGCTTTCATCCTGGATGAGTCTGGCATCCAGCGAGTCGACAGCCCGATCAGCGCAGGAAATCCCACATGAATTCGCACAAGGTTATCTGGCAGGAAGGCATGCTGCTGCGTCCGCAGCACTTTCAGCATAACGACCGTTATTACGATCATCAGTTGAAAGTGCGTACCCGTCTGGCGGGGGCCTTCAACTGGGGGTTCACGGCGCTGGAAATTGATCGGCAATTTCTGAGCTCTGGGCAGATTGTGCTCAACCAGGCCTCGGGCATATTCCCGGATGGTAGCGTCTTCGATATCGGTGACCGTGAGCGTCCATTGGCGCTGGATATTGCGCCCAACACTTCAAACCTGTCGGTCTATGTGGCACTGCCGATCGTAGCGGGTAATTGCATCGAAGCACGTAGCCAGGAACAGTCGGATGTGTTCGCGCGTTTCACCGCCTACGCCGCCAGCGTCGCGGATTCCAACGCTGGAGAGGGCAGTTCCACACCGGTTGTCTGCGCGCGCCCCGAGTTTCGTCTGCTGCTGGGTGAACCACAAGGCGAGCACACCTACGTGATGCTCAAGTTGTGCCATATCCTGATCTGCAGCCCTGACAAGGCAATAACACTGGACGCTGAATACTCTGCCACATTCGTCAATGCCGGCGGTTCCCGGTACTTGATGTCGTGCCTGAAGGAGGTCACAAGCCTGTTGCAGCACCGAGGCGATGTCATTGCTGCGCGCATCAGTTCGCGCGGCCAGGCCAGCGATGCCGAGGTGGGTGATTTCATGATGTTGCAATTGATCAATCGCAGTGCGTTGGTGCTTCGGCACTATCTGGAGACTCGACATCTTCACCCTGAAGAGCTGTATCGCTTATTGCTGACGCTACTGGGTGAGCTGGCGACGTTTGGCACTGAAACAAGGCGCCCTCGACTGGAAAGCAGCTACCAACATACAGATCAGGCGGCGACGTTCAGGAGTGTGATGCTTGCCATTCGACAATTGTTGTCGATGGTCGTTGAACAGCATGCGCTGGAACTCGAGTTGCAGCCCAGGCAGTACGGTGTGTTGGTTTCTCCTCGCATCGACGGTGAGCTGCTGGGAACCGCCTCATTTGTGCTGGCTGCCCGCGCGCAATGCGATGCCGAAGAACTGCGCGTTCGATTGCCGTCGCACCTCAAGGTCGGTTCTGTGGAGAGTATCCGTGAACTGGTAGCGTTGCATCTTCCCGGTATCAGGCTCAGGCCGCTGCCCGTGGCACCCCGACAGATCCCGTTTCATGCCAACAAGACTTACTTCGTTCTCGACATCAACGATCAGGAGCAGATTGGAATCGATAAGTCCGGAGGGTTCGCCTTTCATGTGTCAGGCGAGTTCTCGGGGCTTGAATTGCAGTTTTGGGCGATCAGAAACTGATGAACGAATTGAACGATGAGCAAGGCCGTCGCGAAGACAGCACTATTGACTATGGCTGGGTTGATGCCGCCCGGGGCGATGACCTGTTTACCGACGTCAACGACACGAATATCCCTGAGGGCCCAACGGCGCGACGGGTCCAGAACTCCGGGAGAACAGACGAGCGCTTCAATATTCATGTCAATCCGCTGGTTGCAGCGGCAAGCGGGCTGCTTGCTCAGGTAGCGAGGCTGCCTGTTGCAGACGAAGTTGGCGATATTCATTTTCTCAACGTACAGCTGTCGGACCAGGTAAAGCTGTTCGAGGCCGAGGCCCGCAAGCGCGCAATCGATAACGATCAGCTACTCGCCGCACGCTATGTGTTGTGCACGGTGGTGGACGAAGCTGTTTTGAATACGCGCTGGGGCAGCGCAAGTGACTGGTCGAAGATCAGCCTGCTGAGCCGCTTTCACAAGGAAACATTCGGCGGGGAAAAGTTCTTTCAATTGCTCGAAAGACTTTCCACCAACCCGTTCAAACACTTGCCGATGCTTGAGTTGATGTACCTGTGTCTGGCACTCGGGTTTGAAGGGAAATACCGCTCGACCCGCCGTAATGGCAGTGAACTGGAAGATATCCGGGACAGCCTTTACCGGCAGATAAGGCACCTCAGAGGCGACGTCTCTCGAACCCTTTCACCTCACTGGCAAGGCGCGGAGTCATCACGTAACGGTCCGCTGCGTATTGTGCCGATATGGCTGATTGTGCTGTTCACCTTTACCAGTCTGACAGTGCTGTATTCGGGGTTCGCCTGGGTGCTGAGCGAGCAGCGTGAGGCTGTACTCACACCTTATCGGTCAGCACTTTCGACAGTGCTCGAGCCTCGATCCTGACAAGAGAAAAGTCATGAAATCCCTCTTTAAAAAGCTCATTGAAGTGTTGTGTAAAACCTGGGTCTGGTCACTGTTGCTGGTGTTTTTGTTGGCGGCATCGATATGGAGTTTTGGTCCGCTGCTGGCGGTGTCGGATAACAGGTTCTGGGAAGGCACCAGCGCACGGTTGATAACAATCAGTGTGTTGTTTCTGGTGTGGGGGCTGGGGATGGTCTTTACCAACTGGCGCGGTAGCCTGATCAAAAGGCAGGCCGAGGAAAGTGAGACGGGCAAAGAGCGCCTGCGCAAGTCGGTTGTGATGGAAAAGGAGCGCCTGGAACTTGCCAGTCGCTTCACGGATGCCCAGCGCGTCCTCAAGGATTCCGCTCTGTTTGGAGAACTGGGCGCTCGCGGCCGCAAGGAGCTGCCCTGGTATGTATTGATCGGCCCTCAGGGCAGTGGCAAGACCAGTCTGCTGGATTTTTCCGGGCTCGATTTCCCCCTCGACAGACCGGCTCGCAAACTGACTCGCGATACGAGCAGTACCGGCAGTTGCGACTGGTACTTCACACACCAGGCGATCCTTCTGGACACATCGGGCCGCTATTTCGATCAGCCTGATCCCCAAGTGGACGGCGGCGCATGGATGACGCTGTTGGGGCTGTTACAGGGACGTCTGCGAACGCAGCCGCTCAGCGGTGTGCTGGTGACATTGCCGGTGGATATTCTTCTTGATGGCCTGGACAAGCGTCTGGAGAAAGTCGCTGGAGATGTACGTGTTCGTCTGGACGAGATCTTTCGCCGGTTGCACGTTGATGTTCCGGTTTACCTGGTGCTGACCAAAGCAGACTCGATAGCGGGTTTCGATGATTTCTTTGATCAATTGTCTCGCGAGGAAAGTGAGCAGGTCCTTGGGACAACGTTCAAAAAAGGGCAGCGACGCACCGATGTCGACGTCATCAGTCAGGCGTTCGAGACCTTGCTACAGCGCCTGGGCAGTCAGGTCATAACTCGTATTCATCAGGAGCGCGACAGCCAGCGTCGGGGGAGAATGCTCGAGTTTCCCAATCAGCTTGGGGGCATCGGACGCCGGCTGAATATTTTTGCCGAGTTGGCGTTTTCCGGGAACCGCTATCAGCGAGCCAGTCAATTGCGTGGCTTTTACCTGACCCGTGCACCCCACGTCATGCAGCAGGGCGGTCAACAACCTGAGCCTGAAACCGATGCGGGTCTTCCTGTGCAACACGGTGGCCGCGCACGGTTTATTCATGATCTGTTACGTCATGTCATTTTTCCTGAGTCCGATCTGGCCATGCTCGGCAAAGAAGCCCGGAAGAAAATCCAGTGGCGGCAAAAGGGTATGTATTGTGCAGCGCTGCTATTTCTGGCGGTGTCTGGTGCGCTCTGGGCGACCGGCTTCAATGCTAACCACGACAGGCTGGAAAAGCTTCGCACACTGGGTGAGCAGTGGACGCGGCAGACGTCATCGCTCACCGCCGAAGATGATCTGCTGACGATCCTGGCCAGCTTGAACACCCTTTACGAGGCCGCTCGGGTATTTCCGGACAGCGACGAAGTCGCTCTGTACGAACGTAGCGGGCTTTATCAGGGACAGCCTGCCAACGAGGTACTTATGCGCGCCTATCACGCTGGTTTGCAGACGCAACTGCTGCCACGAATGGTCAGCATGTTCGAAGCCCGGATACTGGACAGCCTGCAGGACCGCGAGCAATTGCTGAGCAGCCTTCGCGCCTATCTGATGCTGGTTCAGCGAGAGCACCGGTTACCTTCTGCACTGGAGGCATGGGCCACCGCCGACTGGTCAATTCGCTATGCCGGGCACGCACAGGCTCAGCGCGAGCTGAACCAGCATTTCAAGCGCTTGCTTGCGCTGCCTTTTGTCTATCCGGCCAATGATGCTCTGGTGGCGCAGGCGCGTCAGGTGTTGCGTAACGAATCACTCGCCAATGTGGTTTATCGGGTGCTGCGTGAAAAAGCCCGGGTATTGCCGGATTACAGCCTGGCTCATCACACCGGGCCACAAGAAGCAGTGTTGGCAGGTGCCGACTATCGAATTCCAGGGCTTTATACGCGTCAGGGTTACGAGCGGTACTTCGTCACACACGGCACCGGACTGGTGACTGAAATCATGCGTGACAATTGGGTACTGGGGGAGGGGGCACCGTTCAGCGTCACTCAATTGCGCGCGCTGATGGTCGAGCTGGAAAAGCTGTACTTCCGGGATTACGCCGACCATTGGGCAGAGGCCATTGGCCGGGTTTCATTGCATCCTTTTGAGGGGCCAGCTCAGGGCGCAGTGCAAATGGCAGGCCTGGCGGCGGCCCATTCGCCTTTGCTGAGGTTGCTGACCGAGGTGCGCGACAACACGCGGTTTCCGATGCTTGCGGACAGCCTTGACGCTGCGAAAACACAAGTCGGTAAAACAGTTTCAACCCCTGCTGTGCTTGACCAGGCGGTTGCTCTTGGCGAGCAATTGCAACAGTCGGCTGCCAGTAGTTTGCCCGAGACAGCCAAGAAATCATTGCAGCGACGTTTTGATGCGCTGCATCGATTGCTGGATGATGAAAGCGGTCCCTCAGTCGACCTGATGGCTGCGCTGAACGCCGTCAATGAGTTGCAGATGCAGATGGCCGCGCTGGCACGCTCCGGTCAACCTGATCTGGCTGCCTACGAGATGGCCAAAGGGCGGATGTCCGGGCAGCGAGATGCACTGAACAACCTGCGCAGCGCGGCGACAGTGTTGCCTCAACCCGTCGGCGGCTGGTTTGACAAGCTGGCTGAAGACACCTGGAGTTTCGTGCTGTATCAGTCTCACCACTATCTGAACCAACGCTACAAGGCCGAGCTTTACAGTTTCTATGAGCAGTCTCTCGACAAACGCTATCCGTTTCATGCCCACAGCAGCAGCGACGTGGCGCTTGAGGACTTTCGTGAATTCTTCGGGCCACAAGGCATTGCCGAGCGGTTTTTCGATAACTATCTGAGGCCTTTTGTCAGCGGCAGCCCGGGAAACCTCCGCTTGCGCACCCTCGACGGTTACAGCCTGCCGATGAGTCGTGCCTACCTGCACCAGATGGCCGGCGTGCATGACATCCGCAAAAGCTTCTTCAGCACTCACACACCGGAGCCGCAGGTGCAATTCACCCTTGAGCCCTACACACTTGACCCTGGCGTGCGCCGCGCGGAATTTCGTTTGGGCGATCAGTCGCTGGAGTATCGCCACGGTCCAATCGTGCCGATGGGGTTCAAATGGCCGGCAGGCATCGACAATGGGCGCGCGAGTCTGGTCATGGACGGCAGGCTCGGACGGCCGCTGGGCATAGAAAAGAACAACGGCCCATGGTCGCTGTTTCGCCTCTTCGACCTGATGCAGACCGAGCCTTTGCAAGGACGTGATGTGCTACTGCTCAAAGCCGATGTCGGCGGCATGCGCGCGCATTATCTTTTGTCGAGCCAGCGCGCGCCCAATCCTTTCGATATGACTGCATTGCGCGGTTTTCGCATGCCTGCGCAGCTTTGATGTCACGGCATCTTTAGAACCGCCAGCGCTTTAGCGATCTGCCGGGAGTCTGCAGTCATACCCGGGCTTACGCCCAGGCACCTCCCGAACAGCCTGCCGGCGCATCGGCACGTAGCTGCTCCCGAGATCTGCGCTGAGTCATACACGCTGCAACACTCCCTGCGACAAACTGTTATCAGCTCGTCACTCGCGGTTCATGAGGCTGCAACAACACAGGTTCAGTTTGGTTGACACCGAATACGACCTGTCCCGGGTCGTGCCCAGACCGAGAAGCCTCATGAACGCAGCCATTCATGTCCAGGGCCTGAACAAGACCTTTTCAAACAAAAGCGCTTTGCTTGATCTGGCGTTGTCTATACAACCCGGTGAAATGGTTGCCCTGATTGGCGCTTCGGGCTCCGGCAAGTCGACCTTATTACGACACCTTGCGGGGCTGGCGTGCTGTGATCGCAGCAATGGCGGTCAGGTTCAGGTGCTGGGGCGCGAGGTTCAGTCTTCCGGGCGTCTCAATGGCCAGGTACGGCGCCTGCGCGCCGACATCGGCTACATCTTTCAGCAGTTCAATCTGGTCAATCGTCTCAGCGTGATGGACAACGTCCTGATCGGTTGCCTGGGCCGTATGCCGCGCTGGCGTGGCAGCCTGGGGTTGTTCAATCGTGAGGAAAAGCAGCGCGCCATGGTCGCACTGGATCGGGTCGGGCTGGCTGATCTGGCCGCTCAGCGTGCCTCGACGCTGTCGGGTGGCCAGCAGCAACGGGTGGCCATCGCCCGTGCGCTGACACAACGCGCCGAAGTGATTCTGGCCGATGAACCGATTGCCTCGCTCGACCCCGAATCGGCCCGTCGGGTCATGGAAATTCTTGCCGACATCAACCGCCAGGATGGCAAGACAGTCGTCGTCACGCTGCATCAGGTCGATTACGCCGTGCGCTATTGCCCGCGTGCCGTGGCCCTTAAAGGCGGGCGCATTCATTACGACGGTCCGGCGCAGGACCTCAGCAAGCCGTTCCTTAACGACCTGTACGGCGCAGACGAAGACGCGAGCCTGATGATCACCGAACGCAGCCGTCGCGTCCGGCAAAAGCCGCGTCTGGCACTGGCTAAAGTCTGAAGCTTCTCAACATCACCCCCTAATCAGGAGAGCTTGCATGTTCAACCGTATCGGTCGCGTCCTCGCGTCTGCCGCTTTGCTGACCGCCTGTGCATTGGGCACGGTCCAGGCAGCGGAAGAAAAAGTCATCAATTTCGGCATCATGTCCACCGAATCGTCGCAGAACCTGAAAAGTATCTGGCAGCCGTTTCTCGATGACATGAGCAAGAAAACCGGCCTCAAGGTCAATGCCAGCTTCGCGTCGGACTATGCCGGGCTGATTCAGGGCATGCGCTTCAACAAGGTCGATGTGGCGTGGCTGGGCAACAAGGCTGCGCTGGAAGCGGTGGACCGTTCCAACGGCGAGATTTTCGCTCAGACCGCCGCTGCCGATGGTTCCGCCGGTTACTGGAGCCTGCTGATCGTGCGCAAGGACAGCCCGATCAACTCCGTCGAAGACATGCTCAAGAACGCCAAGAGCCTGACCTTCGGCAACGGTGACCCGAACTCTACCTCGGGCTATCTGGTGCCCGGTTATTACGTGTTCGCCAAAAACCATGTGGACGCCTCCACGGCGTTCAAGCGCACCTTGAATTCCAGCCACGAAGTCAACGCACTGAGCGTTGCCAAGGGCCAGCTCGATGTCGCGACGTTCAACACCGAAAGCTGGGACCGCCTGGCCGTGACGCAGCCGGACAAGGTCGAACAATTGAAAGTGATCTGGAAGTCGCCGCTGATTCCAGCCGACCCGATTGTCTGGAGCAAGGCGCTGTCGGACGAAAACAAGACGAAGATTCGTGAGTTCTTCGCCAGCTATGGCGATACCGACGAAGAGAAAACCGTCCTCAAGAACATGCAGATGGGCAAATTCCTCAAGTCCAGTGATGACCAGTTGTTGCCGATTCGTCAGCTTGAACTGTTCAAGCAACGCACTGAAGTCGTCGCCAGCACCACGCTGAACGCAGAGGAGAAGGCCAGCCGTCTCAAGGACATCGATGCCAGCCTGAGCAAATTGCAGGAACGCATTACCGAGCTTAACCAGAAAACCGCGACCAGTACCGCGGGTTGATCGACAGGCTGTCGGCGGGAGATCCACATGAATACTCACGGTGCATACGCTCAGGTGGCGGGCAAGCCCAACGGGGCTCGTTACCTGGGCTGGGGGCTGCTGCTTGCTGCTCTGGCCTGGGCCTGGCAGGGCGCGGAGATGAACCCGATGGCGCTGGTGCGCGATTCATCGAACATGGCGACGTTCGCCTCTGACTTCTTTCCGCCCGATTTTCGCGAGTGGCGCAGCTACCTCAAGGAAATGCTGATAACGATCCAGATCGCCCTGTGGGGCACGGCGCTGGCGATTGTCTGTTCCATTCCGCTGGGCATTCTCTGCGCCGAGAACATCACCCCGTGGTGGATTCACTTGCCGCTGCGGCGCTGCATGGATGCGTTTCGTTCGATCAACGAAATGGTCTTCGCCATGCTGTTTGTGGTCGCCGTCGGTCTCGGGCCTTTCGCCGGGGTGCTGGCGTTGTGGATCAGCACCACCGGCGTGCTGGCCAAACTATTTGCCGAGGCCGTTGAAGCCATCGAGCCTGGCCCTGTCGAAGGGGTGCGCGCCACCGGAGCCAGCGCGCTACAGGAAGTGATCTATGGCGTCATTCCGCAGGTCATGCCGCTGTGGATCTCCTATGCTCTATACCGGTTTGAATCCAATGTGCGCTCAGCGACGGTCGTTGGCATGGTGGGTGCGGGTGGCGTCGGGGTGATTCTCTGGGAAAACATCCGGGCCTTTGCGTTCGTCCAGACCAGTGCCGTGCTGCTGGTCATCATCGTGGTGGTAAGCCTGATCGACATTGTGTCGCAGCGCCTGCGCAAGCAATTCATTTGATTGAAGAGGAGGTGTTCCCATGAACACTTTTTTTAACCATGCAGTTGTCTAGACAAGACGAGCCGTTATACCTCGGGCTGGCCGAAACCCTACGCGACGAGCTGGCCGGCTACCAGCCCGGCGACTACCTGCCTGCCGAGTTTCAGCTGGCCGAGCGCTTCAGCGTCAATCGCCACACCATTCGCCGCGCGGTCGATGAACTGGTGCGTGAAGGCAGCGTATTGCGCCGTCAGGGCAAGGGTACTCAGGTGCTGGAGCGTCCGCTGATCTACCCGATGCAGGCCGACAGTGCCTACAGCCAGTCGTTGTCGGCGCAGGGCATAGGCGTGGAAGCCATTCTGCTGCTGCGTCGCGAGTGCCAGGCCAGCCATGAAGATGCGCTGCATCTGGGCCTGGCCGAGCATGCGCCAGTGATCGAGCTGCAGACCTTGCGCAAATTGGACGGTCAGGCGGTAAGCCTGATTTTCCACCGTTACAGCGCCGTTTTCCACGAGTTGCTGGCTGATTATCAGGGCGGCTCGGTGCGTCAGTACCTGGCTGAACGCGGGCTACCGTTGAGTCGCGCGCAAAGTCTGATCGGCGCGCGATTGCCGTCACGCGAAGAAGCCGGGTTGCTGTTGATGCCCCGGCACATGCCTGCACTGACGGTGCTGACCGTTTCCTGCGACGGAGCGGGGCAGCCGGTCGAGCTTTCCCGCTCGGTCAGCCGCTCCGACCGCTTCCAGTACCAGGTGGCGACTGCCATTCCAACCAGATGATGTCGAGGTGTTCCATGTCAGCAAGTCCCGAAACAGCCGCGCGCCAGCACTGGATGGGCGTATTGGCCCGCGCCCATGTCGATGAGCCGAGCCGCGAACAGTTGAACCGTCATGAAGCCGCACTGCGCGATACCGAATACCAGATGATCCGCGCCCCGGAAATCGGCATGGCCCTGGTGCGCGGCCGGATGGGCGGCACCGGCTCGGCCTTCAATCTGGGCGAAATGAGCGTGACACGCTGCGTGGTGCGCCTTGCCGACGGGCGTACCGGCTACAGCTATCTGGCCGGACGCGACAAGCGCCACGCTGAACTGGCTGCACTGGCCGACGCCCACTTGCAGGGTGCGCAGCAGGCCTGGTGGCTGAACGAACTGATCGAACCCCTGACGCGTGCACAAGCCGAGCGCCGGGCCCGTAAGGACGCTGAAACCGCTGCGACCAAAGTGGAATTCTTTACCCTGGTCCGAGGAGAAGACTGATGAGTGCCATCCTTCTGCAACCTGCCTTTACCGATCCTGTGCTTGATGCGCAACGCAGCTTTCGCATGGCCTTGAAAGCGCTGGCCGGGCCTGGGATCGCGCACACGTTGCCCGCCGGGCATCTGCCGCCTGCCTTGCAAGGCCTGGACAGCGCCACTCATGCCTTGTGCCTGGCGCTGCTGGACCTGGACACGCCGGTCTGGCTTGCCCCTGCGTTCGATACCCCGGCCATTCGGGCAAACATTGCCTTTCATTGCGCCAGCCCGATTGTCAGTAATCGCCAGGCGGCGCGCTTTGCGTTGCTCGACCTGGCCACTGCCCACCATCTGGACGGCTTTGATACCGGCAATGACCGTTACCCGGACCAGTCCTGCACCTTGCTGATCCAGTTGCCGAACCTTGAAGGCGGGCCAGCGCTGAGCTGGAGCGGCCCCGGCATCGAACGGCAAAACACAGTGAGTTTGCCGCTTGAAGCCGGTTTCTGGACCGAGCGCGATTCGCGTAACTCATTTCCCAGCGGGCTGGACGTGTTCTTTCTGGCCGGCAAGCAGATGCTCGGTTTGCCACGCAGCACCCGCGTGCAGGAGTGTGCCTGATGTACGTTGCCGTGAAGGGTGGCGAACAGGCCATCGATAACGCCCACCGCCTGCTGGCCAACAAGCGCCGTGGCGATACAGACATCGCCGAACTCGACGTCGAGCAGATCCGTCAGCAGTTGCCGCTGGCCGTGGCGCGGGTGATGAGCGAAGGCTCGCTGTACGACCCGCAACTGGCCGCGCTGGCGATCAAGCAGTCGGCGGGCGACCTGGTCGAAGCGATCTTTCTGCTGCGCGCCTACCGCACGACGCTAACGCGTTTTTGCGCCAGCGTGCCCATCGACACCTCGAACATGCAGCTTGACCGGCGTTTGTCAGCGACCTTCAAGGACGTGCCCGGCGGCCAGTTGCTGGGGCCGACGTTCGACTACACCCACCGGCTGCTGGATTTCACCTTGCTGGCCGAAGGCGAACATCCGGGGCCCGGCGTGGCGGCGCAGGCGACACTGGACCCATGCCCGCGCGTAATGGGGTTGCTGGCCAAAGAGGGGCTGATGAAGCCGGAAGTCGATGAGGGTGGAAGCGTCGCTGACATCACCCGTGAACCGCTGGAATTCCCCTCCAGCCGTGCGCAGCGCTTGCAGGCACTGGCGCGTGGCGATGAGGGCTTTCTGCTGGCGCTGGGTTACTCGACCCAGCGTGGCTATGGGCGCAATCATCCGTTCGCCGGAGAGATCCGCGTCGGTGCCGTGGAGGTCTGGATCGAGCCCGAAGAGCTGGGTTTTGCGATTGTGATTGGCGACATCGAAATCACTGAATGCGAGATGGTCAACCAGTTCGTCGGCTCGGCCAGCGAACCGGCGCAGTTCACTCGGGGTTACGGCCTGGCCTTTGGCAATGCGGAGCGCAAAGCGATGGGCATGGCGCTGGTGGACCGCTCGTTACGTGCCGAGGAATTCAACGAAGAAATCCGTTCGCCCGCGCAGCAGGAAGAGTTTGTGCTGGCGCACTGCGACAACGTCGAAGCGGCGGGCTTTGTCTCGCACCTCAAGTTGCCGCATTACGTGGATTTTCAGTCCGAGCTGGAACTGATCCGCAAGCTGCGCAAGTCTGCACCGAACCCGGAGAGCGACCAATGAACACTCCAGTCAAGAGCACTGCACAGACCCGACCAGCGCGAGATGAGGCGTACAACTTCGCGTATCTGGACGAACAGACCAAGCGCATGATTCGCCGTGCCTTGCTCAAGGCCGTCGCGATTCCCGGTTATCAGGTGCCATTCGGCGGGCGCGAAATGCCGTTGCCTTACGGCTGGGGCACCGGTGGCATGCAGCTGACGGCGGCGATCCTGGGTGACGACGACGTGCTCAAAGTCATCGATCAGGGCGCTGACGATACCACCAACGCGGTGTCGATCCGGCGCTTCTTTGCCCGTACCGCAGGTATCGCCACCACCGAGCGCACCCCGGATGCAACGGTCATCCAGACCCGCCACCGGATTCCGGAAACACCGTTGCACGCTGATCAGATCATGGTCTATCAAGTGCCGATCCCCGAGCCGCTGCGTTTTATCGAACCCTCGGAAACCGAGACCCGCACGATGCACGCGCTGGATGACTACGGCGTCATGCACGTCAAACTCTACGAAGACATCGCCACCTTCGGCCACATCGCTACCAGCTATGCCTATCCGGTGATGGTCGATGAGCGTTACGTGATGGACCCCTCGCCAATTCCGAAATTCGACAACCCCAAGCTGCACATGAGCCCGGCGCTGATGCTGTTCGGTGCCGGACGCGAAAAACGCTTGTACGCCGTGCCGCCGTTCACCCAGGTGGTGAGCCTAGATTTTGAAGACCATCCGTTTGAAGTGCAGCGCTGGGAACAGTGCTGCGCCATCTGCGGCAGCCCTGATTCGTTTCTCGACGAACTGATTCTCGATGACGCCGGAACGCAGAGTTTTGTCTGTTCCGACACCGATTTCTGCGCTCAGCGCGTCAAGCAGCAGGAGACCGCCCGATGATCAGTGCATGCTCATTGAGCCCCGAAGGTGCACGCCAGGCCGAACCTGCACAGCCCTTGCTCAAGGTCCGCGGGCTGACCCGTCTGTACGGTGTGCAGAAGGGCTGTCAGGACGTCAGTTTCGACCTGTACCCCGGTGAAGTGCTGGGCATTGTCGGCGAGTCCGGCTCGGGCAAATCCACCTTGCTGTCGTTGTTGAGCGGACGTTGCCCGCCGGATCGCGGCAACATCGACTACCGAGGCAAGGGTGGCAGCTGGTTCGACCTGTACAGCGCCAGCGAGGCGCAGCGTCGCACTTTGTTACGCACCGAATGGGGTTTTGTCGAGCAGAACCCGCGCGATGGCCTGCGCATGGGCGTTTCGGCCGGGGCCAATATCGGTGAGCGTCTGATGGCGCAGGGCGTGCGTAATTACCAGCAACTTCGCAGTGCGGCGCTGGACTGGCTGACTCAGGTTGAAATCGACCCGCAGCGCATCGATGACCTGCCGCGCACGTTTTCCGGCGGCATGCAGCAGCGTCTGCAAATCGCCCGCAATCTGGTGTCCAGCCCCAGGCTGGTGTTCATGGACGAGCCCACTGGCGGGCTGGATGTGTCAGTGCAGGCGCGTTTGCTCGATTTGCTGCGTGGGCTGGTTCGCGAACTGGACCTGGCGGTGGTCATCGTCACCCACGACCTGGCGGTCGCGCGGCTGCTGGCGGACCGGCTGATGGTCATGCGCCGCTCGGAAGTGGTTGAAAGTGGCCTCACCGATCAGATTCTCGATGACCCGCAGCATCCGTACTCACAACTGCTGGTCTCTTCGGTGTTGCAGCCATGAGCCGCACATCCCAGGTAGAAGAGGTGAAACCGATGACGACGTTGATCGAGGTCCGCGACCTGTCGAAAACCTTCACCCTGCATCAGCACAACGGCGTGGTCCTCAATGTGCTGCGCGGGCTCAGCTTCTCGGTGCGCAGCGGCGAATGCCTGGTGCTTAGCGGGCAGTCCGGCGCGGGCAAAAGTACCTTGTTGCGCACGCTGTATGGCAACTACCTGCCAGCGGCCGGCAGCATTCGCGTGCAGCACGAGGGCGAATGGACCGAACTGGTCGGGGCGACCCCGCGCCAGGTACTCGAGGTGCGCCGCAAGACGCTGGGCTATGTCAGCCAGTTTTTGCGCGTCATCCCCCGAGTATCGAGTCTCGACGTGCTGATGGAGCCCGCGCTGGCAAGAGGCTGGAGTCGTGAGCAGGCGCAGGCGCGCGCGCAACTGCTGCTGACCCGTCTGAACATCCCGCAGCGCCTGTGGCCGCTGGCGCCCGGCACGTTCTCGGGTGGCGAACAGCAACGCATCAACATTGCCCGGGCGTTCATGGTGCCGTGGCCGGTACTGTTGCTCGACGAGCCGACTGCTTCGCTGGACGACGCCAACCGCAAGGTGGTGCTGGAACTGGTCGCTGAGGCCAAACAGGCCGGTGCGGCACTGATCGGCATTTTCCATGACCGTGACGCCCGCGAGTCGGTCGCCGACCGTCAACTCGACATGACCCCGGTGGACCTCACCGCCAAGGAGTTGCTGCAATGCTGAACGAACAGATTTTCAGTAATGCCCGTGTGGTGACCGCTGAACAGGTGTTTACCGGCACCGTCGTGGTGCGTGATGGCCTGATTGCCGAGGTGCAGACCGGGCGCAGTCAGTTGAGCCAGGCCCAGGACCTTGAGGGCGACTTTCTGTTGCCGGGGCTGGTGGAATTGCACACCGACAACCTGGAAAAACACCTGTCGCCGCGTCCGGGTGTGGACTGGCCATCAATGTCGGCCGTCATCAGCCATGATGCGCAGATTGTCGCGGCCGGGATTACCACCGTGTTCGACGCGCTGTCGATTGGCGACATCAACCCCAAGGGCAAGCGCATGCAGCAATTGCCCGCGATGCTTCAGGCGATTGCCGACGCCAACGAAGCGGGCCTGACCCGCGCCGACCACCTGCTGCATTTGCGTTGCGAAGTCAGCCATCCGGACACCCTGAACGTGTTTCGCGACCTGGTGGGCCAGCCGCTGGTGCAACTGGTGTCGGTGATGGACCACGCGCCCGGCCAGCGTCAGTTTGCGCTGGAGTCCAAGTACCGCGAGTACTACATGGGCAAATACCACATGAGCCATGAGGAGATGGAGCACTTCATCGTCGAACAGGTCGCCAACTCCGCCGAATATGCCGATCGCTACCGGCGGGCAATCGTCGAACTGTGTCTGGCGCGGGGCCTGTCGATTGCCAGCCACGATGATGCAACCATGGCCCATGTCGAGGAATCGGCAGGTTTTGGCATGAACATCGCCGAGTTTCCGACCACACTGGAAGCCGCACAGGGGTGTCGGCAACTCGGCATGAGTGTGTTGATGGGCGCACCGAACATCGTGCGCGGTGGCTCGCACTCCGGTAACGTGGCAGCTGCATCGTTGGCCAGGCACGGGCTGCTGGACATTCTGTCCAGTGATTACTATCCGGCCAGCCTGCTGCAGGCCGCGTTCATGCTGTCCGAGCAGGACAACGACTGCGAGCTGCCACACGCAATCAATATGGTCAGCCGCACGCCTGCCATTGCGGCGGGGCTGGCGGATCGCGGTGAAATTCGCGTCGGTCTGCGCGCTGATCTGATTCAGGCGCGCAATCATGCAGGCCTGCCGGTGATCGACAAGGTCTGGCGACAAGGGAAGAGGGTGTTTTGATGGTTGGCAGGTTGATCTATCTCATCGGGCCGTCCGGTTCAGGCAAGGACAGCCTGCTGGATGCCGCCCGGGAAACGTTGACGCAACGCAATTGCCGGGTGGTGCGGCGGGTCATCACCCGTTCCGCCGAAGCGGTGGGTGAGGCGGCGCAGGCCGTGAGCGTCGAAGAGTTCGAGCACATGCGCGATCGGGGTGCGTTTGCGTTGAGCTGGCAGGCCAATGGCTTGCGTTACGGCATCCCCATCGAGATTGATCAATGGTTGCTGGAAGGTCACGACGTCTTGATCAACGGGTCTCGAGCACATCTGCAGAAAGCGCAGATGCGCTATCCCAACCTGTTGGCCGTATTGCTGACAGTCAATCAGGACGTGTTGCGTCAGCGTTTGCTGGCGCGCAATCGGGAAACCCTCGTGGAAATCGAGGAACGTCTGGAGCGCAACACGCGCTTCGCCGGGGACCTGCTGGCCAGCAACCCACAGGTCTTCGCGCTGGATAATTCCGCAGATTTGCAACACACCGTTGCGACCCTGATAGGGTTGATGGACAAGCGCCAAGCATGCGCCTGACGCTACTGGGCACGGGCGATGCGCGGCAGGTGCCGGTCTACGGTTGCCAGTGCGTGGCGTGTTCGGCGGCGCAGGCCAATCAGGACCTGCGGCGTTTGCCGTGCAGCGCGCTGATCGAGTGCGCCGACCAGCGCTGGTTGATCGACAGCGGCCTGACCGACCTCACCGAGCGTTTTCCGCCGCGCAGCCTGAACGGCATTCTGCAGACCCACTACCATGCTGATCACGCCCAAGGCCTGCTGCACTTGCGCTGGGGCCAGGGGCTGGTGATTCCGGTCCACGGTCCGGCCGATCCTGAAGGGCTGGCCGACCTTTACAAGCACCCCGGCATTCTTGATTTCAGCCAGCCGTTTGCCGCCTTCGAAACCCGTGCGCTGGGCGAACTGCACGTCACCGCGCTGCCGCTGGCGCACTCCAGACCCACATTCGGCTATTTGCTGGAAGGCGACGGGCAACGCGTGGCGTACCTGACCGACACCGTCGGCTTGCCGGACGCGACCTGCGAATTCCTGCAACGTCAGCCGCTGGACGTGCTGATTCTCGACTGCTCCATGCCCCCGCAGCCTCAGCCTCCCCGTAATCACAATGACCTGACCCTGGCGCTGGAAAGCATCGACCAACTGCGCCCGGCCAAGGCGGTTTTGACGCACATCGGCCACACGCTGGATGCCTGGTTGATGGAGCCGCCGCAAAGGCTGCCTGGCAATGTATTGATTGGCCGGGACGGCATGACGCTGTAAATGATGGCGCTGTAAACACCTGCATACACACGAAAAACTGTGCGCTGATCGCCCGTAAAAGCCCGTTCCAGACGCTTGGCGGGATGCGACAATTTGTCATTATGAACCGTTTGGTACATTCTGTTGGGCTGTAAAAATCCGACAGGTTTGAAAAATGACAAACAAGCAAGACACAGGAGCTGGCAGCAGGTTGCTGTTGCTCGGGTTGGGCGTGCTGATCGCTCTGATCGGGCTCGGTCTGGCAGGTGGCGGCGGCTACCTGGTGACATTGGGCGGGAGTTGGTTCTTCCTGCTGATGGGGCTGGCGATGCTGGTCAGCGGTGCGCTGATCGCAGCCCGCAAACCCAAGGGCGCAGTGCTGTATGGCATCGCCTTGATATTGACTGCGCTCTGGGCGGTCTGGGATGCAGGCCTGCATTACTGGCCGCTGGTGTCCCGCGTATTGACCTTTGCCGTGATCGGCCTGGTGGTTGCGCTGATTTACCCGACGCTGATTCGCGCTTCGGGTGCGCAGGCAGGTCGTGGCGCTTATGGCCTGGCCGGCGTGCTGGCCATCGGTGTTGTCGCGACCATGGGTTACATGTTCGTCCCAAGCCATGTGGTTAGCGCCAGCAGCGTGCCGGCCGTCGTTCCGGTGGCACCCGGCGCCGAGCAGAAGGACTGGGCACACTGGGGCAACACCCCGGCAGGCAACCGGTTCGCGGCGCTGGATCAGATCAACAAGGGCAACGTCGACAAGTTGCAGGTCGCCTGGACCTTCCACACCGGCGACCTCCCGCAGAGCACCGGCGCAGGTGCGGAAGACCAGAACACGCCACTGCAGATCGGTGACACCGTCTACACCTGCACCGCCTACGGCAAAGTCTTCGCACTGGATGCCGACACCGGCACCCAGCGCTGGAAGTTCGACCCGCAGGGCAGCGGACCCAACTGGCAACGCTGCCGAGGCCTGGGCTACTTCGCCACGCCAGCTGCCGACGTATCTGCTCAGCCGGCGGCTGCTGTTTGCGCCACACGTGTGTTTCTACCGACAGGCGATGCTCGCCTGATCGCACTGGATGCCAAAACCGGCGAGACCTGCAAGGACTTTGGCAATCAAGGCGTCGTCGATCTGAAAACCGACATGGGCGAAGTCAAGGAAGGCTACTACCAGCAAACCTCGACGCCGCTGGTGGCGGGCAATGTCGTTGTAGTGGGCGGTAGAGTCGCCGACAACTTCTCTACCGGCGAGCCACCGGGCGTCGTTCGCGCCTTTGACGTGCACAGTGGTGAGCTGGTCTGGGCCTGGGATCCGGGCAACCCGAACACCAGCAAGCGTCCGCCAGCCGGGGAAACCTACACGCGTGGCACGCCGAACGTCTGGTCGGCAATGTCCTACGACGAAAAACTCGGCCTGATCTACCTGCCGACCGGCAACGCCACGCCTGACTTCTTCGGCGGGACGCGTACCGAGCTGGATGACAAATGGTCATCGTCAGTGGTCGCTGTAGACGTCAAGACCGGCCAGGTGCGCTGGAACTTCCAGATGACCCACCACGACCTGTGGGACTTCGATATTCCGGCGCAGCCTTTGCTGTATGACATTCCGGACGGCAAGGGCGGGACTCAGCCTGCGCTGGCGCAAGTCACCAAGCAGGGCGAAATCTTCCTCCTCAACCGCGAAACCGGCGTGCCGATCTCGCGTGTCGAAGAGCGTGCCGTGCCGCAAGGTAATGTGCCGGGCGAGCGCTATTCGCCGACTCAGCCGTTCTCGGTGGACATGCCGTCGATTGGCAACCAGACCCTGAAAGAGTCCGACATGTGGGGCGCCACCGCATTCGATCAGCTGATGTGCCGCATCGCCTTCAAAGGCCTGCGCCACGAGGGTGTCTACACCCCGCCAGGTCTGGACCCTGCGTTGCAGTTCCCCGGCTCGCTGGGCGGCATGAACTGGGGCAGTGTCTCGGTCGACCCGACCAACAGCTACATGTTCGTCAACGACATGCGCCTGGGCCTGGCCAACTACATGATCCCGCGCGACAAGATCGCCGCTGGTGCCAGCGGCATAGAAATGGGCGTCGTACCGCAGACCGGCACGCCATTTGGCGCAATGCGTCAGCGCTTCCTGTCAGCGGTCGGCATCCCGTGCCAGGCACCGCCGTTCGGCACCATGTCGGCGATTGACCTGAAGACCAAAAAGCTCATGTGGCAGGTCCCGGTCGGCACCGTGAAAGACACCGGCCCGATGGGTATTCGCATGGGCCTGCCGATCCCGATCGGCATGCCGACGCTGGGCGCATCGTTGTCCACACAGTCGGGCTTGCTGTTCTTCGCAGGCACCCAGGACTTCTACCTGCGCGCCTTCGACAGCGGCAACGGCAACGAAATCTGGAAGGCCCGCCTGCCCGTAGGCAGCCAGTCCGGCCCGATGACCTACGTGTCGCCCAAGACCGGCAAGCAGTACATCCTGCTCACCGCCGGCGGTGCCCGCCAATCGCCTGACCGTGGCGATTACGTGATTGCGTACGCGTTGCCCAAGTAACGCGCTTCAACGTCGAGGGGCAGGTTTTGCCCCTCGATTTGTTGTGTCACACGCTGGATGTCTCGCTAATGGATGGATGCTATCGTTGACTTTTAAAGTAAATGGCTATTTTGGATAGCCAATCCGAATAATGGGTGTGCTCACTGCTGGGCTCAAAGTAGCATCCCACTGTGGATGCCATTAATTCGCTGTAATCTGTTTCTGTCATGGGCTGGCTTAATAGATACTCAATTTCTTTTACGCTATCTCGCAAACAGCTCGCGGGTTCACATTTTACGATCTCTTCAAGCGCGTGATTGCTGTCCAAGAACTCTTTATTCCAGTCCTGATGGAAATAGCAGCCTAGTAATCGGCTCAAGTTGGCGTATTGTTCTTTTTTCATCATGATGTGCGGCTTTTTTATTGGGCGCTGGCTTAAGTTTTTGATAATTTATAATGTCAGGTGCGAATCTATTTAATATGGGTGGGCGGAGCGGCCTCATCGAGAGAGTGTCATTCGGCCGCAGCTTGGCTATATGTATTTAGGAGTTGGCAATTATTCTTTTGGTAAGATACTCATAAAAATTTTCTGCATAGAAGATTGCTGCTCCTGAAGGTATTCGTAAGAAGATGTGGCATTCATTATCTTTGTAAGTGGCATAGTTGAAAAAGAAAACTTCGCCCAGGTCCGTTTTGCTGATGAATAGTTTTTCTGGAGTTGTCGACTTGTTTTTGAGTCCGTTGATATGTTGGAAGACAATATCTCCGCCATTTATGTCATCAAAGTCCATGCCATAGATGCTGTAAATTTCCTCGGTGCCTACTTCTCCTCCCGCATAATTTCGTAAAAACCATTTGTAGGAGTCAGGCAGTGGGTGACCTAAACGCTGTTCTGCCTTAATAATCCACTCGTCGGCCACCGCGTCGGCAGGTGTTCCGAATGCTGCTACATCCTCATTTCTATTTATAAGGTTTTCAAGACCAAATGCTGTCAAATTAGTCATGTTATTAGTCGTAAGTATTTGCGCAGTTAAATCTAAATCCACCTTGTGTATCTGCTCCTGACAGTTAAAATAGTTTCAGTGTTTTCTGGAGGCTTTCCACACTTATCTGTCGACTTTGGTTACATTTGAATAATCGCCGAACTCGGGGAGTTTTTCGTAATTGCCTTTAGGCTCGAAATTCGATTTGGCTTCCTCAAGTTTATGTGGGTTGATCTGCTCTCGACGAATCAGAAGTTCACCGTTTTCCTTGAATATGTAGCTGGTCCCCAGTGAAACTTTTCCAGCGTCATCAAATTCGCGATGGGTTGCCATAGTGAGGAAAAGTGTTCCTGAATCCAGGCATTGAAACTGATAGGTGAGGTGTTCACGTTGGTGATCATCCAGAAAACCAACGCCCACCATGTTTTTATCTAAAATCATTTCTACGAAGCAAGCGGGTTTAGAGTCTGAGCCGATCAGAGCTGTATAAGGCTTTCTAGCCACATGTAGAGCTTTGGCGGTAGTCTCGTCTATAGGATCGATTGCACGATGCTTAAAGCGGAACCAGGACTTGCAATAAAAAATAGAGGGGCTCATCAATACACCTTTCCGTTGATATCTCTAATCAAAACTCCTGCTTTGTCTGCAGAATCTAAAATCGACTGGGGTATTATACCTGTTTGAGGTGGAACTTCCAATATTACAGCGCCCTGTAATTTTTGCCCTGCCAGAGAACCACTGGATGGAACATTTGCTATAGTAGAACCGCTCGGATACTTTGATATGGCTTCATTTATGTAGCTTTTAGCGGTGGATTCAGAGATTTTCGAAAGCTGAGTTAATTTTCGTGATATGATTTCGCCTGTTGTTGGGTTGTATGAGTCTAGTCGATAGTAACCGTTTCCGTCAGGCCGCTGTATATAAACTTCATTGTAGGGGTAGTTTTTCGATTGAATCCTATTGAACTCGTTACCTGCATCAAGACGTTGCAACCACTCTGGTTTTGACGAGGTATTTACGACATCAGTGAATTCTTTTTTAGCATCTGGCTGATTATATGGCGAGGGTGTAGTTAACGGTTCTTGAGTGTCCATCGCTCCCCGAAGCGGTGCTGGCTCACTCATACGCAACTCAGGATGAGCCAGCAACTTCTGCTCATTCCGAGCCAACCAACCCGCAATTTGCTTGTTGGTCATGTCCGCTTGAAGCTTCGCGCTGCGTGCGGCGATGCCGTCCAGACTGCCTACGATCCCTGCTTTGACCTGACCTCGCGTAATGTAGGTAACTATGGCAGTCAGCAGGAGCATGACTAATTGCTCCTGACCTTTTGCGAGTTTCCGAGCGGCGTCATCTATACGCTCATCGATCAACCATGCGGAAGCTCCCGTGGGATCAAGCCCTGGCGGTTTGACACCTTCTTCTGCGTTCCAGGCAGTTACGATACCTTCATAGAGAGTTGCGAGACAGGCGGGGAGTCCTTGATAAAAATACTCGGCGATGGCTGAAAGCCCCATGCCCAGTAGAATCAGGTTGCCGACCTGTACGCCTATGCCGCTGCCTGCTATAGCTCCTGGAATAGCACCTGCACCAAATGCAAGCGATCCAGCCGCAGCCCCAACAAGAGTCCCGACCGCCACGCTGCCGCCCATGATCATGGCGACCTCTTTGACCAGCTTCAGCAAGACAGGGAGTATCTCTGCTATATCGATGGAGGACCATTTGCGCATCAGGTTGAGCTGGATGATCGGGTAGGACTTTGCCATCGCCAGCTTGACCGATTCGATGCGATTTCCGCCGATGCTACCGAAGGCCAAGGTGGCCTCGTTGCTCACTCGTCGAGTGAAGCCGTTCCAACCATCGTAGGCGCTTTCCCAGCCTTCATCGAAAGACTGGTTCAGATGGCTGAATTTGTTATCGAGGGTTCGCTCGATGTCGTCCCACTTGGGGACGTTGGCTAAAAGATCCATCATCTCTGTCCTTGAAGAGACGTTATTCCCGTGCCTCTATCCTTGAACCGTGGGACGGCGGCCTGTGCGGATGTCGGCCCATCTGGTCAACATCAGCGCATGCCTTATTCATTTCTGAAGGTGCCATATTTCTAGATTCAGATAGCTGTAGGCAATGATGTCAATTGGTTATCAAACGTCGGTTGCGAAGTCTTAAAGGGCCTAATGCACTGAAATTTAATACTTTTCTCTTTCTGTAACGTCCCGAAATTTCTCAAGTGATTGCTGAAAAATTGAAGTGTGACACGCTTTTTCAAGCGCTTTTCTTTAGCTACCTCTTCTGCTTGCGCCACCCTCACATCGCCCCCACCTCGGGTTTCCCGCCCTTCGATCCTCCGTAAACCGGTGGATGGGTGACGATATGCGTCAGATCGACCGCCGACGCCAGCAGTTTCTGCAGATCAGGGCGTGGCCGGGACAAGCGGGGGTCGTTTGCCGTTGCTTGTTCAAGCGTCTCGGCGCAGGCCAGCAGTTTTGCGTCGCCACGAAAGCCGCCGATCACTTGTAGCCCGAATGGCATGCCTTGGTGGTCGGTGCCGCAGGGCAGGGACAAGGCGGGGTTGGTGGTCAGGGTGATGGTGTAGCACAGCGCCAGCCAGCGGTAGTAGTTGTCCAATTGCACGCCGTTGACTTCGCGCAGGTATAGTTCGCTCCAGGGGAAGGGCGACACGGGTGTGGTTGGCGCGAGGATCAGGTCGTAGTGTTCGAATTGTTTCTGGAAGCCTCGAAACAGTCGGCTCTGCTCGCCATGCGCTTTGACGCAATCTTGCAGTGACATCGCCGCGCCCATTTCGAAGTTGGCGCGGGTGTTGGGGCCCAGCGCGTCCGGGTCGCGGTCGTGGGCGTCCTGTAGGCCGGCGACGAAGGCTTCGGCGCGCAGTACGTCGAAGGTGCGGTGGGCGCTGGTCAGGTTCAGGTCGATGGCGTCGCAGGACTTGAACAGCGGTTTGAGGGCGCTGATTTTTTCCCGGAAGACGGCGCGGATAGCGGTGTCCACCGCGCACGTGCCGAAATCTTCACTGTAGCCGACTCGCAGCTGGCTGAGGTCTACAGTGCGCGGCGCGAATTGGTCATCGGCGATGGCATAGCTCAATGGGTCGGACTGCGCCAGCCCGGCGCTGGCGCGCAGTTGCAGCAGGGTGTCGGCGACGTTGCGGCCCATCGGGCCGACGACTGAGATGGGCGTCCAGCCGAGTTTCTTGCGCTCGCTCGGCACCAGGCCCGGCGAAGGGCGCAGGCCGACGACGCCGCAAAGTGCTGCGGGAATGCGCAGCGAGCCTCCGGTGTCCGAACCGCTGCACAGCGGCACCATGTCTACCGCCAGCGCGGCGGCCGAGCCACCTGAGGAACCGCCGGCATTCAGTTCGGGATTGAACGGGTTGCCGGTTGCGCCCCACACCACGTTGCGGGTGTTGGCTCCGGCGCCGAGTTCCGGGACATTGGTCTTGCCGACCATAATGGCCCCGGCCGCGCGCAGACGGGCCACGAACAGGTTGTCCTGGGCGGGAATGTTGTCGCGAAACAGTTGTGAGCCGTAGGTTGTGAGCACGCCAGCGGTTTCTTCCAGGTCTTTGATGCCTATGGGCAGGCCGTGCAGCAGCCCCAGCGGTTTGCCTTGCAGAACGGCATGCTCGGCCAGCAGTGCCTCGTCGTGGGCGCGCTCAAAGCAGGTGGCGGCGAACGCATTGATTTTCGGATTGAGGGATTCAATGCGCTCGATGCAGGCGTCGAGCAATTCCACTGGCGAGATCTGCTTGTTGCCGATCAGCGCACGCAGTTCGGTGGCGGATTTGCCAAGGAGCTCGGATCGGTTTTGCATGGAATGTTCCTCACTGGACTGTACAAATCGAACGGCTTATCGCGCCAGGCGTCTTTGTTTGGACACGTATTCTGCGCTTCTGCGGAGCCAGTATCGGACGCAGAGCGTCCAGAACTGCATACCCACGCGGAGCGTGGGCACGATAAGTGTTCTCCCGAATGTCATCCTCTTCAAAATTCCCCCAGCGCCAGTATCGTCGCCACCAGCGCCTGACCTCTGGGCACCAATGTGTTCAGCTCCAGATACTCACGGTCGGTGTGCACTTTGCCGCCCACCGGGCCGAGGCCGCACAGGGTCGGGATGCCGAGGCTGGCGGTGAAGCCCGAGTCGGCGCAGCCGCCGGTGAATTCGCCTTCCACGCTGAAACCCAGTTCCAGCGCGAGGCCCTGATAGATATTCAGCAGTTCGGTGCTGTGCCGGGCTTCCATTGGCAGAAAGGTGGTGGCCTCCAGCAGCCTGGCGGATGTGCCCGGCAGTTCCTCTTCGGCGACGATGGTCTGGACCGCCGTGAGAATTTCATCCCACTGCCTGAGCTCGACAAAGCGCACATCAAGCCTGGCCGTGGCGCTGGGTGCAACGGTATTGCTGGAGGTGCCGCCCGAGATCAGTCCGACATTGGTGGTGATGCCCGCGGCATAATCTGTCAGCGCGTGCAGTTTGATCACTTTGTGCGCCAGGGCCTGAATCGCGCTGGCGCCGTCGGCGTGGTTGACCCCCGAATGCGCCGCGCGGCCGCTGACTTCGATGATCAGCGTTGCACCGCCTTTGCGAGCGCTGACCACGTTGCCGCTGGCGCGTCCTGGCTCCGGGTTGAGTACCGCGCGCGCCTGACGGGCGTACTTTTCGATGTGAACACGGGCGCTGGCGGAGCCGATTTCTTCGTCGCCGGTGTACAGAATCTGCACCGGAAACGGCAGCGGGCCGATTCGTTTCAGTGCCTTAAGGGCAAAGCAGTTGAGCACCAGCCCGCCTTTCATGTCGGCTACGCCAGGGCCGTAGGCCAGTTCGCTGTCGTTTGTGTAGCCGCGTGTTGCAGTCGTGCCTTTCGGAAACACCGTGTCGCGATGACCGAGTAGCAATACCGGCTTGCCGGGGCCGCCGGGCAGTTCAGCCAACAGCACATCGCCGAAAGCCTCGACCGGGATGCGCTCGACGCTGATCCCGTCGGCCTTCAAGTGCGCAGTGAGCAGATCGCCGACCGCATCGACACCGGCCTTGTCGTAGCTATTGGAGTCGGTATCGACCAGGCGCTGCAACAGCGCTTCCATCGCCTCAAACTGCCCGCTCAGCCAATCGGTTGCCTGCCGTTGTGCCTCATTCATTTACTCAGCTCCTGTGCCCGATGCTCGCGCGTCAGCCGTGCGCCGTCCGTTCCCAGGTCCCAGAACAGTCCGGCCATGATTTGCAGACTCTCTTTGACCACCGGCGCCAGCAAATGCTCGTCGGGTGCGTGTTGCGAGCACGCCGGGTACGAGTGTGGCACCCAGATCGTCGGCAGGCCCAGCACTTCAGCGAACACATCGTTGGGCAGCGAACCGCCCAGATTGGGCAGCAGCGCGGGCTTCTTGCCGGTAGTGGTGGCCAGCGACTCCAACGCCCAGCCGACCCACGGGCTGTCCGGTGACAGACGCGTGGCGTGCATCACATCCATGCGCGTCTGCCGGACCTCTACCTGAGTGAAACCGTTGGCATCCAGATGGGCACGCACCGCCGGGATAAAGGCGTTGTAGTCGCTGTCGACCACAAAGCGGATATGGCACAGTGCATGCGCTTTGCCGGGAATGGCGTGTACCGGGGCGTCCGGGTTGCCGGTCTTGAAGGCAAGGATGTCGAGGGTGTTCCAGCCGAAGACCTTTTCGCTGAGCGACAGCGCCGGGTCGCCCCAATCGGGGTCGATGTCCGGGTCTCCGGGGCCGCCGCCGACTTCGATATCCGCCAGCGCAGTTTTAACCGCTTCGGGAATGGCGGCTGGCATGAGCCCCGCGACTTTCACCCGGCCGTGCTCATTGACCATGCTGGCGATGGCATTGGCCAGAATGATGCCGGGGTTGGCCAGCAGCCCACCCCAGTTGCCTGAATGGTGCGCGCCTTCGCGCAGGTTCACCGTCAGCTCGAAGTTGAACACTCCTCGCGAGCCGAGAAACAGGGTAGGGCGCGCGGCTGCCAGACGTGGGCCGTCGGAGGCGATGAAAATATCCGCCGCAAGTTCTTCGGCGTGTGCCTGGCAGAACGCGCTGAGGCCCGGCGAGCCGTCTTCTTCGCCCATTTCCAGCAGCAGTTTGACGTTGAAACCCAGTTTACCGTCGCGCGCCTTGAGAGTCTGTTCGAGGGCGGTCAGGTTGATCAGGTGCTGGCCTTTGTTGTCCGCCGTGCCACGGCCATACCAGCGATCACCGCGCTCAACGACTTTCCACGGTGACAGGCCCGCTTGCCACTGCGCGTCATAGCCGCGCACCACATCGCCATGGCCGTAGCTGAGCAGGGTCGGCAGCGCCGGGTCTTCGATGCGGGTGGCGATCATCAAGGGCCCGCGCCCGGCCACCGGGTTGTCGTGCACCTTGACACTGAAACCAAGCCGCTCGACGTGCGGGGCGATGAACTCGTTCAGATAACGGTAAAGCTCTGGCAGGCTCGCGGCCTCCTGGCTTTGGGTGGGATAAGCGACGCTGTCGCCGAGCAAGGCGAAAAAGGTGCCGTTGTCGAACTGCTCGGTGGCGTTTTCGATGGCATGCGAACGGCTACTCATGAGGGCATCAGCTCCAGGGTTTTCGAGGTGTCGCGCAAGTGGCAGCGGACGGTTCCGCCTTCCATGCGGCCAGCGATCGGGTAGTTTTCCTTGCACACCACCATGCAACTCGGGCAGCGCGGATGAAACGCGCAGCCGGACGGCGGCGACATGGGGTTGGGGAAGGTGCCGTGCAGGCCCAGATCGGGAATGCCCAGGTGCGGGTCCGGGGTCAGTACCGAGTCCAGCAGCGCCTGGGTGTAGGGATGCCCCGGTCGGGCGAAAAGCGATTCGCGGCTGCGTTCCTCGACGATGCGGCCCAGGTACATCACCGCCACCCGGTCGGCCAGATGCTCGATGACCGCCAGGTTGTGGCTGATCAGCAGGTAGGTCAGGCCGAATTCCTTTTTCAGGTCTTGCAACAGGTTGAGAATCTGCGCTTGCACCGAAACGTCCAGCGCCGAAGTTGGTTCGTCGCAGATCAACACATCCGGGCGCATCACCAGCGCCCGGGCAATCGCCACGCGCTGGCGCTGCCCACCGGAGAGCTGGCTGGGGTAGCTGTCGATGACTCGTTTCGGCAAGCCGACCACGTCCATCATCGCCTCAACGCGCTGGCGGCGTTCGGCGTTGCTGCCGATGTCATGCACGATCAGTGGCAGGGTGACGATTTCGCGCAGGGTTTTGCGCGGGTTCAGGGATGAGTAAGGGTCCTGAAAGATCGGCTGGATGCGCCGCGCCATTTCCTTGCGGTCGGTGCTGGCCAGATGCTTGCCGTTGACCAGCACATCGCCGCTGCTGGGCGCGAGCAGGCCCAGCAGCATCTTCGCTAGCGTGCTTTTCCCGCAACCGGATTCGCCGACCAGCCCGAGGGTTTCGCCGCGCATCAGACGCAGCGATACACCATCGACTGCTTTCAAGGTGGCGTTGGGTTTGAAAAAGCCACGGCTGATGCTGAATTCACGACGGATGTCGCACAGTTCCAGAGCAATGTCTTTTTTGATGCTGGCGTTCAGGGCTTGATTAGTCATGACGTCATGCCCTCACGCTGCAACACAGGTTCTGCGCCCACTGAAGCAAACAGGCAGCGGGTCATGTGCTTATGGCTGTGAACCTGAGGGACATCTTCGGCGCACGCCGCGATGGCCTGCGGACAGCGGTTGCGGAAGGCGCAGCCGTGTTGCTCGCCAACGAGGCTGGGCACCAACCCCGGAATCGAACCCAGCGGCTGGCCTGGCTGGGTGCGTCCGGGGATCGGAATGCTCGCCAGCAGGCCGCGTGTGTAGGGGTGTTGCGGGTTCTCGAACAGCTCGACCGCCGGGGCGGTTTCGACGATTTGCCCGGCGTACATCACCGCCACCCGGTCGGCAATCCGCGCCACCAGCCCCAAATCGTGGGTGATGAAGATCACCGCCAAACCGAACTCTTTCTGGATGTCGCGGATCAGGCGCAGGATCTGCGCCTGAATGGTCACGTCCAGCGCGGTGGTGGGCTCGTCGGCAATTATCACGTCCGGTTCGCACATCAGCGCCATGGCGATGATCACCCGCTGGCGCAGGCCGCCCGACAACTGGTGCGGGTACTGGCGCAGGCGTTCGCTGGCGTTGCTGATGCCGACTTTTTCGAGCATCTGCGCCGCACGTTGCAGCGCTTCCTTGCGCGACACTTTGCGATGCCGGGTCAGCACTTCGCTGAGCTGATCGCCGATGCTGTATGCCGGGTTGAGCGAGGTCATGGGTTCCTGAAAGATCATCGCCAGACGATTGCCGCGCAGGTCGCACATTTGCCGTTCGCTCTGGGTCAGCATGTCGATGCCGTCCAGGCTCAGCGTGGTCGCGGTACGCCGGGCCTTGCGCGGCAGCAGGTCCATGAGCGCCAGCGAGGTCAGGGATTTGCCGCAGCCCGATTCGCCGACGATGCACAGCATTTCGCCGCGCTCGACTTCAAAGTCAAGGCCGCGCACTGCGTGGAGCGTGTCTTGCCCGAGCGGGATCTCGACACGCAGGTTTTCAACATGCAACAGCGCCATGTGCGGATCTCCTCTGTCAGTTGCGCCCGTCGGGCAGGATCAGGTCGCGCAGGCCGTCACCGACCAGATTGATACCCAGCACCAGCACCATCAGAGCGATGCCGGGAATGGCGATGACCCACGGGGAAAAGAACATGTACGGTTTGCCCTCGGCGATCATCAGGCCCCAGGACGGAATGGGTGGCTGCACGCCGACGCCGAGGAACGACAGTGCCGATTCCAGAAGGATCGCGTGAGCCATCTCCAGCGTGGCGACGACGATCAGCGCGCCTACCAGATTGGGCAGGATTTCGCTGGCCAGAATGCGCAGCGTCGAGCAGCCCAATGCCTGCGCCGAGGCCACGTATTCGGCGTCGCGAATTTGTTGTACGGCAGCGCGCACCACCACGGCGAAGCGGTCCCAGAGCAGGCAGCCGAGCAGGATGATCACCACTTTCAGCGAACCGCCGATCAACGACGCAGAGGCCAGTGCGACCATCACCACCGGCATCGCCAGGCGCGTGGTGATCAGGTAGCTGATCAGCGCGTCGGCCTTGCCGCCGAAGTAGCCCGCCAACAAGCCCATGATGGTGCCGATGACGCCAGAGATCAGCGCTGCCGAGAAACCGATGAACAATGAAATGCGCGCACCGTAGAGCAGGCGCGACAGGTAATCGCGGCCCAGTTTGTCGGTGCCGAGCACGTAATCCCAAGTTCCATTGGCCATCCATACGGGCGGTTTCATGCGCAGCATCACGTCTTGTGCGTAAGGGTCGTAGGGCGCCAGCCAAGGGGCGAACAGTGCACCGAACAGGATGATCGACAGCAGCACTGCGCCGATGGCAAAGCCGCGATGACCGAAGCTGTTGCGCAGCGTGCGCCAGACGCTGCGCGCCGGTGGCTGATAATCGTTGATGATCAGCGGCGATGAGGTGGTTGTGCTCATGGGGCCTCCTATTTCACGCGGATGCGTGGGTCGAGCAGTGCGTTGAGCACGTCGGCCAGCAGCGTGAGGACGATGTAGATGACCGCGATCAACAGCACCACCGCCTGCACCACTGGAAAGTCGTCACGGGCAATCGCGTCCCAGGCCAGTTGGCCGATGCCTTGCAGCGAAAAAACCGTTTCAATGACCACCGAACCGCCGAGCATGAAGCCGAACTCCACGGCAGCCAGTGCAACCACCGGAATCAGCGCGTTGCGCAGCGCATGCTTGAACAGCACGGTGGCGGGGCGCAGGCCCTTTGCGCGAGCGGTGCGGATGTAATCGGAATTGAGCACGTCGAGCATGCCGGCACGGGTCAGGCGCATGATCGCCGGGGTGGCGTAATAACCCAGCGCAATCGCCGGCATGACGAAGTGCGCCCAGGTCGAGTTGCCTGACACCGGCAGCCATTTCAGGGTGACCGAGAACACCACGATCAGCATCAGCGCGAACCAGAAACTCGGCATCGCCTGGCCCAGCACCGCGATGCTCAGCGCCAGCCGGTCAACCCAGGTGTCACGTTTCACCGCTGCCAGCACGCCCAGCGGAATGGCGATCAGCAGCGCAATGCTCAGGGCCATTGCGCCCAGCCCGAGGGTGATCGACAGGCGCGAGGCGATCAGGTTGTAGACCGACTCCTGAAAGAAGAACGAGTCGCCAAAATCAAGGCGCATCACGTCGGCCAGCCATTCGAAATACTGCGTGACCAACGGCTTGTTGAGGCCGTATTGCACACGGATCTGTTCAATCTGCTCGCTGCTGGCTTCCGGCCCGCCGATGGCCGTGGCCAGGTCGCCGGACAGGTGCAACAGGGAAAAGCTGATCACCGACACGGTAATCGCTACGCACAAGGCAATGCCCAGGCGGCGCAAGAGAAATCCGAACATGGCAAGTGACCTTGTGTCCGAGGGGTAACAAGTGGGTGGCCGATGCTGCAAGGCATATCGTGTGCCTCGCAGCCGGTGTCACCGATTGACGTCGCGATCAGCCTATTTCCAGCTCGACAGCACGAAACGCGGCAGCTCGTCCGGGTACGGCTTGAAGTTCAGGTCCGAGACGTAGGCGTAGTTCATCGAGTAGTTGAACAACGGTGCCCAGTACGCCTGCTCGCTGATGCGCTGCAAGGCCTTGCGGTAGTTGTCCTTGCGCACTTGCGGGTCCAGCGCGTTGTCGGCGGTCTGCAGCCAGCCCTGGACTTGAGGGTCTTTGATGTTGTCGTCGGGGTTGCCCTTGAACCAGGTGCCGGCCGAGGCCGAGGTGTCGAGGATCGAGAACGAGCCCCAGGCCTGGAACGACATCGGCACCTTGCCGCCACGCTGCTGGTCACGCAGGGCGGCGTATTTCAGGTAACGCAGCTTGGCGTTGATGCCCACTGCGCGCAGGTTGCCGATGATCGCTTCGACGTAGTCGCGGTCCCGGTAGGCGAAGATTTCGGTTTCGAAACCGTTCGGGTAACCGGCTTCGGCGAGCAGTGCCTTGGCCTTGGCCGGGTCGTAGTTGTAGACCGTGGCGGCCGTGGTGTCACAGCCGAACTGGCCAGGGTAGCAGGCGACCTGCAGCGGTTTGCTCTCGCCGCCGACCAGTTGCGAGGCGAGGCCGTCGCGGTTGATTGCGTAGTTGATCGCCTGCCGTACTTTCAGGTGTTTCATCGGCGAATCGGCGCTCGAGGTGCCTCGCGCGTCGAGAATCAGAAAGCCGATGCGCATGGTCGCGCCGCTGGTGACCACCAGGTTGGGCATTGCCTTGAGGTTTTCCGCCTGATCGGGGGCTACGCGCCAGGTCCAGTCGATGCCGCCGGTCATCAGCTCGGCCAGTCGCGTTTCGGCATCGGCGATGACCCGGAAGTTGATATGACCGATCTTCGGCTGGCCCTGTGGGCTGTCTTTGAAGTAGTCGGGGTTCTTGTCCATCTTCACGCCTTCGCCGGTGGCGATGGCCGTGACCTTGTAAGGCCCGGTGCCAATCGGCTTGCGGCTGAACCCGGCAATTCCAACCTGCTCGAAATACTTTTTCGGGAACATCGGTACGGCGTTGGACAGGTATTCCAGCGCAGGCGGGAAGGGCTTTTTCAGGTGCAGGCGGACGCTGTAGTCACCGAGCTTTTCGGCGCTTTTGATCCAGTCGACGTTTTGTACCGTGACCACCTTGGACTCGGGCGACACCACGTAATTGAGGGTGAACACCACATCATCGGCAGTGAACGGGTCGCCGTTGTGGAACTTCACGCCCTCACGCAGCTGAAAATCGAGGGTGGTGTCGTCAACCTGGTTCCAACGGGTGGCCAGCATGGGCTCGTACTGGCCGTTATCGGGGTTGCGGTAGACCAGGTTGTCCCAGATCAGGCGGCCGAGAATCACGCCTTCGCGCAAATCGTTGTGATAGGGGCTGATGTTTTCCGGTTCGCTGTCGGAGGCATAGACCAGCGTGTCGTCTGCCTTGCCGGCCAGGGCGGAAAAACTGCTGAACAGGCTCAATAGCGCGATGCTGCGAGCGAAACCCTTGATTCCCATGCCGTCGTCTCCAAAAGGCAAAGTGGATGTATCAAAGGGCAGTGGGGCGCAAATGCGAAAAGGGGAGTAACAGCGAGGCTCTGATTTTCTTTTGATCGAGTAGCGGGCCTCGACACGACTCTAGGCAAAGCGTATCAATGCCACAAGCACAATATTTAGAACCTTTCATTGCCGATAAGGCAACGCAGGAGTACTTATGCAGCTCTATGGTGTGCAGTCCACGGCCCTGCGCTACTTCCTTGAAGTGGCGCGTTGCGGGTCAATCAGCGAGGCCTCGGTGCGCCTCAATGTCGCCTCGTCGGCGGTCAGTCGGCAGATCAGCAAACTGGAGCGCGAGCTGGATGCGCTGCTGTTCGAGCGCCAGGCGCGCGGCATGATGCTCAGCGAGGCGGGCATTCGTCTGGCGGCCTATGCGCGCAAGTCCCAGCTGGAGGCCGAGCAGGTCGTGCTGGAAATCACCGAGCTGCAAGGCTTGCAGCGCGGCCATGTGCGCATTGCCTGCTCGGAGGGTTTTGCGCTGGATTTCCTGCCGCAATGCATCGCGCGTTTTCGGCGGCTTTATCAGGGGATTCATTTCTCGATGGAGGTCTGCGCTCCGGCTCAGGCCACCGAGCGGGTGCGCTCGGGCGATGCCGACCTGTGCCTGACGTTCAGTCTGACGCCGCAGAACGAAATCAAGGTCGAGCATATTCACAGCGGCGCGATCTGCGCGGTGGTCAGCCACAACCACCCGCTGGCCTCACGCAAGGAGGTCGCACTGGCCGAACTGCAGCCGTACGCCATCGCGCTGACCAACACCGACACGACGTTGCGCCAGTTGTTCGACATCTGCTGCGGCGTGCAAGGCCTGATGTTCGACCCGGTGCTGACCAGTAACTACATCGGTTCGCTGTTGAGGTTCGTCAGCGAGGAGGGCGGGATCAGCCTGTCCAGTGAAATGACCCTGGACAAGCGGGTGCATGAAAAGCAGCTTAAATCGCTGCCGATCAGCGATGAAGGCATGAAAGCGCGACGGATCGAACTGCAAAGCATGGCGGGGCGCAACCTTCCGGCAGCGGTCGCGGCATTTCGGGATTTTCTTATCGAAGAACTGGCAAAAACCTGAAAGCTGGCTGTTTTTTCGCCGCGTCATATCGTTTGTACAAGGCGCGCTGCATGTCGGGTTGATGGCGCTGGTAATTATGATGTTATAGTGTAACGAATTTGCGGTTGCACGCTCTGCGGTTCCCGGCCGCCAACATCATGCTTCGCCCCCTGTGGCGAGGTTCGCCAGCGAGACGACCGACACCATGAACAGCCCCCTCCCAGACGTTGCCCTGACGGAAGTGTCCTCGGCCCTGATTGCACTCGACTGGGTCGGCATGCAAGGCGTCGAAGTGCCGCTGACGCTGGGCGAGCCGGGTGCCACCCACCCGGTTCATGCCTACGCAGACCTGCAGGTCGATCTGACTGACCCCAGCGTCAAGGGCATCCACATGTCGCGGCTTTACCGGCTGCTTGACGGTTTTGCCGAACATCAGGTGCTCACGCCCGAGACGTTATCTGCGCTGCTGGAGGCGATGGTCGAGAGCCATGTCGATTGTCACTCCAGCGGCGCCCGCATCACGCTGACCTTCAACCTGTTGTGCCGCCGTCCGGCGCTGGTTACCGAAGGGCTCAGCGGCTGGAAGTCCTATCCGGTCAAGCTTGAGGCCGTCTGGCGGGCGGGGCGTTTGTGCCTCGACGTCTCTGCCGACATCACTTACTCGTCCACCTGCCCATGCTCGGCGGCACTGTCCCGACAACTGTTGGAAGAAGCGTTTGTCGCCCGTTTTGGCCGCCAGTCGTTCGTTGACCCCATGCAGGTCGCGGCCTGGCTGCGCGAGAACGCCTCGTATGCCACGCCGCACAGCCAGCGCAGTGTGGCGACGGTGCAGGTGCGCGTGGCGGAGCAGGCCACCGAAATGGGCCTGATGGCGCTGATCGATACGGTCGAACAGGCGCTGGGCACGCCGGTGCAGACCGCCGTCAAGCGTGCCGACGAGCAAGCCTTTGCCAGGCTCAACGGCCAGAACCTGATGTACGTCGAAGACGCCGCGCGCAAGATCCAGCAGGCGCTTGAGGGCCGCTACCCAGCCTCCAGCGTCAGCGTGCGTCACTTCGAGAGCCTGCATCCTCATGATGCAGCCGCGCAGACTTCCAACTACCTGTCCTGAGGCTTCCTACCGTGATCCGTAAAAATCCGTCCGGCCATTTGCCGGTTATTGCCGAGTCTGCCTACATCGACAAAACCGCGATCATCTGCGGCAAAGTGATCATCAAGGACAACGTGTTCGTCGGCCCGTACGCGGTGATCCGCGCCGACGAAGTCGATGCCAGTGGCGACATGGAGCCGATTGTCATCGGCGCCAATTCCAATATTCAGGATGGCGTGGTGATTCACTCGAAATCCGGTGCTGCTGTCACCATCGGCGAGTTCACCTCGATTGCCCACCGCTCCATCGTGCACGGACCTTGCATGGTCGGAGATCGCGTGTTCATCGGCTTCAACAGCGTGTTGTTCAACTGCCAGGTCGGCAACGGCAGTGTGGTCAGACACAACTCGGTGGTCGACGGTCGCGATTTGCCGGAGAATTTTTACGTGCCGTCCACTACCCGGATCGGGCCTAATACTGATCTTTCGCAATTCCCACCGGTGAGCATTTCGGCTTCGGAGTTTTCCGAAGACGTGGCGCACACCAACATTGACCTGGTGCGCGGCTACAAGGCACTTCAGAACGAGTTCTGACACAGAACACAATCGACTCATTGCACTTCCGGCTACGGATCTGGATTTTTCATGACAGCAGTTGTTCAACCAACCCGCGCGCCAGCATCACGGCTGCGCTCTATCGATGCTCTGCGCGGGCTGATCATTCTCTTTATGCTGCTGGACCACGTGCGGGAAACGTTCTTCCTGCATCGCCAAGTCCTCGACCCAATGGAGATCGCGAGCACCGAGCCCGCCCTGTTTTTCAGTCGCACACTGGCGCATTTGTGTGCGCCGTTGTTCGTGCTGCTGACCGGGCTTTCGGCGTACTTGTATGGCGAGAAATATCAGGGCAGAAGCGACGTTTCGGCGTTCCTGCTCAAGCGCGGGCTGTTTTTGATCGCGCTGGAATTCACGCTGGTGAGCTTCGCCTGGACCTTCGAGTTCCCGCCAACCGTCATCTACCTGCAAGTGATCTGGGCTATCGGCCTGAGCATGGTGGCGCTGTCGCTGATGGTGTACCTGCCGCGCTGGGCGTTGGTGGTCATCGGCGTGGTGATCATTGCCGGGCACAACCTGCTGGACTCACTGCATTTCGGCGTCGAGTCGGCCATGCACATTCCGTGGGCGATTCTTCATGATCGCGGCTGGATCGAGGTGTCCGATAACCTGCGCTTGCGCACGTCCTATCCGTTATTGCCGTGGATCGGCATCATTGCGCTGGGCTACGCTGCCGGGCCATGGTTTGTGGCAGGTTTTGACGCGGCAAAGCGGCGGAGCAATCTGTGGGCCTGCGGGCTGGGCGCGCTGTTGGGATTTGTGGTGCTGCGCATGATCAACGGCTATGGCGAAAAGCCGTGGAGCGTTGGTGAGACGGCTACGCAAACGGTCATGAGCTTTTTCAACATCACCAAGTACCCGCCATCGCTGCTGTTCATCAGCCTGACGCTGGGCATCGGCATGCTGATCCTGATCGCGTTCGAGCGCAGTCAGGAGAAAAGCTGGTTGCGGCCATTGGTGGTGCTGGGGTCGGCACCGATGTTTTTCTACCTGCTGCACCTGTACGTGCTGAAGATTCTGTACCTGATCGCGCTGGCTATCTGGGGTGCGAACCAGGGCAAATACTTCGGCTTCGACCACATGTGGGGCGTCTGGCTGACGTCGGTCGTGCTGGCCGTGGTGCTGTTTCCGGCAGTGCGCTGGTTCTCCGCACTCAAGGCGCGTCGCCGGGATATCAGTTGGTTGAAATACTTGTAACTGCTGCACAGGCGGCATGCCAAAAGGCGTGCCGCTTCCCGCCTGATTTCAATCCCCCTGCGCACCGTAGTTCATGATCGACAGCAGCTTGATCGGCACTTGCACCAGTTGCTCGGGGCCGTGGGGGATGTCGCCATCGAAAGTCAGGCTGTCACCGGCCTGCATCGGGTACAGCTGATTGCCATGCCGGTAGATCAGCTCGCCTTCCAGCAAGTGAAGAAACTCGGTGCCAGGGTGCGAGAAGGTCGGGAACTCCTCGCTGGCATCGTCCATTGTCACCATGTACGCCTCGAAACTCTTCTTCGGCCCACGGGTGTGGTTGAGCAGGTGATAGGTGTGGCCTTTCTCGGTGCCACGCCGGACCACCTCCAGCCCTTCATCGGCCTTGACCAGCAGCGCGCTGCTGCCTTGCTGGTCGTACTGACTGAACAGCTTTGACATGGGCATACCCAGTACGTCGCAAAGACGGCTCAGGTTGTCGAGGCTGGTGGACACCTGCGCGTTCTCGATCTTGCTCAACATGCCCTGACTGATACCGGCGATACGCGCGACATCGGCCAGTTTCAGCTCCTGCGCCTGGCGCTGGCGCTTGATCTGAATGCCCAGGTATTGCTCGAGCTTCAATTTGGGATGCGGTTCGTTCGGCATATTCATCGGCTGTGCACGGTTTCCGTTCAATAATTTTTATTTCGCACTGGGAATGTGCGTTCCAGCCCTGTAACTGTAGCTGCGGTTCTGGATTATTCCCTCAAGGAAACAAGCTTCCCACATAAACAGCCCTTATAAACAGCCGGATTGCCCGGTTGGACGTGTTGTCAATTTCTGGCGTAGCGGATTGGCAAGCGCTTTGCATTCCCTAAGGGAAAGTAAATTTCCTGTTCGGAATAAAACGGCAGGCAGTGAACAGCGGTCCCTTCCTGAAACCTTTTGCGCATGCCAGGAGACACGTCCCATGTTGCCACCCGAAACGCAGCGTCTGATCGAACAGCACGGCATCAAGTACGTGCTGGCTCAGTTCGTGGATATTCATGGTTCGTCCAAGACCAAATCGGTTCCTGTCACGGGCCTGGCAATGGTTGCCGAAGACGGCGCAGGGTTCGCCGGTTTCGCGATCTGCGGCATGGGCATGGAGCCTCACGGCCCGGACTTCATGGCCAAGGGCGACCTGTCTTCGTTGACGCCGGTGCCGTGGCAGCCGGGCTATGGGCGAGTGGTGTGCATCGGCCATGTGGAAGGCAAACCCTGGCCTTATGACAGCCGCTACGTGCTGCAAAAACAGGTCGAACGCCTCAGCCAGCGCGGCTGGACCCTGAACACCGGGCTGGAGCCCGAATTCAGCCTGTTCAAGCGCGATGCCGCTGGCGGCCTGCAAATGGTCGATGCCAGCGATAACCTCGACAAGCCGTGTTACGACTACAAAGGGCTGTCGCGCTCCCGGGAGTTTCTTGAGCGCCTGACCGAAGCCTTGCAGCCAGTGGGTTTCGACATCTATCAGATTGACCACGAAGACGCCAACGGCCAGTTCGAGATCAATTACACCTACAGCGATGCCATGGAGTCGGCGGACCGCTTTACCTTCTTCCGCATGGCCGCCGGCGAAATCGCCAATGACATGGGCATGATCTGCTCGTTCATGCCCAAGCCCGATCCCAAGCGAGCGGGCAACGGCATGCATTTTCACCTGTCGATTGCCAGCGCCAGCAACAAGAACCTGTTCCACGACGCCAGCGACCCGAGTGGCATGGGTCTGTCGAAGATGGCCTATCACTTCGCGGCCGGGTTGCTGGCTCACGGCCCTGCGTTGTGTGCCTTCGCCGCACCCACGGTCAACTCCTACAAGCGCCTGGTGGTGGGCAATTCGCTGTCCGGCGCGACCTGGGCGCCGGCGTTCATCGCCTTCGGCGCCAACAACCGCTCGGCGATGGTGCGTGTGCCGTATGGCCGCCTGGAATTTCGTCTGCCGGACGCCGGCTGCAACCCTTATCTGGTCAGCGCCGCGATCATCGCCGCCGGGCTGGACGGCATCGACCGCCAACTGGAAATCGATCACGTCTGCAACGAGAACCTTTACAAGCTGAGCCTTGAAGAGATCGCCGCACGGGGCATCAAGACCCTGCCGCAGTCGCTCAAGGAGGCCTGCGATGCGCTGGAAGCCGACCCGCTGTTCGCCGAAGTGCTGGGCAACGAGATCGTTGGCGAGTTCATCCGCCTTAAACGCATGGAATGGGTGGAATACAGCCGCCACGTGAGCGACTGGGAAGTGAAGCGCTATATCGAATTCTTTTAGTGGAGCAGCTGCAAGCTGCAAGCTTCAAGCGGCAAGCAGAAGCTGGATTGCGGCGTATTTGATTTTTCTGTCTATGCGGTTGGTTTCTAGCTTGCAGCTTGTAGCTAAAAGCTTGCCGCTCCCGAACAAGGTGAGGCTTATGTGCGGAATCGTTGGTTTGTACCTGAAAAACCCGGCGCTGGAGTCACAGCTCGGCAAGCTGTTCGAGCCGATGCTTGAGGCCATGACGGACCGTGGGCCGGACAGTGCCGGGTTTGCGATTTATGGCGATGAGGTGGCGGATGGCTGGGTCAAGCTGACCTTGCAAGCCACCACCGAGCACTATGATTTCAAGGCGCTGATAGCGGCGCTGGAAGGCACGTTGAATGCACCGCTTGAATGGTTTCAGAACGCCAGCGCCGTGGTGTTGAAGATTCAGGCAGAAGAAGCCCCTGTGCGTGCTGCGCTGGCAGCACTGGCACCGAGCGTGCGCGTCATGAGCGCCGGGCAGAGCATCGAGATTCTCAAGGGCATGGGCCTGCCGAGGGAGATTTCCACCCGCTTTGGTCTCGCTTCCATGAAGGGCAGCCACATTATTGGCCATACCCGCATGGCCACTGAAAGTGCGGTGACCATGGAAGGCAGTCACCCGTTTTCCACGGGCTCCGACCTGTGCCTGGTGCACAACGGCTCGCTGTCCAATCACTTCCGTCTGCGTCAGAACCTGCGCCGTGAAGGCATTCATTTCGAGACGGATAACGACACCGAAGTCGCCGCTGGTTATCTGGCCTGGCGTCTGCAACAGGGCGACAGCCTCAAGCAGGCGCTCGACAAGTCGCTGGAAGACCTCGATGGCTTTTTCACCTTCGCCATCGGCACGCGCAACGGCTTTGCGGTGATTCGCGATCCAATAGCCTGCAAGCCGGCGATTCTTGCCGAAACTGACGATTACGTTGCCATGGCCTCGGAATACCAGGCGCTGTCCAGCTTGCCGGGGATTGAAAACGCCAGGGTCTGGGAACCGGTCCCGGCCACTATGTACATCTGGGAACGCGAACCAGCGCAGGGAGCACGCCCATGAAAACTGTCGATCTTTCCAGCGCCAGCGTGCGCGACCTCAATCAGGCCCTGCACGATCAGGTCAAGGACCTGCAGGACCGTGAATGGCTGGTCACACATCCCGACGGCGCCCATAACCTGGCGGTCGGCGTCAACGAAGCCATCTCCATCGATATTCAGGGCCATGCCGGCTATTACTGCGCGGGCATGAACCAGAAAGCCTCGATCACCGTGCACGGCAACGTCGGCGTCGGTTGTGCGGAAAACATGATGTCTGGCGCCGTGCGGGTCAAGGGCAGCGCCTCACAGGCTGCAGGTGCCACGGCGCATGGCGGTTTGCTGGTGATCGAAGGCGATGCCGGTGCCCGTTGCGGGATTTCCATGAAGGGGATCGACATCGTGGTCGGCGGCAGCATCGGCCACATGAGCTGCTTCATGGGCCAGGCTGGTCGATTGGTGGTGTGCGGCGATGCAGGCGATGCGCTGGGCGATTCGCTGTACGAAACGCGGATCTACGTCAAAGGCAAGGTTGAGTCGCTGGGCTCCGACTGTATCGCCAAGGAGATGCGTGACGAGCATCTGCACGAGTTGCAGGAATTGCTCAATCGCGCAGGCTTCAACGAGAAGGCCGAGGATTTCAAGCGCTACGGCTCGGCTCGCCAGCTGTACAACTTCAAAGTCGATAACGCCTCCGCGTACTGATCCAGGAGCACTACCATGAGCGACCCAACAAACAACAAACCAGCTCCAGTCCTGCGCGAGTCGGCCACCTTCGATCGCCTGACCATTCAGGAAATTCAGCGCGCCGCAGAAACCGGCATCTACGACATTCGCGGCGGTGGCACCAAGCGCAAACTGCCGCATTTCGACGACCTGCTGCTGCTCGGCGCCAGCGTGTCGCGCTACCCGCTGGAAGGCTACCGCGAGAAGTGCGGCACCGATGTGGTGCTTGGCAATCGGTTTGCCAAAAAGCCGCTGTACTTGAAAATCCCGGTGACTATCGCAGGCATGAGCTTCGGTGCGTTGTCGGCCAATGCCAAGGAAGCGCTGGGCCGTGGCGCAACCATCGCGGGCACCAGCACCACCACCGGTGATGGCGGCATGACCCCGGAAGAGCGCGGCCAGTCGCAGCATCTGGTCTATCAATACCTGCCGTCGCGTTACGGCATGAACCCGGACGACCTGCGCAAGGCCGATGCCATCGAAATCGTGCTGGGGCAGGGCGCCAAACCCGGTGGCGGCGGCATGTTGCTGGGCATGAAAGTCACCGAGCGCGTGGCTGGCATGCGCACCTTGCCGGTCGGCGTCGATCAGCGTTCGGCGTGCCGTCACCCCGACTGGACCGGCCCTGATGACCTGGCGATCAAAATTGCCGAAATTCGTGAAATCACCGACTGGGAGAAACCGATCTACGTGAAAATCGGTGCCAGCCGTCCTTACTACGACGTCAAGCTGGCAGTGAAAGCCGGTGCAGACGTGATCGTGCTCGACGGCATGCAGGGTGGCACTGCGGCCACTCAGGAAGTGTTCATCGAACACGTCGGCATCCCGATTCTGCCCGCCATCCCGCAAGCGGTTCAGGCGCTGCAAGAGATGGGCATGCACCGCAAGGTGCAACTGATTGTCTCCGGCGGGATTCGCAACGGTGCCGACGTCGCCAAGGCCATGGCACTCGGCGCGGATGCGGTAGCGATTGGCACGGCAGCGCTGATCGCACTCGGCGACAACCATCCACGTCTGGACGAAGAGCTGAAAAAGATCGGCTCGGCAGCGGGTTTCTACGATGACTGGCAGAACGGCCGTGACCCGGCCGGTATCACCACCCAGGACCCAGAGTTGTCCAAGCGCCTCGACCCGGTCGAAGGCGGGCGGCGTCTGGCCAACTACCTGCGCGTTCTGGTCCTCGAAGCCCAGACCATGGCCCGCGCATGCGGCAAATCACACCTGCACAACCTCGACCCGGAAGATCTGGTGGCACTGACCGTCGAGTCTGCGGCCATGGCGCGCGTGCCATTGGCAGGGACGTCGTGGATACCGGGTTCGGGGTCGGGGTATTGATTGCAATGTGAATTGGCACGCGTCTCACGACGCTTCGCATCAAAGGTCTCAAATGCGCCACAAAGTCTTGCCTTGCACGCAGTTACTGCACATAAACGAAAGCGCTTTTTTACCGCGATATCACTGACGACGCAGAGTGCGACGTAAGTGACGGCTGAGTCGTGGCGCTGATCCGGGGGATGCGAGGCAGGACGCCGAGCAAGCCGCACCGGGCCATGGATCAGTGACAGGGCGAAGGAACCCGACGAAGTCGGGCCGGAAACGGAGCCAGGATTTTGGTTACTTTGATCCTTCAAAGCCACTCGCCGAGGGGCGAAAAGGTGCCCTGAGTCGAACTCCAATCTACCTGACATCGCAGAACCGCTGTGTGACGCAGGGCATCACGAAAGGCATTACCACGCGGAGCGTGGGAACGAGAGCTTAATCCTCAAGAGGCCGAAGAGCCTCGCCTGTCTCAATGACCTTCCTTGCTGCCAGACACTTTCCATTCATTCGCGGGAGCTTTGAACATGGTCAATCGTCTACACGGCAAATCCCTACTGGCTTTACTGACTCTCAGTGCCTTGGCGCCCTGGGCGCAGGCGGCCGAAACGCCTGTCCTGAACACCGGCAGCACCGCATGGATGATCACCGCAGCAGTCCTGGTGCTGTTCATGTGCCTTCCGGGGCTGGCACTGTTCTACGGCGGACTGGTGCGGGCCAAAAACATGCTCTCGCTGTTCACGCAGTGTTTTGGCATCGCCGGGGTGGTCGGCGTGCTATGGGTGATCTACGGCTACAGCATGGTGGTTGACACCAGCAACATGGTCGAAGGGCAGGTAACGTTCAACAGCTTCGTCGGTGGCCTGAGTCGCGCCTTTCTGGCGGGCATGACCCCCGATAGCCTGGTCGGTGAAATCCCGGAAGGCGTGTTCGTGACCTTCCAGATGACCTTCGCCATCATCACGCCTGCACTGATTGCCGGAGCCTTTGCCGAGCGCATGAAATTCTCTGCCGCGCTGCTGTTCATGGCGCTCTGGTTCACCCTGGTGTATGCGCCGGTCGCGCACATGGTCTGGGGCGGGGCGGGTGCATTGATGCACAACTGGGGCGTGCTGGATTTTGCCGGTGGCACTGCGGTGCACATCAATGCCGGTGTTGCAGCATTGGCAGCCTGTCTGGTGCTGGGCAAACGCAAGGGTTATCAGAACACACCCATGCCCGCTCATAATCTGAGCCTGACCATGGCCGGCGCGGCGATGCTCTGGGTCGGCTGGTTCGGCTTCAACATCGGCTCTGGCGGCGGCCTGAGCGGCACTTCCGGCATCGTCATGCTCAACACCCAAGTGGGTGCCTGCGCCGGTATTCTCGGCTGGATGTTCACCGAATGGTTCAAGGTCGGCAAACCGAGTGCACTGGGCCTGGCCAGTGGTGCGCTGGCCGGTCTGGTCGGCATCACGCCTGCCTGTGCTTACGTCGGCGTGGGCGGCGCGTTGGCGATTGGTGTCCTTTGCGGAGTGTTCTGCTACCTGAGCGTGACCGTCCTGAAAAAACGCCTGGGCTACGACGACAGCCTCGATGTCTTCGGCCTGCACGGCATCGGCGGCATGATCGGCGCGGTACTCACCGGCGTCTTCTGCGTACCGGCACTGGGCGGGCTGGTGCCAGAGGTGACCATGGGTGCGCAAGTCATTGCACAGGTCAAAGGCGTGCTCTTCACCACCGTGTATTGCTTTGCGGTCAGCTGGATCATCCTCAAAGCAGTCAACGCACTGATCGGCCTACGGGCTCACGAGTCAGTAGAAGAGATGGGGCTGGACCTGGCCGAGCACAATGAGCGGGCTTACAACCACTGAGATGATTGTCGTGGCAATGCGTTTGCATAGGCTAGGTAGTGCTCTGCGTCACATCTGTGTTGCAGCGCAATGTCATGCCTTACCCGCAATCACTGAACATAAAAGCGCTTTTTTACCACGATGGCACTGACGACGCCGATTGCGACGTAAGTGACGGCTGAGTCGTGGCGCTGATCCGGGGGATGCGAGGCAGGACGCCGAACAAGCCGCACCGGGCCATGGATGGCCCGTTGCGGCGGCCCCCGGATCAGTGTCAGGACGAAGGAACCCGACGAAGTCGGGCTGGAAACGGAGCCGGGATTTTGGTTACTTTGATCCGTCAAAGTCACTCGCCGAGGGGCGAAAAGGTGCCTTGAGTATTATATAAATCCACCTGACAGCGCAGAACCCTATTGTGGCGAGGAGCGCCACACATAGGACGCAGAGCGTCCAGAACGGCATGCCGACGCGGAGCATCGGCACGATAATCAAAGTCAGCTTTTGATTCTGGCCGAAGGCCCCGGTCACACACAGTGGAACGATCATTATCGTGGTCTGGGCAGCGCTTTTCAGTGCTCTCAGACAATCTGAACACTCAACGAAACGCCGGCACCACGTGCTTGATAAATAACTCAAGCGATTTCTTCTTCTCGGCGTGCGGCAAACTGTTGTCGCACCAGAAACTGAACTCGTCGACACCCAGTTCCTGATAGTACTGAATGCGCGGAATAATCTCTTCCGGGGTGCCGATCATTGTATTTTTGCGGATATTCTCCAGCTCGAACTCCGGGCGCTCCTTGAATTTCTCTTCAGGGCTCGGCGCAAGAAAACCATTCACCGGCGTCTGTTTATTGCCAAACCAGGCATCAAACGTGCGGTAGAACTTCGCGATGGCGCTCGCGCCCACTTTCCAGCCTTCAGGATTGTCCGCCGCATGCACATGCGTATGGCGCAGCACCATCAATTGCGGGCGGGGTACGTCAGGGTTATTGGCCAGCGCTGCCTCGAACTTGCTCTTCAGATCGACCACTTCCTCGTCGCCCTTCATCAACGGGGTGACCATTACATTGCAGCCGTTCTGCACCGCGAAATTGTGCGAATCCGGGTCGCGTGCGGCGATCCACATCGGCGGGGTGCCAATCGGTTTTGGCACGCACGTCGAAGTAGGGAATTTCCAGATATCGCCATCGTGGGCGTAATCGCCCTGCCACAGAGCGCGCACCACCGGCACCATCTCGCGCAGCGCCTTGCCGCCTTCGGAGGCCGGCATGCCGCCCGCCATCCGGTCAAATTCCACTTGGTAGGCACCGCGTGCCAGCCCGACTTCCATGCGCCCGTTGCTGATCACATCCAGCAGCGCGCATTCTCCGGCCACCCGCAACGGGTGCCAGAACGGCGCTATTATCGTGCCTGCGCCTAAATGAATACGGGTGGTTCTGGCGGCCAGATAAGCCAGCAGCGGCATGGGGCTTGGCGAAATGGTGTATTCCATCGCATGGTGTTCGCCGATCCATACCGTACTGAAGCCACCGTTTTCGGCCATCAGCGTCAGTTCTGTCAGGTCTTCGAAAAGCTGGCGATGGCTGACACTTTCATCCCAGCGCTCCATGTGCACGAACAATGAAAACTTCATGACGCTACCTCGCTTGATCCATGACGCCTGCACGGGCGTGGTGAATTGTTGTTTGTCTGATGGTATACCGTAATATTCGCCGTGCAAGTCTTTTTTGTAGCAGCGCACATGGGCACATGACAATGCAGGCAAAACGAAAAAAGCGCCTCATGAGAGGCGCTTCCAGGGAGGGTGTAGCTCAGGTGCGAGGGTGTTCGATCAGAGCGGGATTAACTGCAGGCTTCCGTCTGGATATATTCAGCCGTGGAATCGCGAATCACTGGCCCCATGCCACTGACCGCACGAGCCTGCTCCATGATCTCCAGCGTAGAGCCGGTGCCTACCAGGTTCACCGTATGATTGGCGCAGTTATAGACGCGTTTGGAATAAATCACCCCCAGCAGACCATCACGGCGGGTGACCACGACGCGCTCTTGGGCGCTGCCGCTTTTTTCCACCAGCGCGTGCTGCCCGGTCGGATCATGGGGGATGGGGATGGCCTTGGCTTCGGCGTGCGCCGAGAAGGCGGGGATCATCAAGGCCAGAAAAATGGCATGAAATTTCATCGGTGCTCCTGCGGATGAATATGACTTCATTGGATCCAAAAGTTACTCCAGTCGCGTGCCTCTGACTAGCGGGTGCCAGTGGCCTTTCGTCGGGTTGTCATGTTGGCTGACCTTGCCTGGCGCGGGTTGATTCCGGCAATAGCTGTTGTTCTGCCAACAGCACATCGACACCTTGACGGCGCACGGACAGTTGACACTGCCTGGTGGCACTTTTAACCCATTGATCTGTATTGATTTAAGCGGCTGGCACGGTTGCTGCTCTGTGTACTTGTAACCCCGTTCGATTCCCGCGCTCGGGAGCCTGCAGTCAGAGGAGTGCCGACATGAGCCATTCATCGATAAAATTTGCCTACTGGGTGCCGAACGTCAGCGGAGGACTGGTCGTCAGCAAAATCGAGCAACGCACCAGTTGGACCATCGACTACAACCGCAAGCTGGCGCAGATCGCCGAGCAATCCGGTTTTGAATACGCGCTGACGCAAATCCGCTTCACCGCTGGTTACGGTGCCGAGTTTCAGCATGAATCCGTGGCCTTCAGCCACGCGCTGTTGGCAGCCACCGAAAAGCTCAAGGTCATCGCGGCTATCTTGCCAGGGCCGTGGACGCCATCGGTGGCGGCCAAACAGCTGGCGACCATTGACCAACTTACCGCCGGGCGTGTGGCGGTGAACATCGTCAGCGGCTGGTTCAAGGGCGAATTTCAGGCCATTGGGGAACCCTGGCTGGAACACGACGAGCGCTATCGACGTTCCGAAGAATTCATTCGCGCCCTCAAGGGAATCTGGACCACCGACAACTTCACGTTCAAGGGCGATTTCTACCGCTTTCACGATTACACCCTCAAACCCAAGCCCATTCAGCGTCCGCATCCGGAGATCTTCCAGGGCGGCAGCTCGCGTGCCGCGCGGGACATGGCGGCCCGTGTGTCGGACTGGTATTTCACCAACGGCAACACCGTCGAAGGTATCAAGGCTCAGGTCGATGATATTCGCGCCAAAGCTGCCGCGAACGGCCATTCGGTGAAGATCGGCGTCAATGCCTTCATTATTGCCCGCGATACCGAAGAAGAGGCGCGTGCCGTGCTGGCCGAGATCGTCGACAAGGCCGATCCCGAGGCCGTCAATGCGTTTGGTGATGCCGCGAAACAGGCAGGCAAGGCCAGCCCGGAAGGCGAGGGCAACTGGGCCAAATCGACTTTTCAGGACTTGGTGCAATACAACGATGGTTTCAAGACCAACCTGATCGGTACGCCGCGCCAGATTGCCGAGCGCATCGTCGAACTCAAGTCGATTGGCGTAGACCTGGTGCTTTCCGCCTTTCTGCATTTTCAGGAAGAAGTCGCCTACTTCGGCGAGCATGTATTGCCGTTGGTGCGTGAGCTGGAGGCCGCCGCGCAGCGCAAGCCCGTCGCCGCCACGGCCTGACAGCCTGGCAACCTGCATAACCCCGCCATGACGCCCTAAGCGCACCTCGCTTAAGGGCCCGCCAGAAAATCAGGTGCCACTGTGATCCAGTGTGCGCCTGCCTGCGTATGTTGAACCCCTGACAACCAACAGATGTCTGTAAGTGGCACTATGATGCCACTCTCTGGCATGCTCTGATCCCATGCCAGGCCCTCAGGTATGGCCGAGTTCTTGCCGACAATGGCAATTGATAGTGAAAGGATTGTCGATGGCCCCTGAGCAATCAGGTCCGGTTTTCAGAAAAACCAGATGCACTGGTTCTCACCTGTTGTGGAGGCAAGTTTTGAAACGCGACCTTCGGCTTGCGTCATGGCTGATCTTCGTAGTGTGCGCCTGCGTGGTGATGTTGATGGTCTGGCAGGCATGGACCGCGCGCCGCAACACGATGGATAACATCCAGACCAGCACGGTGAATCTGGCTGCGGCGCTGAGCACTTACACAGACGGTATCTTCAAACAGAGCGAGCTGATGCTTATCGGCCTGACAGAGCGTGTCGAAAAGGACGGCACCGGGCCTGCACAGGTGGAACGTCTGAGGTCGGTGATTGCCCGTGAAATGGGCGCGCTGCCGCAGATCGATACGGTTTCGTTGTACAACGTCGAAGGGATTTGCATCTTTTCGACCAACCCCAAGGCGGTGGGCGTCAACAGTGTCAAACGCGAGTTTTTCCAGCACCACCTGCAGACGCCTGGCCGCGCGCCTTACATCGGGCCGACCATTCGCAGTCGTGCCTCTGGCGAGTGGGTGATATCGGTCAGTCGGCCTATCAATCATCCTGACTCGAGTTTTGCCGGGTTGATGGTGGTGACCATCGGTGTCGAGCATCTGCTGAAGTTCTACTCAGGCATTCAGGTTGGCGACACCGGCATCATCAGCCTGACATCGACGGCTGGGCAGTTGCGTGTGCGCTATCCCCATCTTGAGGCGGAAATCGGGCGCGACTTGTCATCGACGCCGATTTTCACGTCCGAACGTGACAAACCCTCCGGCACCACCCGGTTCGTCTCCAGAATCGACGGTATCCCGCGCTTTTATGCGTTCAAACGCAGCGAGGTCTACCCGATTGTGACCGTCGTCGCGCTGGGTCAGAGGGAGGCCATGCTGGACTGGCTGGGGCAGACCAAACAGTCGGTGCTGGTCATGCTGGTGCTGCTCGGGCTGGTGATCGGGCTTGGCGTTCGCCTGATCAAGCACATACACAGCCGTATACGTGCAGAGGATCAGTTGCTGGAATCCCAGGCAGCCCTCATTCAGTTGAACCAGCATCTGGAGTTCATTGCCTCGGAAGACAAGCTTACCGGGCTGGCCAATCGCAGACGTTTCGATCAGTTTCTGGATGTCGAATTCAAACGCGCCCGACGCGAGCGCAACATGCTGTCATTGATCCTGATGGATGCCGATCATTTCAAGCGTTACAACGACCATTTCGGTCATCTGGCCGGTGACGAATGCCTGGTGGCGCTCGCTCGGCTGGTCGAGCAATGCATCCGTCGCCCCGGCGATGTTGCTGCTCGTTATGGCGGTGAGGAGATTGCCGTCGTATTGCCTGGCACTGACGAGGCGAGCGCTCGGCAAGTCGCCGAGAATATCCTGCAGGCCATCCGTGACGAGCAGATCACGCACCCCGCCAGCCCGTTCGGCATCGTGACGGTCAGCCTGGGCGTTGCAACTGTCGTTGGCAGTAACCGCCAGATCAGCCAGCGAGGCCTGATCGAGCTGGCCGACCGCGCGCTGTACGCGGCCAAGTCGCAGGGCCGCAACCGGGTGAATGTGGCGTCGGAAATCGCCTTCAACATGGTCCCGGCCTGGACGCAGGTCAATACCTCTATGGACCCGCTCCCCGGGCCTGCGGCGGACACGCGGGATTGATTCCAGCGTGCCCGTCACGTGCGGCGCGTTCAGTCTTTGACGGGCTGCTCGGCGTCAGCAAGCTGTTGCGTCTCGTGGGGCTTGCGCCGCAGCACTGACAGCACCCAGACGAAGAAGATTGGCACCAGAACCACCCCCAGCAGCGTCGCGCTGAGCATGCCGCCGATCACTCCGGTGCCGATGGCCCGCTGGCTTGCAGCGCCTGCGCCGATCGCCAGTGTCAACGGCACCACGCCGAGGATGAACGCCAGCGAGGTCATGACAATTGGCCGAAAGCGCAGTCTTGCGGCCTGAAGCGCTGCATCACGCAGCGAATGGCCTTGATCCCACAGCTCCTTGGCGAACTCGACGATCAGAATCGCGTTTTTCGCCGCCAGGCCAATGATGGTGATCAGCCCCACCTTGAAGTAAACGTCGTTCGGCATGCCGACCGCGGTAACTGCCAGCACCGAACCCAGTGCGCCCACCGGCACAATCAGCATGACCACCAGCGGGATCGCCCAGCTTTCATAAAGCGCGACCAGCAGTAGAAAGACCACCAGCAAGGCCAGGGCAAACAGCCCGGTCGCCTGGCCGCTGGCTACTTTTTCCTGGTAGGAGAGGCCGGTCCATTCGTAACCGATGCCGGGTGGCAACCGGGAGACGATTCTTTCAATCTCCGCCATCGCTTCGCCGGTACTGACACCCGGTGGTGCGTCACCCGCGATCCTGAAGGTGGGGTAGCCGTTGTAACGGGCGATCTGCACCGGGCCTTCTTCCCAGTGCGTGGAAACGAATGCACTCAGTGGCACCAGCGTGCCGCTGCTGTTGGGCACGTACAGCTTGAGCACGCTTTCCGGGGTCATCCGCGAACTCTGCTCGGCCTGCACCACAACCCGCTGCTGACGTCCGGCGTTGGCGAAATCACTGATCACCGAGGAGCCGAAAGCGGTGGACAGCGCGTTGCTGATCGACTCGAAGCTGACCCCCAGCGCTCGCGCTTTTTCGCGGTCGATGTTCAGGCGTAACTGCGGTGCTTCGGCCAGTCCCTCCATCATCGCGTAGAGAATCTTCGGGTTGCCGTTGGCTTTGCCCAGCAACTCGTTGCGCGCCGCAAGCAGAGCTTCGCGGCCCAGACCTGCGCGGTCTTGCAAACGCAGCGCAAAACCGCCTGAAGTGCCCAGCCCGTCGATAGGCGGCGGTGTCACGGCCATGACCGTGCCGTCGCTGAGACCGGCAAAATGCTGATTGAACGCCGCCGCTTCTTCACCCGCCGATTGCCCGTCGCCGCGCTCCGACCAGTCTTTGAGGGTCGGGAACGCCAGACCGGCGTTTTCGCCCATGCCGGAAAAGCTGAAACCCAGCAGCATGGTCACGGCCCCGGTCGCCTCGCGGGACAACATGTAGGTTTCCAGCAACTGCGCGGTGGCGTCGGTGCGCGCCCGGGTGGCTCCCGGCGGCAGCTGCACGTCGATGATCAGATAACCCTGGTCTTCCACCGGCACAAACGACTCTGGCAGACGCAGGTAGAAAAAGCCCAGCAAACCGACGATACCGACGTACAGCAGCATGTAGCGGCCAGCGCGTTTGATCATGCTGGAACTGACCCGCTCGTAACGGTCGGTGAACTTGCCGAACAGCCGATTGAAGCCGCCGAAGAAACCGCGCTTCTCATGATGACCCGCCGGGATTGGCTTGAGCAGCGTGGCGCACAATGCCGGGGTGAACGTCAGGGCCAGAAAACCCGAGAACAGAATCGACACGGCCAGCGACAGTGAGAACTGCTGGTAGATGACCCCGACCGAGCCACCCATGAACGCCAGCGGCAGAAACACCGCAGCCAACACCAGGGTGATGCCGAAAATCGCGCCGGACACCTGCTGCATTGCCTTCACGGTCGCTGCCGCAGGGGAGAGGCCTTCCTCGGCCATGATGCGCTCGACGTTTTCGACCACCACGATGGCGTCGTCGACCAGAATACCGATGGCCAGCACCATGCCGAACATGGTCATCATGTTCACTGAGAAGCCCAGCAGGTACATGATCGCCAGCGTACCGGCCAGACACACCGGCACCACAATGGTCGGGATCAGCGTGTAGCGGATGTTCTGCAGAAACAGGAACATCACCAGAAACACCAGCACCATGGCCTCGATCAGGGTGTAGATTACCTTGTCGATGGCCACATCGACGAAGCGCGAGGTGTCATACGGCACGGAAAATTCGACGCCTTCCGGGAAATTCACCGACAGTTCGGTGAGCCGCTGCTTGACTGCTTTCACGGTTTCAATCGCGTTGGCACCCGGTGACAACTGAACCGCACCGGCCACCGCACGCTTGCCGTTCAGGCGGGATTCAAAACTGTAATCCTGACTGCCGATGGCCACCCGCGCGACGTCGGACAAATGCACCGTCGAGCCGTCTTCGTTGGCGCGCAACACGATGCGGCCAAATTCTTCCGGGTTGTCCAGCGTGCCTTTGACCGCCAGGGTGGCCGTCAGCTCCTGCAGCGACGAGCCCGGGCTGCTGCCGAAACTGCCTGCCGGGACCTGCACGTTCTGCGCCCGCACGGCAGCGTTGACGTCATCGATGGACAGCCCGAAACCGACCAGCTTCTGCGGGTCGATCCAGACGCGCATGGCAGCTTCCGCGGCAAAGAATTGCAGCCTGCCGACGCCGTTTACCCGGCTGATTTCATTGTTGACGTTACGCGCGGCATAGTCGGCCAGCGCGACCGTGTCCTTGTTGGCTGAATCGCCCGTGTAGTTCAGGGTGAAGATCATCAGGAAGCCGGAACTGGCCTGTTCGACCTGCAAACCCTGGCTGAGCACGGTCTGCGGCAGGCGCGCTTCGGCTTTCTTGATGCGGTTCTGAACCTCGACCTGGGCCATGTCCGGGTTAGTGCCGGGCACGAACGTCACGTTGATTTCTGCGCTGCCGGTCGAGTTGCTGGTCGACTCGTAATACAGCATCCCTTTGGCGCCGTTGAGCTCTTCCTCGATGACGCTGGTCACCGAATCCACCAGCACCTTGGCGGACGCGCCAGGGTAAGTCGCGGTAATGGTGATCTGTGGCGGTGCCACGTTCGGGTATTGCGCCACCGGCAGGGCGGGCAGCGCCATCAGCCCGGCGAGCAGAATGAACAGGGCCAGCACCCAGGCAAAGTTGGGCCGCTTGATAAAAAACAGAGACATGGACAGTGATCCTCGATCGCGCTGAAGGCGGCGTTATTGAGCCTTGGCCTGCTGCTGGGCGGACGGCGATTTGGGCACGACCTTGTCACCGGGATTGAGCCCGGTCATGTTGCCGATGATGACCTGTTCGCCCTCTTTCAGGCCTTCGGTGATCTGCCAGCGCGAGTCCTGCATGGCGCCGGTTTTGACCGGACGCGCTTCTGCCGTGCCGTCCTGAGCGATCACCAGCACGCGGGCCGCACCATCACTGGAGCGCTGCACGGCACGCTGAGGGACAAGAATGGCGTTGGCATCGACCCGCTGCGGCGTGCGCACCCGCACATACATGCCCGGCAGCAACACGCCTTTGGGGTTGGCGAAGCGGGCACGCAACGACACCTGGCCGGTGGTCCGATCTACTGCCACGTCGGTAAACAGCAGGGTGCCGCTGCTCTGATAGTCGGTGCCGTCGACGCTCAGTGACAAGGCGTCCTCGCCGCCCTTGGGCAAGCGGCCTTCCTGAATGGCGGCGCGCATCTGCAAGGCGTCGGCGACCGGTTGGGTGAAGTCGGCGTAGACCGGGTCGAGTTGCTGAATGGTCGCCAGCAGCGTGGTTTCGCCCTGACCGACCAGCGCGCCTTCGGTGACCATCGCGCGCCCGATGCGCCCTGAAATAGGCGCTCTGACCGTGGCGTAGCCCAGGTCCAGCCTGGCCGTTTCCACATCAGCCTGGGCCGATTTTTTGGCGGCGGCGGCGTTTTGCAGTGCGGAGCGGGCGGTGTCGAAGGTCTGGCGGCTGACCGCTTCGATCTCCACCAGCGACTCGTAACGTTTTACCGTGGCCTGAGTTTCGAACAACGTGGCTTCGGTGCGCGCCAGATCACCCTGCGCCTTGGACAATGCCGCCTTGAAGGGCGCCGGGTCGATCTGGAACAGCACTGCGCCGGCTTTCACGTCGGCGCCTTCCTCGAAATTGCGCGTGAGCACAATGCCAGCCACCCGTGCACGCACCTGTGCCACACGAACCGGCTCGATACGGCCGGGCAGTTCGTCGACCACTGTGAACGATTCGGCTTTGACAGCAATCGCTTCAACCTCTTTGGGCGCTGCCGAGGCGGCGTGATCCTGCTGCGGCTTCTGCTCACAACCGGCAAGACCCAACGCTGCCAGCAGCGCTATCGCAGGCATCACACGCCAATCGCTCAAATTACTCATCATTCACCCGGCCGCAGCCCATCAGACGCTAAAGCCGCGAATGATCCACTTTTGTACGGCTTTGAGTCAATATTGGCTCATATGAGACTTTCGTGACTAATTGTGTATATGCTTTGCGAACAAACAGGCGTTTTGCACAATGCGCCGCACGCACTCTATGACGAGGTAAAGACGCACCTGATGGACGTACCTGCTGACGAAAAATTCCTTAAAGCGCTGGCCGTTGCGCTGGTTGACCACTCCACCGGCACCTTCAAGGACATCGCCGAAGCGGCGGGGGTGAGCAAGGCCACGCTCAATCGCTTCTGCGGCACCCGCGCCAACCTGATCGAGATACTGCTAATCCACGCTTCCGAGCTGATGAACAAAATGATTGCCGACGCCGATCTGCAGAACGCGCCACCGCTTGAGGCGCTGCAACGTCTGATCGACAACCACCTGACCCATCGTGAAATGCTGGTATTTCTGGTTTTTCAATGGCGTCCGGACACCATGGACGAAAGCTGCGGTGGCCTGCGCTGGCTGCCCTATTCAGACGCTCTGGATGCGTTTTTTCTGCGCGGCCAGCGTGAAGGCCTGTTCCGTATCGACATCAGCGCCCCGGTACTGACCGAAACCTTCGCTTCCCTGCTGTTCGGGCTGGTCGATGCAGAACGCCGGGGCCGCGTTGCGCGCACGGGAATGGATGCCGTGTTGCTGCAGATGTTCATGCAGGGCGCGCGAGGCGGTGCGTGAAGGCGCCTTATCAGCCTGGAGGCGGGCTCACTGTTTCTAACCAGGCAGGCCGTTTCCCGACAATGCTTCCCTCATCGTCTGCATCTTCAGGTCGCTTTCCCGGTATTCGCTTTCCGGTTCCGACCCGCTGACCAGCCCGCAGCCGGCGAACAGCGTGGCCCTATGGCCATTGAGCAATGCCGAGCGCAGGGCGACAGCGAGCTCGCCGTTGCCCTGATCGTCAAGCCAGCCGATCGGTCCGGCGTACCAGCCTCTGTCGAGTTGTTCATGGCTGCGGATGTAGTCCAGCGCCTCATTACGCGGCAGGCCGCCCACCGCAGGCGTCGGGTGCAGGCTTTGGGCGATGCCCAGCAGGCTGGCGTTCGGAGCGAGGGTGGCCTGAACGGGGGTCAACAGATGCTGGATATGCGGCAGTTTGTGCAGCCGCGGCCGGCACGCGATGTCCAGTGTCAGGCAGTGCTCAGCCAGGCCATGCCTGATGCAGTCGATCACCATGGCGTGTTCGCTGTTGTCTTTCTCGCTCAGCAGCAATTGCTCGCCCAGACGCGCATCGTCAGCGCTGTTTGCCCCGCGTGGTGCGGTGCCTGCCAGGGCCATGGTGTGCAATTGATCACCGCGCACGGTCAACAGGCATTCGGGCGATGCACCCATAAAGCAACTGCTGCCCCGCGCGAAAGCAAACAGGTAGGCATTGGGCTGCTTGTGCATCAAGCGCTGCATGACCTGTTCCAGAGGGCTGGCCGCTGCGACATTCTGCGAGCGGGCCAGGACGACCTTTTCCAGCCCGCCACGCTTGATCCGGTTTACCGCGTGAAACACGTCCTGTTTCCACAGGTGTGCCATCGACAAACGCACGAACTGATCGCCGCTTGCCGGTGCGCCAGGCAAAGGCCGGGCGAGAATTTCTGCCCATTCGCCAGCCAGCGCTTCTGCCAGTGCGGCGCACTGGCTGTGCTCGTCAATCAGCACATTGACGATCAACCGGGTCTGGCCATCGGACTCGTGAAGTTCAAAGCGCGGCAACGTCAACGCGGCGTCGGGAAAGTCGCGCCACAGGCGTGTTCTGGGCTGCCGACGGTCGAAGGCAAAACCGCCGAACAGCGTCGGGCGATGGTCGCCGCGAACCACCGCAGTGGCTGCCATGTCCCGCCAGCGGTTCTCGAGTGTTTGCCAACTGTCCGCAGGCCCGGCGTTGAATTCATGGGCCAGGCCCAGGCCTAAACGGTATTGCCCTTGTGCCTGAACGTGCCACAGACAGGCCGGTTGGACCTGCTCGCGATTGGCCGTGAACAACCCGAACGGCTCCACGTGTGGTGAAGGCGTGGAGAACGAGGCCAGTACCCGAGGCCGGGCTGTGCTGACCTGCGCCCGCGCGCTGTGCAGGCATTCCATCATGCCTCCCGTCAAACATCCCTGCAGATCGCTGAATGATGGCAGCGGGTTCATGGCTGAGCCTCCGGGTGCAGCGCTCGCCAATGGGTGATCTGCTGGTTGATGAACCAGTGGATCAGGTCCTTGAAGAAGTCCTCTGTTTCATCGACGGGCAAACCTGCATCGTTGGCCCATTGACGTCGCTCTTCGAGCATTGCGCGCACCCGATCGGGTGCCGGAATGGCCTGCTGGCTGGCCTTGAAGCGGGTCGCGGCCTTTACGTAGGTCAGACGCCGGGCAAGGATTTGCACAATCTGCCGGTCGAGTTCATCGATGCCCTGGCGTATGTCGCCGAGGTTTTCACACTCAGGTGCAGACTTCACAACATTCATGGGTTACTCCCGGATTCACTGGGCCAGAGCGGCCAGTTGGCGTTTGTCGATCTTGCCCACGGCCGTCAGCGGCCATGCGGCAACCCACTCGAACTGATCGGGCAGCTTGTCTTCACCCAGCCCCTGCCGACGCAGTTGGTCGCGAATGCATTGGCCGGCACCCGTTGGCGGGTCGCCCAGAATGAACGCGCAGATGCGTTCGCCCAGCAGCGGATCCGGCACCGCCACCACGACGGCAGATTCGATGTCGGGCAGCGCCGTGAGGTGATTTTCGATGTGTGCCGCAGAGATCTTTTCACCGCTGCGCTGAATCTGTTCCTTGATGCGCCCTTCGACGATCAGGTTGCCTTGCGGCGTCCAGCGCGCAAGGTCGCCGCTGCGGTAGTAGCCGTCGGCGGTGAAACTGCGCGCAGTGTGATCTGCCGCCCGGTAATACCCGGTAATGGTGTAGGGGCCGCGGGTCAGCAGTTCGCCGGTCTGGCCATGAGCAACGTCATTCAGGTCGGTGTCCACCAGACGAACCTGGTCGAACGGCGACAATGGACGGCCCTGCGTATTGAGCACCACTTCCAGCGGATCGTCCGGGCGGGTGTAGCACAGCAGGCCCTCGGCCATGCCGAACACCTGTTGTATTCGGCAGTCCAGCGCTTCAAGCAGGTGGGCTGCCAGTGCCGGGTCCAGTCGCGAGCCGCCGACTTGCAGCAGCTTCAGGCTGGTCAGGTCGCTGTCCTCCCAGTCGCGCCCTTGGGCCCAGAGTTGCGCCAGCGGCGGGACCAGCGCCACATGGGTGACACCTTCGCGCTCGATCAACGGCATGGCCGCATCACAACTGGCGCTGTCGCCCATTACCACCGTAGCACCGGCGGCCAGACTGCCGAGCACGCCGGGGCAGGCAAGGGTGAAATTGTGCGCGGTCGGCAACACGGCCAGGTACACGCTATCGCTGTCCAGTTCACAGAGCCTGGCCGAGTGGGAAAAGTTGTAGGCGTAGTCGGCGTGGCTGCGCGGGATCAGTTTTGGCGTGCCGGTGGTGCCGCCTGAAAGCAGCAGCAAGGCCAGCCCGCGCGGGTCGGCCAGCGGATCGGTCGGGCAGGGGGCATCCAGCGCCGACAAGGCGATGAAACGCCCGGGTTCGCCATCGACGATGACGTGCGCCAGCGAGGGCTGCTGCTCGACGATGCCGGCTGCCATGCCGCGGTAATCGAAGTCCCGAAGTCGATCGGGGATCAGGTAGGCCACAGGTTCGGCCAACCGGCACAGCGCTGCAATGTCCACTGCACGCTGGGTGGGCATGGCCAATACCGGTACCGCGCCGATGCGCATCACGGCAAACAATGCGCAGACAAAGCCGACACCGTTGGGCAGTTGCAGCATGACCCGGTCACCTGCCGTAATGCCCAGCGCTGCAAGGCCCCCGGCCAGGCGATCAACCCGCTGGTCCAGCTGCGCGTAGCTCAGGCGTACGTCGCCTGCGACCAGCGCGGTGTGCGCGCCGTACTGGTTCGCCCAGCGACGCAGGCGTTGAGGGAGGGTCTGGTCGGCGAAGGGGTGCAGCGGGTCGTGAGACGTGTGTTCGGTGTGCATGGTCGTTTCCCGTTACGGATGGAAAGGGCTGATGCTCTGTTCGATGAAGTTCAGGACCTGTGCAGCGAAGGCTCTGGGGCGTTGCGTCAGGTAGAAGTGGTCGCCGGCCATGACCTGTTGCCGACAGTCGCCGCACAGCCATTGCCGCCAGGCGCTGACTTCCTCCTGATCGGCTTCGGGGTCGTGACTGCCGTGCAGCAACAGCGTCGGTGTCTGCAAGCGCTGACGATCTGCCTGCAGCGGGCGGTGATAGCTTTCCGTGGCTTGGAAATCGGCCCGCAACAAGGGCATGAACAACGCCAGCAGGTCCGGATTCGCCAGCAAGGCGTCGCTGACACCGCCAATGGCAACCAGTTGTTCGATGAAGCGCCGGTCATCCAGATGGCTGAGCAGGCGCCTGCCAGTCAGGTGGGGGGCATGGCAGGCCGATAACACCAGCCCTGCGGGTGGCGTACCGGCCTGTTCCAGCAACAGACAGGTTTCGAAGGCGACCTGCGCGCCCATGCTGTGCCCGGCCAGTATCAGGGGGCGGCGTTGTGCATCCGGCATGGCCTGAATGTCTGCGGCAAGGCTGTCGGCGAGTGGCTGAACCTGACGCAGGCAGGGCTCGTGCATGCGCTGGTCACGCCCCGGATAGATCGCCAGCGTCAGGTTCAGGCCCGGCTCGTCGAGCTCGCGCCAGTGATGAAAGGCGCCACCGCTGGCCCCGGCAAACGGGCACAGCAGCACATGCGGCTGGCACTGATCGGCGCGCAGAAAAGGGCGCAACATACCTGCATCCATACCCACATCCATGCGATCAACCCTCCGCCCGCAGTTGCGCGGCATCAATGAAAAGCGGCGCGCTGGCCATGCGCTGCTCGGCCGGTCCGGCGCAGCGCAGGATGTCTTGCCAGAGCCTGGCCACGGCCAACTGATAATCAGCCTGCAGGCCGTCGGCGCGGGGCCGGCCTTGCAGGACAGCCAGCAGTTGTTGCAGCAGCCAGCCGACACCGGCAGGCCCTTCGATTTCATGGGCACTACGCCAGTGACTGGCTGCCGGGTGCAACGGCATCGCGGTTGCGTGCTGCAGATAGTCGGCGTTGCTGGTGTAGAGGGTCTGACGATCGTCGTCATGGGCCTCGGCGTGCAGCGCAGGTGTCCAGTTGACCGGGCCGTAAGTGGCGTCCAGCGAAAGGTAGCCACTGGGCCAGGCCAGATTGAGCTGGTGCATGACCAGGCTGTGCAGGTCCGGATCGTCGGCCGCCATCCAGCGTTGCAGGCGCAGCAGTACGCGGCTGTCCGGCAGGTTCAGCGACAGGGTATGAAAGTCATCGTCGCCGTCAAGCAGGCTGACGCTGACTTGCCTGGCCAGGTCGCAGCCGAGCGCCTGAAACAGCAGGTCCAGGCCCGAGTAGAGCAGCTGGCGACTGGTAGTCAACTGTGCCAGGTTGGGCTTGCGGCCCTCCAGCAGCCGCGAGATGCGTTGCGCCGTGCCGGCCCAGCAGCGGCCCGCCTCGGTGTGCGGGTAGAAGCTGTTGACGATGTACTGGCAGCCCATCCGGGTGGCCAGTTGCTGATGCCGAACGATTTCATCCGGGTGCACCGGGTGCTCTTGAATGACATGCAGCCCGCGTTGCAGCAGGCGCTCGGTCAATTGCCCACCGGCCCCGCCGACCACCGCCGAGCGCACCACCACGCAGGCAATGTCCAGGTCGTCCGGCAGTTGCTCGATATCGGTATACAGCGCGATGCCGAACGCGTTGGCCAGCGCTCTGGCGCGCGGGCTACCGTTGGCCAGCAGCCCGGCCAGCTGCAAACCGGGCTGTTCGAGCAGAAAACTGTTGAGGTACAGCTCCCCGAACTTGGCCCCGACAACAAGCACCTTCAATGGCCTTTTCATGGATGACTCTCCTTATGGGTGGCGGCCAGCCAGGCGCGGATCGACGCGGCAGTACGCTGAACCTGATCTGCGTCGAGCAGCAGTTGCCAGTGATCGCACGGCATCGATTCGCGGCGCGCCGTAGCGGCCCATTCCTGCCAGTCCTGCTCGGCGGGCAGCCAGTGCTGCGGGCGGCCTTCGGCGCTCAGCCACAGGCAGGGCAGGTCCAGTTGTCGTGGTTGCGAGTGTTGCGCCAGCAGCGTCATCAGGTGCTCGATGCGCTGCAGCCACTGTTCGGCCTGCTGCGCTTGCGGCGGGTTTTTCAGCACGCCGGCCTGCGTGGCGTTGTTCATGAACACGTTCAATTGCTCGGCGGCCGGCAATTGTTCGAGGTCGTCAGGCAGGGCGATGCTTTTTGCGCCCTCGGCCATCAGGCGCAACAAGCCTGGGCGATCATCGAAGCGCAAGTCTGCGCGGCACACCGGATCAAGAAGAATCAGTCGTACCTGCTCACCCTGGCGCAGCAGCAGACGCGCGGTTTCTTCGGCGACGAAGGTGCCGTACGACCAGCCAAGCAGCACGTAAGGCCCGTTGGCCTGCTGACGACGAATGGCCTGCAGGTACTGGGCGGCCAGCGCCTTGAGCGAAGCGCTGCCCAGCGCATTCGTCGCTTGTAGCCCGAACACCTGCATGTCTAGGGCCCGGGCCAGCGGCAGATAAGTGCTGACCTCGCCATCCGAGGCATGGAACACAAACAGCGACAGCGTGTTACGCCCTCTGGCCAGCGCCAGCGGATTGTCATCGGTCTGCACGCTGTGGTCGAGCAGGGTGGCGCAGAAATCACTCAGCCGTGGGTTGTCGAACAGGTTGCGCAGGCTGCTGCCGGAATGCCCCATGCGGTTGAGGCGGGCGATCATGCGCGTGGCGATCAGGCTGTCGCCGCCGCTGAGGAAGAAGTCGCTGTCGGCTTCGATAGGTTGGCCGAGCAGCTCCTGCCAGAGCTGCGAAACGGCCTTCAGCAATGCCGGATCGGCCTCCCGGCGCGGCCCCGAGTCGCGGGTCTGTTGCGGGGTTTGTCTGGCCGCAGGCGCTGTAACCACTTGTTCCACCTGACGCAATGCCAGTGGCCATCGTGCAGGGTGTGGCTCCAGGTGATCGGCCACGGCCGCCAGGTCCAGATGGCTGATGCCTTCGGCTCTGGCGAGCATGAAGTGCTGACGCATGCTGTCGTCGGCCTGCTGTGGCCAGTTCATGACCCAACTGAACCCCGATGCCTGCACGGCAGTGCGCCAGCGCGGCAGATCGAGCATGGCCTTGTCGTCTTCACTGCGCTCGTCTTCAAAGTTGCTCAGCCCTTCGATAAAGCCGATGCTCGCCAGTTGCAGCGCGCTGTCGCGTTCGGTGGCTTCCAGCAACAGCAAATGCCCGCCGCTGCGTAGCAGGCGGTGCAGACGCTTGAGCGAGCGTGTGACATGCGCGGCGTCGTGCATCACGTTGACCGCCACGACCAGGTCGTAGCCTTGTGCCGGGTGCTGACTGAAATCCACCGGCTGGTTGACGTCGAGCATCGAGCAGTTCAGTTGTGGCCAGGCAGCGAAATGCTCCTGGGCCTGGGTGAGAAACAGATTGGACACATCAGTGAAGCGGTACTCGCTCAAGTGTTCTTCAAGCATCGGCAACAGGTGCCGGGTTGTCGCACCGGTGCCAGCACCGACTTCCAGCACCCGCAGATCGCGACGTGTGCCCGCCAGCGCTTTGGCAGTTTGCGCCAGTGCGCTGTTCAGGCAGTGCAGCACAGGGTTATTGCTGTAGAGGGCCTGAACGACGGCATCGCTGTGACCGAACAACAGGCTCAACGGCGAACAATCACCGCGCAGCAGTTCTGCGTGCTGTTCGATACAGGCGTCCAGGTACGTGCCGAGCGTCTGGCTCCACTCGGCGTCGGGGAGCAACTGGCCAGCGGCTTGAAGCGCCTGCGCGGGCAGGGCCTGATAGTGCTGGCCGTCCTGTTGCAAGCAGCCTTGCTGGCAGAGCATTGCCAGCCACTGGCGCAACAAGCCCGCAAATTGCGGCTGCGCGCCCAATCGGGTCATCACCTGTGCCAGGTCGTGACGCTGTCCGGCGCCGCTGAACAGCCCGTGTTTTTGCAGGGTGCTCAGAATGCCTTCACGAGCGCGGCTTTCCAGTGCCTGCCAGGTCAGGTCAACTTCCTGGCGTTGCATGTCGCTCAGTTGCGGCAACTCGCTCAGCGGCAGCGGCAGCGGGGCGCGCAACGCTTCATCGACCGCACTCGGTGACTGGCTGACCAACTCGCCAAGCAGCGTGCGACCTTCGCGATCCACGCTGACGCGCGCGCTCTGCACGCCCGGCTCACGACGCAACTGCGCCTCGAGCCGCTGCGGGTCGAAACGCTCGCCGTCCAGGTTCACCGACCAGTCATGGCGCGGCAACTCGGGCAGACTGTCGAAGCCCTGTGGTTGGTCGGCCAGCGTTTGTAACAGGTCGCAGTAGCTCTGAAACAGGCTGTCGATCAGGCCGTCGGCGAGTACGTCTTCCATGCAATACCAACTGAACACCAGCTCGCCGTCGATTTCCATCACTTGATGGTCCAGCCAGACTTGCGGCGTCTGAGTGAAGACGTGCACCGGGTCGCCGAGGGTTGAGGTCATGGCCTGGTCGATGGCTTTGCCGTCCAGCGACATGCCGAGCATGCTTGTGAACACCACCGGCATGGCCGGTTGACGCGTCTGTCCCTGACGGCGGCCGAGTTCACGCATCAATTCCACGCCGTTCACGGCAGTGTGTGCCAGACGCTGCCAGAGCCTGGCCTGCGTGTTGGCCATGACCTGGCCTGGGCTGTCACCACGCCCCAGCTGGAAATCAATCAACAACACTGACGTGAAGTCACCGATCAGTTGCTGAACCTGCGGGTGCAGGGGGCGACGGTTGAAGTAGGTCAGGTTCAGGGTGAATTCCGGCGTACGGCTGACGCTTTCCAGTGTCTGCGCGAACAACGCCAGCAGCGCGGCAGAGGCCGTCACACCCACGTGCTGACAGTGCGCCTTGAAACGGTTCCATTGCGCCGCGTCGAGCTTGCCCTGAACGGTGCGGAAACGTGGCTGGCCCTTGGGCGGGCTGTCCGCGAGCGGCAACTGCGGGGCGCCAGGCAATTGTTCCAGCGTGTCCTGCCAGTAGCGCCAGGCTTGTCGCCATTGCAGGCTGTCGCGCTGCGCCAGGTCAGCCATCACGTAGTCGCGGAAGGTCAGTTCCAGCGGCTTGAGTGTCTGGCCGGCGTAGGCGCTGGCCAGATCGTCCATCATCACCTTGAAGCTCTGCACGTCGAACAGCAGCAGGTCGAGGTTCATGTGCAGGCGGCAATGACCGGCGTCGAGTTCGCTGACGGTGACTTCGAACAGCGGCCAGCAGTCGGTGGGCAATACGCGATAGGACATGTCTTCACGAATGTCCAGCAGGCGTTGCTGCTGTTGTTCGGCAGGCAACTCGCGCAGGTCGTTGCGTGGCAGGCGATACCAGGGCGTGTTTTGCAGAATGCGCTGGCGGCCGTCACTGTCGATGACCATGCGCAGCATGTCATGACGGGCGATCAGCGCGTTCCAGGCCTGCTCGAAGCGGGTCAGGTCGAAGTCTGCGTAAGCCTTGTCCCATTCAAACAGCACATGGCAGGCCACGCCGCCGTAATCGATCAGGTCGGTGCGGCCCAGCCAGTAAGCGTGCTGGATTGGTGTCAGCGGGAAAGGCTCGAAGCGGCTATCGGGTTGCGGCACGATGAAATTGTCACGGGCTGCAAGCGGCGCTCTTTCGGTGCTGGACAGCAACAGTGCGCTCAGGCCACGAATGCTCAGGTCACGGTAGGCCTGTTCGGCGTCCAGACGAACGCCCAATTGGCGCTGGATGTCGCTGCTCAGTTCAAGGAACAGTAACGAGTCGAGGCCCAGTTGCATCAGGTCCTGGTTGTGCGCAGGTGCAGCGTCAGGGCTCAGGCGCAACTGACGGCAGATCGATGCGCTCAACCACTGGCTGAGCGCGTGTTGATCTGCCTGCGGATCACCGGTCAGGGTCGGTGTCGGGAGCGCATCGCTGTGGCGGGTGCTTTTCACCGGCGCGCGCGTCGCGGGTTGCTCGATGTGCCGGGTCAGCAGACGCCGGCGCGGATCGATGCGCTCAGGGTCTATACGCATCGCCAGACGCCACGGCGAATTGCGCATGACTGCCTGTTCCAGGTGCCACAAGCCTTCGCCGGTTGCCAGCGTACCCATGCCGCCCAGTGCCAGTCGCGCATGCAGTTGATCCTCGGCGGCACGTCCGGTTTCGCCCCAGGCGCCCCACGCGATACTGACCGTGTGCAGGCGGGTGTCGGTTTGCGATTCGGCCAGCCCGTCCAGGTAGGCACTGGCCAGCGCATGAGCCCCCTGGCCCGCTGCGCCGAGGCTGGCGGCAGCCGAGGAGTACAGCAGCAGGTAGCGTCCTTGATCCGCCAGCGCCGTGTGCAGTTGGCGGGCTGCCGAGCATTTGACCTGCAGCAGTGGCTGCATGCGCGCGGCGTCGAGGTTGCTCAGCGGCGTGTCGTCCAGCAAGCCGGCGCTGTGGATCGCGCCGCTCAGGCCGCCCTCGGCCCGCAACGCGTCGATGCAGGCCGCCAGCGCAGCCTGATCACTGATATCACAGGCCATCCAGCGTATTTCACAGCCGTAATGCTGTTGCAGGGTGTCGATCCATTGCTCGCCGTCATGCGGGCAGCGCGGCGCGAACAGGGCGATGCGCGACGCCCCCTGATCGGCCAGCCAATGGCTGCTCAGGCGACCCAGGCCGCCGAATGCGCCGGTCACGATGTGCCAGCCGGTGTCCTTGAAGCTTTGTGCCGGCAGGCTGGCGCCCTGATGAAGCTGCACGCTCAGCGTCTGCACCTGTGCGACGCCGTCACGCACGGCAATCCAGCGCTCACCGCTTTGCGCCGCCTTCAAGCCCGGCAGCAGCGCCTGCCAGTCATCGCTACCGTTGAGCTTGCTGCTATCCAGGTCAATGACAGCCAGTGCGCGCTCTGGTTGTTCGGCGCAGGCAACCCGCAGCAAGCCCCACAGTGCGCGTTGCTCGGGATTTACCGTGTGATCGGCAGCCAGTGACCACGCGTTGCGGGTGACCACCAGCAGAGGTTGCCCGGTGTCCGTCTTCACTGCATCGAGCACCTGGCTGGCGACCTCCGCCAGCGAGCCGCCTTGTACAATCAGCAGGCACGCCGAAGCCTCTGGGTCATGGGCCACGCCAACGGCGGCCAATGCCGCCCGGACGCTGGCCGGCTCGACGCGCAGCCTTGCCAACGGGGTATCCTGCGCATTCACTGGCGCCCATTGCCAGACGTAATGGGTGCCGGATGCAGTGTTGGCGGCGGGCAGCGTGGTGAGGCGCTCGGAACGGTTGTCGGCACTGCCGAGCCGCTGCCATTGTCCATGATCATTGCACTGCTTGAGCTCGACGCTGGCCACTCCAAATGGCTCGGCACTCCAGTGCAGCGCCAGGCCGGTCAGGGTTTCGGGTAACGGCACAACGCGGCTAAATACGGGAGGGCGGCGAGCATCGCCGTGGCGTGCGGCCAGTTGTTCGCAGGCTTCCTGCAAGCGTGTCTTCCAGCGTTGCGGCTGGCCTGCGCAATCTGTCCAGTCGGGCTGGTAAAGGTGTTCGCCCAGTTGCCTGCCCAGCACCGCGCTGCCGCTGTCGTGCCCGGCAGTGAGCAGGGCTGGCGCAACGTTGGCGGCCTGGGTGCGTGCCAGCAGGATGTGTTCGCTGATACCGGCGGTGGCACTGCCATCGTCGGGCAGCCAGTCGAGGCGTTCAAAGCCGCTTTCCAGGCATTGTTGCTGCCAGTGTGCGGTGGACAGGAACAGTTCGCCGCCGCGCGCTTGCTCGTCATGCAGCGGCAATACCAACGGGCCGAAGACAAAATCGAACAGGCGCATCGGACGGGTAATCTCGCGCATCAATAGCGCGCCGCCCGGCTTGAGCAACGGGCGCAGGTTGTGCAGGGTCTGGCCGACATGCTGGGTGGCGTGGATCACGTTGGCTGCCACAATCAGGTCGTAGTGCCCGGCCTGGAAACCCTGCTCGCCGGCAGGTTTTTGCAGGTCGAACTGGGCATACTCGACAAAATCGTACTCGCTGAACTTTTCTTCAGCGCGGCGGCTGAACAGCGCGGAAATGTCCGTGAAGCAATAACGCACATTGGCGACGTTGCGCAGTTCCGGGAGCAGCCACGCGGTGGTGCCACCGGTGCCGCCCCCGACTTCCAGAATGCGCAGCGGCCCGTGTCCGGAGTGCTGATGTGCCTGGATCAGACCGGTGATCACACCTGCTGCGATCTGATTGAAATAGCGGCCGAAGCTGAATTGCTGATACAGCACTTCAACACCGCTGGAGGTGCTTTGCGGGAAGATCACCGACACCGGCTCCACCGCACCGCTCATCATGGCGAAGAGTTGCTCTCCCGCCCGCTCGACGGTGTCAGCGATCACGTCCAGCCCTTCACAGCAACTGCGCAGCTCAACCAGCAATGCCGGGCGTTGTTCATAGGGTATGGGCCGGGCGCTGCGGTAACGGCCGTGTTCAAGGGTGTAATAGCCATCTTCGACACAGGCATTGAGCAGGCGCACAAGCAGTTGCCGATGGCGCGGCAGCAACCGGCCCCCACGCAGGATACTCAGCGGCTCGGCACCCTGATCGATGCTCTCGTGCACACACTGACGAACCATCTGGTCAACGTAGATGGCATGCAGTTGGGTCACGCAGTGATACAGGCGCTCCAGACGTGGCAGGTCCAGATTGCCGCCTTCCTGCAACACGACCTTGCGACCGGCCTCCAGCAACAGGTCCTGTGCTTGCGTGCTCGGCTGCTGTGACGCATCGCACCAGTAGCGCTGCTCGTCGAAAACATACAGCGGGGCATGGATGCGCTTGCCGACCGAGGGTAACAGGGTGCGCCAAGGCAAGGCGGCGCCGGCGGCGAACAGGCGCAGCAGGCTGTCCTGCAAGACGGTGGTAGCCGGTTTATGGCGGCGTGCACTGGCGATCCAGTGCACGCCGGCGTGTTCCAGGCGCGTGCCGATGCCGGTCAATGGTGCATCGGCACCCAGTTCCAGCGCGATCGTCACGCCGGTTTGCAAGGCGTGAATCAGTGCCTGGTGATAGCGCACCGGTTCACGCAGGTGCCTGCGCCAGTAATCGCCGCGCTCAAGCTCGGCATGGCTCAGCGGTTGGCCAGTCAGGGTCGAGATCAGCGGTATTTTCGCCGGGGCCGGGCGCATAGCTGCACTGGCTTGCTGGAATTCATCGAGAATCGGGTCCAGCAAGCGCGAGTGCGCCGCGCCGGCCACGCTCAGGTGGTTATGCCGCAGGTTTCGCTGTTGCAGCGTTTGCGCCAGTGCGTGGATGGCGTGGCGTTCACCGGAGGCCACCAGATGCTGCGCTGCGTTATGCACGGCGATTTCCACGCCGTGTTCAAGCGCCAGAGGCTGCAGCGTTGCCGCGTCGCAGAACACCGCGAGCATCGAGCCTTGCGCTGCGCACTGATTCATCAGCCGGCCGCGGATGATCACCAGCGGCAGAATGTCTTCCAGTCGATAGATCCCGGCGATGACCACGGCAGCGAATTCACCCACCGAATGGCCGATCAACAGGTCCGGGCTCAGGCCCGCTTCGCGCCAGTGAGCCGCCATCGCCACTTCAAAGGCGACGATGGCCGGCTGCGCGTAATCCATGCGGTCGATCAGCTCTGCATGGTCGCCGAACATGACCGATTGCAACGAGGGTTGCAGGTGCGCGGCACAGGCTGCAAAGCTGCGGTCCAGACTTTCGCTGAAGGCCTTCGACTGACCGTAGAGGCTTTTGCCCATTCCGGCCCACTGGCTGCCTTGTCCGCTGCATAGCCATAGCTGCGCGCCCTGGCTTGCCTGTCCCTGATACAGCAAGGCATCGCTGCCGCCTTGGGCAAACGCCTGCAGCGCCGGGGCGGTTTCTTCGTGCAACGGCACCGCCAGACGAAACGGCAGGTCCAGTTGCCGGGCCTGTAACGCGGTGTGTGCGAGGTCGGCGGCAGGGTCCGTCGCGTGCAGGCGTTCGGCGTAAAGGCCCGCCAGTTGGCGCAACGAGTGCTGGCTGGCAGCACTGAGTAGCAGGGCACTGGCCTGCGCGACCGGGCCTGAGGTGCGCAATGCGTCGGGCAGCGCTTCGACAATCACGTGGCAGTTGGTGCCACCAATGCCGAATGACGACACACCGGCGCGGCGTGGTCCGGCCGGCCATGAACGGTCCTGGGTCGGAACGTAAAACGGGCTCTGTTCCAGTTGCAGCGCCGGGTTGATCCGCTCGACATTGATGCTGGGCGGAATGCGCCCGTGGCTGACCGCCAGAACGGTCTTGATCAGGCTGGCGATGCCTGCGGCGGTGTCCAGGTGGCCGAGGTTGCCCTTCACCGAGCCCAGCGCGCAGCCACCGATGTCCGTGCGGTGCGCGAAGGCATCGCGCAGTGCCTGAACCTCGATGGGGTCGCCCAATGGCGTGCCGGTGCCATGCGCTTCGAGCATGCCGATGCTGGTGCAATCGATGTCGGCCAGCAGCAGGGCATCCTGGATGACTTCACGCTGACCGATCACCGAGGGCGCTGTGTAGCCGACCTTGTGATGACCGTCGTTATTGATCGCGCTGCCGCGCAACACGGCCAATACCGGGTCGCCGTCGCGCAAAGCGTCCTCCAGGCGACGCAGGGTCACGGCACCGACGCCGTTACCGGCAAAGGTGCCCTGGGCACTGGCGTCAAACGGGCGGCAGCGACCGTCGGGTGAGAAAATCATCCCCGGCTGGTACAGGTAACCGGCCTGCTGCGGAAACGACACCGCCACGCCGCCTGCCACGGCCATTTCGCACTCGCCACTGCGCAGGCTTTCGCAGGCCATATGCACCGCCACCAGCGAACTTGAGCAGGCGGTCTGCACGCTCATGGCCGGGCCGCGCAGGTTGAGTTTGTAGGCGGCGCGGCTGGCCAGGTAATCCTTGTCGTTGCCCATCAGCGCCTGCAGGCCCTTGACCTGCGCCACTTCGGTGACGCGAATAGCGTCTCGTCCCGGATAAGTGCTCATGCGCCCCGAGGCGAACACGCCGGTTTTGTGCACCACGTCGCGAGGCGCGAAACCGGCGTGTTCCAGCGCGTGCCAGACGGTCTGCAGGAACAGCCGCTGCTGCGGGTCGATGGATTCGGCTTCCTGACGCGAGTAACCGAACAGAGCCGCGTCAAAGCGGTCAGGATCGTCGATGATTGCTGCCACATTGACGAAGTCCGGGTTGTCGATCAGCTCCGCTGACAGCCCTGCGGCGAGCAGTTCTTCACGGCTGAAGTGACGGCTGCACTCGCGACCGGCCAGCAGGTTTTGCCAATACTCGGTGCTGTCGCGGGCACCGGGGAAGCTGCAGGCCAGGCCGATGACCGCAATGGGCTCGCTGGCGCCGTAGGTGTGTTCAAAGGTGGGCATGGATGACCTCGTGGGCAGGCGTGAAAGACGGGCTGGCGGGCGTGGCGCGCTCAAGATGGCGACACAGGCGCCACGCGGGCCACAGACAGATAAAGGCAATGCTCGCCAGTACCGCGAGCAGTGGCGGGTAGCCCAGGTAGTGGGCCGATTGCAGGGCGGCTATCGACGCCAGCATGGCAATGGCGGCATCGACCGATTGCAGCAAGGCGTAATCCGAGGCGGGCTGGTGCGGGCGGACCACGCCCATCAGTAGGTTGTAAAGAGTGACGAAGCCGATCGCGGCGGCGATGTTGACCAGGCTGAACACCACCAGCCACGCGGTAAGTTCATAGACGCGTGCGCCCAGCGCGGCCGCCAGGGCGATGAGCGCGTGCAGCAGCATGGCCGGCAGCAGGCAGCGCCAGGCACCGAAGCGTCTGGCCATCCAGCCGCCGAGCAGCACGCCGATGGCACTGGCCACCGTGCTGTACAGCGTCGAAGCCAGACCCAGTTGGGCAAGGCTCATCCCGTTGTCCATCAACAGCACGGTTTGTATGGCCATCAGGCCGCGCATGGCGAGGTAGTAAATGGCGGTCAGGCACAGGGCGGGCCACAACGCGGTAAAGCTGCTGCGGTCCAGCTTTGGCTTGACTGCCGGTTCGTCGATGCTGTTGCTGGCCGGCAGCAACCCGACCGGCAGCAGCAGTAGCAACGAGACTGTCGCCATACCGATGAAACCGGTGCGCCAGCCCCAGTGCTCGGCCAGAAACAGGAACACCAGCGAGCCGAACACGATCCCCAGGTAGCTGCCACCCACTTGTGCGGTGTTGGCGAACGGACGGCTGTCGGCGTCGCAGGTGGTGATCGTGATGCCATCGGCATAGATGTCATGGCTGGCGGATAACAGCGCCAGCAGCATCAGCCCGGCCATGATCGGATAGAGCGAGTGCTCCGGGGCAAGAAAGCCGATCGCCAGCAGCGTCAGCGCCATGCACAGTTGCAGCAGCACCAGGCTGCCCAGGTAGTGATTGCCGCGCAGTCTAAGGCTGTGGCGCTCGCACCAGGGTGCCCAGAGAAACTTGCCTATCCAGGGCAGGAATGTCAGCGACAGCAGGCTGAGGCTGGCCAGATCCAGCCCTTGATGGCGGAAATAACCGACCACGCCCTGCAAAATAAGCGCGGTGAGCATGCCCTGATGCAGGTAGTAACACCAATAAGGCAGGTAGCGGCTCATGAGCCACCTCCGTTGCGCCGTAATCTTCTGGCGTTTCTTTGCGTCAGTTGCGCCTGTCGGGGTTGGTCCCGCGTGTCGTTTGCCGGTTGCGTCTGGCTCAAGTGCCGCGCCAGTGCGCGGGCATTCGGGTAGCCGAACAGGTCAGTGGCCTGCAACTGCCGATGGCCCTGCTGGGTCAGCTTCACGTGCAACTGCACCAGTTTCAACGAACTGGCGCCTGCGTCGAAGAAGTTCTGCCGACAGTCCTGCAGTTTCAGGCCGACCACCTCATGAAAGGCATGCCGGATCTGGTCGACGAGCTGTTCATCGGTCTGTTGTTCGGGCTCGTGCGGCAGTGGTAATGGCAGCGGTTGCGGGCGAGGCAACGGAGCCACGTCAGCGCCAGGATGTCCGTGGGGAACCAGTTGCGCCAGGGACAATCCCCAAGCCTGCGGGTCTTCGGCCAGCCGTTCCAGCAGGCTGACGTACTGGTCGAACATGGCGCGCAACACGTCGGGATCGAACAGCGCCTCGACCGCGTCCCAGTTAAGGCACAGGTCGCCTTCGGACTCATACACCTGATGATCCAGCCAGACCTGCGGCGTCTGCGAGATGCCCCAGACCGGTTTGAGCCATGACGATTGGGCCATGAAGCGGCCCTTGTCGAACCCCAGCGCACTGGTGAAGACCACCGGCATCTGCGCGGCAGCCAGGCCATGGCGGCTGGCCAGTTCACGCATGACCCGGATCGCCGAGTGATCGCGCTGGGCCAGATCGCGCCATAGCCGCTGCTGTAGATTTTGCGCACTGCCAAGCCAGTCAGCGGTGGGGTGCCAGGCCAGCAGCAGCAGCGAGGTGAAATCGCCCAGCACCCGGTCGATATGCGTGTGCAGCGGCTGACGGTCAAACAAGGTCAGGTTGAGGGTCAGCTCCGGCGCGCTGCTCCAGGCCGACAGCACGGCGGAAAAAGCGCTGAGCAGTAGCCCTGAGGGCGTCAACTGGCGCTGATTGGCCTGGGCTTTCAAACGCTCCCAACTGTCTGCGGGCAGACGCTCGGCCAGGCGCACAAAGTGTGGTATGCCGACGTCGGCTGGGGCGCAGCGCAGTGGCAGGCGCGGTGCTGGCGGCAGGTTGTCGATACGCCGCTGCCAGTACGCCCGAGCGCCGGGCGAGGGCGGCTGGCTGGCGCGCAGGCACTGGTAGTCGCGAAAGCCGATAGCGATCGGTTCCAGCGTCTGTTCGGGGTGCAGGTACAGCGTCTCAAGTTCGGCCAACAGTATTTGCATGCTCATGCCGTCGAGCAGCAGGTTGTCGAGGCTGACGAAAATGCGGCTGTGCGGGCTGCCATCTTCGACGATCTGCGCATCGAACAGTGGCCATTGCCCGGCATCGAGCACCTGATGGGAAAGCCGTTCGCGCAGTGCATGGGCTTCGCTGCCCTCCAGCGTGGCCACCCGATGCCGCCGGGGAATGAAGGCCTGGACCTGTTTCAGGACCTGCAGCATGCCGTCACGGACCACAGCACGCAGAATGTCGTGACGTTCGATGAGGCGCTGCCAGGCGTTTTGAAACAACTGGACATTAAGTCGTTCGACGCTGAACTCGACAAAGAAATGCGCGCCCACGCCGCTCAGTACGAATCCTGGCTGACGCCCGACCAGATAAGCCTGCTGCACTTCACTCAGGGCAAAGGGCTGATAACGACCCGCCGGGTCGTGTTCAAGCCGCACGGTTGCCGGAGCATTGTGCTCCACCAGCGTCGCCGCGAAGGCGTGCAGGCTCGGGAAGTTGAAAAGGTCGTCGAGCCGGGCGTGATAGCCACGTCCGGCCAGTTCGCCGATCAGGCGGGTTGCCAGCAGGCTGTCGCCGCCAAGCTGGAAGAACTGGCTGTGGCGGTGCACTGCGCCGCTTTGCAGCAACTCCTGCCAGAGCTGTGCGAGAACCTGTTCGCGGACGTTTTCAGGGGGCAGGCATTGGTCGGCTTGTGTGGCGGCAGGTTTGCACCGCTGCATCAGTGCCTGATGATCGATCTTGCCGTTGGCGGTCAACGGCAGTGCGTCGAGAAAATACAGGCGCTGCGGAATCATGTAGCCGGGCAGTTCGTTGGCCAGCGCTTTGGCAAGCCGGGCAGAGTCGGGGCGCTGCAGCACATCGGGCGCGCGCAGGATCAGGCGTTGCAGGGCGCCCGATCGATCCGTTTCAGGGGCGCCAAGCCCGGCCTGCATCAGCAGCGCCGTCCAGTGTTCGCTGTTACGCAATTGTTCGGCTGCACTGCGGCCTTCGTTGAGCAACTCGGCGCTGACCAGTGCCAGCGCCGAGGCTTGCGCCAGCTCCAGCACATAGACCGCAGCGCCTGGCGCACAGAGTGGCGTCCACTGCTGTAAGGCTGCTTGCGGTGTATCCAGGCGGTGCAACTGATTGTTGATCAGCAGCACGTCGGCACTGTGAATAAGCGCCTGGCGCTCGCTGTCGGTGTCGCGGCGTGCACTGCCATGAATAAAACCTGCGAGGCGTTCGCGGGCCTTGAGGACCATTGCCTGTGACGTATCGAGGGCGGTGTAGTGCAACTGCTCTGCGTCAAGTCGCCCCAGCAGAAATGCCCCGGTGACAGCGCTGCGGGCACCGGCTTCGATCAGGCGCACCGGGCGTTGCAAGCGCTTGCTCAGGTCCGCCAGCGATGTCGCGAGTGCACTGAGCGTTTCGCGGCTGCCGGGTGCGTGCATCAGCAGCTGTTCTGGAGCCCAGTACGGATGCTCAAGCAGGGTCTGAGGGCTGCGCTTGCCTGACAGTATGTCGCGCAGGGCGTCGTGGTGCGCCTGCAGGGCGTGTGTCAGTGCATCGCAAGCAACGTCGTGCGACGTGGCCTTTGTGCTCGAATGATTGAGATGCCACGCGCCCTCGGCGTCGCAGTACAGGCGATCCTGTGTTGCGAGCCACTCCAGCCAGCGTGTCAGAAGCGGGTGCCAGTGCGCCTCGCTGCCGTAGGTCTGTAACACCTGTGCGGTCGTCAGAGAGGGGCTGAACGGTATGCCGTTGAACGCCAGATGCTCAAGCAGGAAATCGGCCAGCAAACCGTCCGCTGTGTCAGTCACGACGGTGACAGGCTTCAGCCAGTCGGCGTAACTGGCGGGTGTGCACGGGTCGGCTTCGACGCGGCTGCACAGGCTGGAACCGTGCGGCACGACAAAAGCCACCAGGCTTTTTTCCCGTTCGCCCGGTGCCATGCTGATGGCTGCCTTGACACCTTCCAGGCGGTTCAAGGCTGCGTCGATTTCACCCAGTTCGATGCGGTAGCCACCGACCTTGACCTGCTTGTCGCGACGGCCGAGGAATTCCAGCGTTCCGTCCGGCCAGTAACAGCCCATGTCGCCGGTGCGATACCAGCGTTCACCGGCCACTTCGACGAACTGCCGGGCGCTGCGTTCGGCATCGTTGAAATAGCCGTGTGCAACACCTGCGCCGCCGATCCACAGCTCGCCGGCGACCCAGTCCGGGCAATCGCGTCCTGTTTCGTCAACCACGCGATAACGCTGGTTGGCCAGCGGCGTGCCGTAGGGGATCGAGCGCCAGTGCGGCTCAACCCGGCTCACGGTGCAGGTGTTGGACCAGATGGCCGCTTCCGTCGCACCGCCCATGGAGACAAACCGACCATCACTGCGGTACTGGTGATAGCGCTCCGGCAGGTCCAGGCCGATCCAGTCCCCGGACAGCATCACCAGCCTCAGGCTCGCCGGGCTGTGCAGATCAAAGCCTTCGCTGTAGGTCAGCAACATGTCCAGCAGGGCAGGTACGCTGTTCCACAGGGTAATGCCGTGTTCATCGATCAGCCTGCACCACAGCGCCGGGTCGCGACGTTGCCGGTCGTTGACCAGCACCAGCGAAGCGCCTGCGCCGAGCACTCCGAAGATGTCATACACCGACAGGTCAAAATGCAGCGCCGACAGCGCCAGCACACGATCTTCGGGGCGCACGGCGTGGCGCTGGCTGATGTCCACGCAGGTGTTCAAGGCGCTTTTATGGCTGATCACCACGCCCTTGGGTTCACCGGTCGAGCCTGAGGTGTAGATGATATAGGCCGGTTGCTGTGCGCTGACCGGGACCTGATGCTGAAGCGGTTCGCTGAGGATTGCCTGCTGCCAGGTCAGGACCGTGCCGATGTCGTGCTCTTCAGGCTCATCGGCGCTGGTCAGCACGCATTTCACCTGCGCACCCTGATAAATGCCGATACGCCGCGCCAATGGCTGGTCCGGCGGTACGGGCACATAGATCGCACCAGCCTTGAGAATGCCCAGCACACTGACAATCTGGCCGATGTCCTTGGTCATGCTGACCGCCACGGTGTCGCCCGCGGTGACACCCAGGGCTTGCAGGCAGCCGGCCAGGCGACTGGCCTGATCGGCCAGTTGGGCGAAGCTCAGACGGCGCTGGTCCTGAATCAGTGCGGTGGCTTGCGGGGTGCGTTCGGCCTGGAGGAAAACGGCGTCGTGCAGCAGCCCGTCAGGAATGGCCTGGGCGGTGGCATTGACCTGTTCGCGGACGGCTCGCTGGGCGGAAGGCATCAGGTCGGGCAAGGGGTGTGACCAGTGCGCGGGGTCTGCGACCAGCGCCAGCACGTGTTCGAAATAGACGTCGAACAAGGTGTCGGTCAGCCCCTCGGGGAACAACTGGTTATTGCTGTCCCACTGCAGATAGACCTGCCCCTGATGCTCGAACGCCAGGTGGTCGATCCACACCTGCGGCGTCTGGGAAATGCCCCAGCCGGGTGCGCCCAGCGTGTTCTCTGCGGCTTCGCCAAACAGCGGGCGGCCCAGATTGCTGGTGAACACCAGCGGCGCACCGTGCGGGTGGCGCTGGCGTTTCTTCAATTCGCGCAGCACCTCGACCCCCGACCACGCACTGTGTTCGTGAACTTCGGCAAACGACTGCTGATTGGCTTGCGCCAGCTCTGCGAAGGCTTGCCCGCAGCAGCTCACTGGCAACGCGAGAATATTGGTGAAATCGGCGATCATACTGGCGACTGCCGGGTTCAGCGGCTGGCGGTCAAACAGGGTGAGGTTGAGCAACAGCGACTGTTGCCCGCTCCAGCGACCCAGCACTGCACTGAACAGCGTGGCCAGCGCCATGGTCGGCGTAACGCCAGCGGTTCCGGCGTGGTCCTTGAATGCCTGCCATTGCGCTGCGTCCAGTTGTCCGCGACGGCGGCTGATGCGAACCTGCGCGATGCGCTCAGGGTCTTGCGCCAGCGGCAGAATCGGTGCCAGTGGCAGGTCGTCCAGACGTGCCAGCCACCAGGCTTTGGCCTTCTCGACGCGGGCCTGATCATTGCGCCTTACCTGCGTCAGGTAACTGCAGAAATCGTAATCGACAGGCGACGGCGGCAACGGCCGGTCTTCGATCAACGCGATCAGTTCTTCGAACAACTGATTGAAGCTGGCTGCGTCGGCAACCAGCAGATCAATGTTGACCAACAGCCGGTTTCCACCGTCGGGCAAGAGGCACAGCTGGAAGTCGAAGGTTTCGCCGTTTTCGACGTCAAGGCGACGATGGCCCAGCTGTTCGCGCAGGTCCCCCAGGCGCTGCTGGCGAAGCGTGTCATCGCTATCGCGCAGGTCATGAACCTTGAGGCCCGGCCAGGTCGAATGCGCTTGCCACTGTTGACGGCCGTCGGCCAGAAAGCGCGTCTTGAGCATCGGATGCCGTTCGATCAACCGATAGATGGCGGCTTCCAGCACCTGTGGTGTCAGGCCGCGACCGTCGAATTCCTGATAAAGATGACAACCCACGCCACCCAGCGGCTGTTCACTGGAACGCCCCACCAGATAAGCATGCTGCACACTGGTCAGGGCGAACGGCTGGCCGTCGCTCATGAGCGCAAGCGGCTCGTCGTTGCTGGCGACCTCGGCGCTGTTGACTTTAACGGGCGCGCTGCTCAGCAGTTGCTGCCAGCCCTGCAGTGTCGGCTGGTCATAGAGGTCGCTGAGGGTCACTTTGAAACCCAGACGGCGAAACCGGTTGAGCCAGGCCATCAGGTGCATCGAGTCCATGCCCAGCGTCAACAGGTTGGCGTCATCCGCCAGTTGCTCCGGGGACAGACGCAGTTGCCTGGCGATGTCCTCGCCCAGCAGGGCAGGGTCGAAAGCTTGAGGTGGCGTACCGCGAGCAGTCGAGGCTTTTCTGGTCGATGTGTACATGGTAAGACTCCATCCAGACAAGTACTCGTGCCGCGCTCAGGATGGCGCGGCCCAGGGGGTTCAGGTGTGCAGGTGCCAGTTCCGAGCCTGGCTCTGGCGGTTCCACAAGCGGGCGTACAGCCCTTGCTGCGCCAACAGTTCATCGTGGCGGCCCTGTTCCACGATGCGTCCGCGATCCATGACCAGAATCTGGTCGGCGTGCTGGATGTTGTGCAGGCGATGGGCGATGACCAGTACCGTGCGATCACGTACCAGCGCATCAAGGCCCCGCTGAATGGCGGCTTCCGAAGACGGATCGACGCTTGAGGTGGCTTCGTCGAGCAGCAGGATCGGGCTGTTTTTCAGCAGCGCACGGGCGATGGAAAGGCGTTGCCGTTCACCGCCCGACAGCCAGCCGCCGCCTTCGCCGATGCGCGTGGCATAGCCGTCGGGCAGCGCCTCAATGAACGTGTGAGCATGGGCCAGACGTGCAGCGTGAATAACCTCCTGCTCGCTGGCGTCGGGCTTGCCGACCAGCAGGTTGTCGAGCACCGTGCCGGAGAACAGGGTGACGTCCTGAAAAACCATCGATATGTGCTTTTGCAGGTGATCGCTGCCGATGTCTCGCGCCTCGATGCCGCCAATCTGTAACTGACCGCTGTCGATGTCCCACAGGCGGGCGACCAGCTGCGCCAGGGTGCTTTTCCCCGCGCCGCTGGGGCCGACCAGTGCAGTCAGGGTGCCAGCGGCCAGATGGCACGAAAGCCCTTCGATAACCGGCGCTTCGCGTCCGGCATAGCTAAAACACACCTCTTTGAGGTCGATATCGAAATGTTCGGGGCTGCGTGGCTGCGCCGGCTCGGGCATCGGTTGCTGGTCGAGCAACTGCTCGGTGCGCGACAGCGCGCGGTGGCCGAAGCGCAGCAACAGAATGGAAAACCCCAGATCGATGGCCTTGCGATACAGCGGCCAGGCCAGCACGGTGAAGATCATCAGGTGCTGGATGCTCATCTGCCCGTTGAGCAGCAGGTTGCAGCCCAGCAGCACCATGAGGATGAAACCGGCCTCGATGACCAGACCGAACAGGGCGACCCATGCTGCCGGTTTCAGTTCGATACTGACCATGGCCCGGTGTTGCTCGTCCAGCGCTCGATTCAAGCGCTTCAGGGCACTGCCGAAACGGCCGAAGCTGCGGATCACTGCAATGCCCTGAATGTATTCCTGCAGCGCTGCCTGAGTGCGGTTGCTGGTCGCGAGCATAGGGTCGGCGTGCAGCAGCGTTTTGCGGATTGCCACGTAGATTGCCAGCGCTGCAAGCGGCAACGTGACCAACACTGTGCAGGCGAGGAGGGGTTCGAGCGAGAACAGCAGAAGCAGAATAAACGTCAGTTCAGCCAACGACAGCGCGAACACGCCGAGAAAGTGCGACCACAAGTGCTCGACCATGGCCAGATCGCTGGTGACTTGAGCGCTGACTTCTCCGCTGTGGGTGGTCGCGAACCAGCCGAGCGGCAGCTTCTGCAAGTGATCGACCAGGCGCAGGCGGGCATTTGCCATCATTGCGTAGGCACCGGTGAATATCAGCGGTGTGCCGAGGGCGCCGACGACAATTCGCCCGATCAAACAGGCAAGCATGCCCAGCGCCAGCCAGATTACGCTCCAGCCCTGCAGCGTATTGTCGAACAGGCTCGCCAGCAGCCAGTACAGCAACAGGTAGGGCGCGGCGCTCAACAGGCCTTCAAGGACTGCCAGACGCAAGCCTTGGCTCAGGCGTGGATCGCGTTGCCCTGCGAGGCGTTCGCCCGCGCGCATCAGACTGGAAATCATGCGGGTTCTCCACTGCTCAGTTGCCATTGGCGAATGCGGGTGTGGTCTTGCCAGAGTTGTTGATACAGCTCGCAGTTTTCGAGCAACTGCTCATGGCGGCCGATGCCGAGCACCCGGCCCTGATCGAGGACGACGATGCGTTGTGCGTCGATGACGGTGTGCAGGCGATGGGCAATCATCAGGACGGTTCGGCCCCGGCACAGATTGGCCAGCGCCTGCTGGATCAGCACCTCGTTTTCGCTGTCGGCGTAGGCTGTGGCTTCATCGAGGATCAGCACGGGAGCGTTTTTCAGCAAGGCGCGGGCTATAGACAGGCGCTGGCGCTCGCCGCCGGACAGTTGCGCGCCGGCTTCGCCAATGGCTGTGTGATAACCCTGCGGCAGGCGTTCGATAAAATCATGGGCGCACGCGGCACGTGCTGCGGCTTCGACACTCGCCTGATCGGCGTCGGGGCTTGCCAGGCGCAGGTTGTCGAGCACCGATCCGTCAAACAGGTACACGTGCTGAAACACCGTCGCGACCCGATCAAGCAGCGCCTGCAGTGGCCAGTCGCGCAGCTCGGTGCCACCCAGGGTGATGCTGCCGCTGTCGGCGTCGAACAACCGGCTGACCAGTTGCGCCAAGGTACTTTTGCCCGAACCGCTGGGGCCGACCAGGGCGGTCAACTGACCTGCCTGGGCAGTGAAACTGACGTGATCCAGCGCCTGTCTTTCGCCATAGCCGTGGCAGACGTTTTCCAGGCACAGGTCCAGCGGGGCATCAGGGCTTTGCGCATTGGCGTTGTCGCTCAGCGGCGGGCTGAGCAGCACGCTGTTGATCCTCGCCAGCGCTGCATTGCGCTGCACCTGATCGCCGAGCATGTAGGTCAGGCGCAACAAGGGCATCAGGGCGGCAGGTGCCAGCAGCAGAAACAACAGCAGGGTTTCCAGCGTGACAGTGCCGTTGAGCAGCAACCAGGCGCCCAACGGTGCAACGATCATCAGGCTGGCGCTCAGCAGCCCTGAGAACACCACCCAGAACAGCGAACTCTTGCGGGCAAACCCGGCCACCCACTCTGCCGCACCGCGTATGTCGTTGCTCAGCGAGCCGAAGCGCAGGCTGGTCAGGCCGAAGCTTTTCACCACCTGAATGCCTTGCAGGTACTCGCTGAAACTTTGTGAAATACGTTGCTGCATGCCTTGCCACTGCGCCATGCGCTCGGCCGAGCCCTTCACCATCAGCATCTGTGCAAGAAACGCCAGCGGCAACGGGGCGATACAGGCCAGTGCCAGCCGCCAGTCGATGATGAACAGCACCGCCAGGGTCAGCGGCGGCATGATTGCGGCTGAAATAGAGTCGGGCAGCGAGTGAGCGAAGAACCCTTCAAGCGCACCGACATCGTCACTCATTGTGCGACGCAGGTCGGCACTGCTGTGCTGGCTGAAAAAGCTCAGCGGCACTTCGCCCAAATGCCGGGCAATCCGGCTGCGCAACTGACGCAGCAGCTCGAAGGCTGCCAGATGTGCGCTCACATGGCTGAGGGTCATGATCAGCCAGCGCAGCAGCACCGCCGCCAACGCCCAGAGGCCCCAGACCAATGCCGCATGTGCATCAGACAAGGGGCTCAGCAAGACCTGCGCGATTTTGTAGATGCACCACAGCGGTACAAGGCTCAGCAGCGCTGACACCACAGCGCAACCGATCGCCAGGGCAAACATGCCCGGTGCCAGTCTGAGCAGCCCGGTATGGTTGAGGGGGCGGGTTGTGGGCCTGTCGGCAGCATCATGATTGCGCGTCATTGGGCACTCCTTGGGTATCTGTACCGGTCATTTCGCCATGCAGCGGCTGACGAGCACCCGAAAGGGCGGCCGACGTTGTTGCCGATGAATGGGTTCGGTGGCTTCTCGATGAGGCTCATGCACGTGTGCGCGAGCCTGGTCGAGTCTGTTCAGATCAAAAGCTGATTTTGGTACTCAGCCCCAGTTCCCGGCCCTGTCCGGGCTGGCTGAACTGCGCGCCGCCAGACAGATAGGAATAGGTGCGGTAGTCCTTGTCGCCGAGGTTGTTGCCGTACAGCGCAACCTCCAGATCAGGTGTGGGCAGCCATGCCAGTCGGGCGTCCACCAGGCTATAGCCGCCCTGCGACACCTCGTTGTCGACGTCGAAATAATGCTTGCCGGTGTAACTGATCCCGACGCTGGGTCGCACCTCGCCCAGCAGGCCGTCGAAGTAGAAGCTGTGTTCGGCCGATGCGCGCAAGGTGCGTCCGGGCGTGTAGGTCAGGCTGTTGCCCTGGCGTTCGGAGTCAAGCATGCGGTTGCGGTTGACGGTGCCCGCCAGACGAATCAGGGTGGCCTCATCTGCATGCCAGTCCATGGACAGCTCCGCACCTTCACTGCGGGCCTTGCCGATGTTGCTCAGCGACTGGGTGCCGGTGCCGGCGGCGCCGATGAATTGCTGCACGTCGTCGATATCGATGCGGTACAGCGCGGCGTTGAGCCACAGGCGCTGATCGAACAGGCTGGATTTGACGCCGATCTCCGTGTTCAGCGATTTTTCCGGCGCATACGCCACGGCACCTGGTGTAATGGCGCCAATACGATTGTAGCCACCGGCCTTATAGCCCTTGCTGACCGAGGCATACAGCCGCATGTCCGGAGTCGCCTGGAAGCCCAGGGCAATCTTGGGCGTGGTGCTGGTGAACGTGTCGTTACCGCTGTAAACGAAGCCTGGCGTAAAGGCTGCATCGACCTGGGTGTAATCGGTTTCGGCTTTTTCCACGCTGTGCCGCGCGCCCAGTGTCAGGTCCCAGCGCGGTGCCAGGTGCCAGGTGAATTCGCCGAACACTGCTTTCTCGGAACTATCGATGAGGCTGTCGGCCACGCCATACACGCCGAACAGCGGGGCGCTGCTGTCAGGTTCGCGCTCTGAGTGGCTGCGGCTCTTCTGCCAGTAAAGGCCACCTACCGCGTCCCAGGCACGGTCGTCGCCCTGAGTGGAAAGACGCAGTTCCTGGCTGACGGTGCGCTGGGTTTCGGGCCAGTGAAAACCCAGATCGCCGTACAGTCGCTCGTGGCGATAGTTCTGCAAAGAGGTGATGGAGGTCAGTTTGAGCGCATCGCTGAGGTTCCAGTCCAGCGTTGCACTGCTGGTTTCCACGCGGCGCACATAGACCGACTCCAGCAACGGAACACTTGCCCGACGCTTTTCATACGTGGCGTCTGCCAGATACTGCTCGTTGTAGGAGGTCAGGCGATCACGGGCATAGGCCAGCTTGAGGCTGAAGTCTTCGTTGGGCTTGAAGGTCAGACCGACATTGCCGCCCCCGTTGTCGCTGTCGCCGTGATGCTCGCTGCGGGTCAGCTCGCCGTCGGTGTCGTCGTGATACACGGTGCCCTGTATGAACAGTTTGTCGTCCACCAGCGGCGTCGAGCCGGTCGCCGATACTTGTTGGTGCAGATTGCTGAAGCGGCTTTGCAGCGTGGCGGTCGGCGTGTTGTCCGGCTGACGGGTGAGGATATTCAGTGCCCCGGCGTGGGCATTACGCCCGTAAAGCGTGCCTTGCGGGCCTTTGAGCAGTTCGATGTGTTCGATGTTGAGCAGTTGCTGATTGAAGGTGCCCAGGTATTGCGGCACACCATCGACATAAATGCCGACAGGCGCATTGTAGGGGTCAGAAGATGAAACGCCGCGCAGGCTCAGGCTGGGGAATACGCTTGCGCCGGTGTTGCGCATCAACAGTTCCGGAAATACTCTCTCCAGGTCGCCGCTGGCATAGACATTGGCGCGTTCCAGATCCGCCTGGCTTGCCACCGACAATGCCAGGTCGGTCTGGTCCTGAGACTGCACGCGCTTGCCGGCCGTTACCTGCATGTCAGGCAAGGTCATTACATTATCGGCCAGCGCCTGATGGGAAACCGCGAGCATGATTGCCAGGCTGAGTAGGGAACGTTGCATGAAAAGACTCGGGTGAAAGGGAGTGGCCGTATTCTCTGGACTTAACCGTTTCATTGCGCGTGCGATCAGGGTCGAAATGCGCGCAATCGGTACTTTAGTTGATAAGTGTTATCATTTGAGTCTGATTCCCAAACGAGTGCATGCCGATGAGCCTCAATCATTATTGCGCTGACTACGAGCTGCCCAAGGTTCTGACCGATGAAGTGGGTGATGAGCTTGATATCCGGCTCATTGACTGGCAGGTCGACGAAGACCGGCATCTGGATGCTTTCTGCGAAGCGTCGCTGACCGTCTCGTACCACGCCAACTGCTCGGGTTGGCGTTATTTCGCCGACACCTCGCCCCTGAGCTGGCGTGAAGATCACTGCTGCCTGTTCCATTCGACGGTTCCGGTCAGAGGCGAGGGTTTCGTACCCGCTGGCACCTGCTGGCGCGGTGTGAATATCAGTTTTGCCGCGCACCGATTGGGCATGCTCGATCTGGCCGGTCAATTGTTCGATTATCAGGGGCCTTGGGAGAACACCCGTTCCCAGGACCGCACGGCGCGGCTCGTACAGTTTCCGGCACCCCAGGTGGTAAGACGGATCGGCCAGGAAATGCTCGGCTGCAAGCTTGAAGGGATCGCCAGGGATTTGCTGCTGCGTGGCAAGGCTTATGAAATGCTTGGCCAGTTGACTGCGCACATTCAGGACCTGGCGCATTTCACCGGGCTCAACGCGGGCGGGCGTGACCTGATGCGCGTCGAGCGGGCGCGCAAGCTGCTGGAGGCGCACCCCGAGCAGGACTGGACCATCGAATCACTGGCCCAGTCGGTGGAACTCAACACCAAAAAGCTCAAGCAGGGGTTTCGTCAGAGCTACGACAGCGGCGTCTACGGCTATCTGCAGAAAGTCCGCATCGAGCGGGCGGCGCAACTGTTGAAGCAACAGGGGGCGGTCAGCGAAGTGGCGGCGGCAGTGGGTTATTCCAGCGCCAGCCATTTCGCCAAGGTGTTTCGCCGCTACTACGGCATCAACCCACTGCACTTCAGCGCAATGGCTGCCGAACAGGTCCATGAACAGGCTGTGGTCCTGCCCGCAGGCTAAAAATCATAGGCAATCTTGCTGTACCAGAAGCCGCCGCCCGGATAGAACGGTGAGTTGCCGTACAGATTCAGCCCGACGGCGGAAGGGATTGCGTGTTTGTCCGGGCGCACGTCGAAAATATTGGTGCCGCCCAGGCTCAACGTGATGTTGTCGTAGAGGGTGTACGACACATCCAGGTCGGTAATCCATTTGGCTCCGAAACTGCGGTCGCCGCTTTCCAGTTGCTGGAGGGTCTTGACCTTGCCGTAGCGGGTGGTTTGCAGGTTCACACCCAGATCGCCCAGCGTCCATTTGCCGCCCAGCACCCATTTGGTTTTTGGCTGTGCGTCGGTGAGGTCGCCTTCGCGGGCGCGGCCGACCCAGGTCAGGCTGCCGCCGGGGTTGCTGCCCAGGCCCTGCAAGGCTGCCGGCGCATCTTTGACGTCGGTGATGACGGTCTTGTTGTAGTTGAACCCGGCACTCCAGCGCACATCGCCCCACGCGCCGTACTGACTGGAGTGGTCGAGGACGATGTCCAGGCCGCGGGTTCGGGTGTCGAAGGCGTTGGCGTAATAAGAGGTCCAGGTGCTGGTGTCGACACCTTGTGCGGTGAGCGTCGGTGCCAGCGCCGGGCCGTACAGGCTTTCGGTGCGCGCGATGCGGTCGGCGATTTCGATCCAGTAGGCGTCTGCCGTCAGGCTGGTACGCGGTGCCGGTTGCCAGGTCACGCCAACGCCGAGATTGCGCGATTTTTCCGGGTCCAGAGTGGTCGCGCCAAGTGCCTGGGCCAGCGCCGAGTTGACCGGCGCGATGCGCGTCACGGCGGGCACAATGGTGCCATCCGGCGCAGCACCGACCCGGTTATCCGAGATGCTGTAGCCGGTCTGGGTCAGCGAGGGCGCACGAAAGCCCGTGCCGACGGTGCCGCGTACCGCGAAGGTATCGGTGAATTCATAGCGCGAGTTGAGCTTGGCGCTGACCGTGTTGCCCGAGTCATCGTCGAAGTGCTCGGCGCGTAGCGCCAGATCGACAAACAGCGGTTCAATCGGGGTGATGCCGAAATCCACGTAGGCCGCATAGTTGTTGCGTTGCAGGCGGGTGGCGTCCTGCGGCGAGATGACCGCGGCGGCCTGCGCGGCAATCGATGCCAGTTGCCCGGCCAGCGGGTTGGCCTGACCGTTGGGCAGGCTCGCCGGAAAGCGATAACCGCCCACCTGATAAGCCTGCGCGTCGCCGGAGAACGTCCGAAAACGCTCCCATCGATGTTCCAGCCCGGCGGACACTTGCAGCGGCACGCCAAACAGCCCGTCAAAGGCGCGGGTGATGTCGAGGTTGTTGACCCATTGCTCGAATCGATACGTCGCCAGGTCATCGAATGATGTCGGGGAGGCCGGTCCCAGCGACGGGTTGATGGCCAGGTCGCTGTACTGATTATTGTTGTTGCGCCCGTAAGTGGTGCTCAGGTCCCAGTTCCAGCCCAACGCCTGGCCCTTGCCACCGATCAGGTACTGATAGTCAGTGTCGTCCAGGTTGTTGAGCGGGTAATAGCCGTCGGCAAACAGCTCGGGAATGTTGGCGTTGCCGTTGGGGTAGCGGAAGTAGTTATTGATGATGGCGTCGCGCTGCCCATAGGTGCCGTAGGAATACAGCGTTGTCTGGTCATCCAGCGGCAGTTCGGCGTTGTAGGCCAGGTTGAATGCCTTGATCTGCGGGTCGCCATTCTTGACGCCGACCCGATCCCACGTCGCTTCCCTGGGGTCGCCGGGAAAGTAGGCGGTATTGGTGGCTTTGTCGTTCCAGCTGGCATCACCACGTTTGCGGGCGTCGGCTGAAAGGTGCAGAAAGCCGCCATCGCCCAGCTCGAAACCAGTGTCGCCTTCAAACTTGCTGACTTCGCCTTCGCCGCTGTACAGCTTGCCGTAGGTCAGCCCCAGATGACCGCCCTCGGCGCCGGATTTGAGAATCACGTTGATCACCCCGGCAATCGCATCCGAGCCGTATTGCGCAGCGGCGCTGTCCTTGAGCACCTCGATTCGCTCCACCGCGCTGATCGGGATCATGTCGATGTCCACCGAGTTCGCGCCGCTGCTGTCGGTCGAGCCATTGGCGGGCAGGGCGCTGTTGTGGCGACGTTTGCCGTTGACCAGCACCAGCGTGTAGGCCGGTGCCAGGCTGCGGTTGGACAGCGGGCGTATGGTCGAGTTATAGCCCGCGACGTTTGTGCCGTAATTGAAGGACGGCAGCAGTTTGGCGATGGCTTCGGTCAGGTCGGCGCGGCCGGTCTTGAGCAGTTGATCGCTGGTCACGATGTCTACCGGGGCCGGGCTGTCGGTGACGGTGCGCTGCGTGCCACGCACCCCGGTGGAGATCACCGTGACCTTCTCCAGGCGGGCTTCCTCTTGCGTGGATTTTTCGGCGGCCTGAGCCGGATTCATCAGGCCGAGGCTGACGAGCGCCATGCCTCTGATCAACGGGGTGCGCAGGGTGTGGCAGATGGCGCGAGCAGGGAGGGCCATAACACGGTGATCCTTGTGAGCATTGAGAAAGGTCTTGGGCACCTCCACAGGTCAGGGTCGGTCTGCTGGCGAATATAGAGTTATGAAAGCAGGCTGGGAAAGGCCTTTTGGTTATATGTTAATTATAAATGTATTGAATTATATAAGTCTGTTACATGAATGTTTTGCATTTAATGCCAGGCGTGCCTGTGGCGTCTGCGAAGGCTTGGTGATTGTCGAACCGCCTGTGCTGTTTTGTCGCACCGTGCATCGCAGCCCATGAGGCCGACGTTTGCGCGCCTGCTCATGGTTTGATACAGGATTGTCGGTATTCCCCACCGCCCTTGAGTGGTAAATTCGCCACCTTTGAATTTGTCTGAACCCACGCGCCTTATCCTCCAGGGGACGTAAGACATGACGTACCGACCGACCCGCCGCGAGGTGGTCACAGGCCTCTCGTTGCTGAGCCTTGGCCTGCTGACTGGCTGCGGCAATTCCAATGCCTTGCCGTTCAAGCATGGCAAGGACATGAGCAACGAGATTGTTGGCCGCAACTTCCGGCTCAAGGATTCGCAAGGCAACGTCAAGACGCTTTCGAGTTTTCGCGGCCTGATGCCGATGATTTTCTTCGGATTCACCCAATGCCCGGCCATTTGCCCGACGGCGCTGGCGCGCGCAGCGCAGATTAGAAAGCTGATGGGCGAGGAGGGCAAGACGCTCCAGGTGGTGTTCATTACTCTGGACCCGGAGCGCGATACGCCTGATGTGATCGACGCCTACGTGAAGGCTTTCGATCCGACCTTCGTCGCCTTGTCCGGTACGCTTGAAGAAACCGTCGCGACGGCCAAGGAGTTCGGCGTGTTTTTCGAGAAAGTCCCGCTGGGCGATACCTATACCATTTCCCACACCGCCACCAGTTACGTCTACGACACCCGTGGCGTCCTGCGCCTGGGCCTGTCGCACAGGCTGTCTGCCCAACAATGCACCGAAGATCTGCTCACTTTGATGGAAGTATGCTGATGAACGCTCTGATTCGTAACGCCGTAAAGCCACTGTTGCTGACCCTTTCGCTGCTCGGCCTGAGTGCTCAGGCGCTGGCCGACACCAAAGTCGATGATGCCTGGGTGCGTGCCACCGTGCCGGGCCAGCCTGCCACAGGCGCGTTCATGCACATCACGTCCAGCACCGACAGCAAACTGGTGGACGTTGCATCACCTGTTGCCAAAACCGTGCAGATCCACCAGATGAGCATGAAAGGCGATGTGATGAGCATGCAGCGTGTCAGCTCGGTCGACCTGCCGGCGGGCAAGCCAGTGGTGTTCGATGCCAACGGCTACCACGTCATGTTCATGGGCCTGTTGGCGCAGGTCAAAGAGGGTGACAAAGTGCCACTGACCCTGACCGTTGAAGATGCCAAGGGCGTGAAGGAGTCGATTCAGGTCACCGCAGTGGCCAAATCGCTGACCACTGACGAACACGGCGGGCACGGTGACCACAGCGGTCATTGATGTGCTGGCTGGTGCGTGTGTCTGAGCAAACGCGCATTCAAGATCGGACGCGGAGCGTCGGCATGATAGTCGCCCAGACAACCTATCGTTCTTTACGCTCCAGCGTAGGAATGCAGTGGGTGACGCTCCGTGTCACAGATCTGCGCCACGCCGCGCAATCAAGATCGGACGCGGAGCATCGGTACGAGATTCAACGAGTTTCGCGTAGGACGAAGTACATCGCGCCGCAACGGCAACGATCAGTCCAGCAACTGCACCAGCCGCGGCTCCATCGCATCCGAACTTATCTCAAGCAGCGCCAGCGTTACCGGCAACTTGAATCGTCTTCTTCCGGCACTGCCCGGATTAAGGTACAGCGTGTTCCCGCGCCATTCGATGAGGGGTTTGTGGGAATGGCCGGTAACGACCAGTTTCACATTGTCATCCAGCAGCGCAGGAACGTCGGCGATGTCGTGGACCAGCAGGACTTGCCAGCCTTGGATGTCGAAGCGCAGATGATCGGCGATGGGTTTTGCCCATTCTGCGTCTACATCATTGTTGCCGCGCACGATGTGCAACGGGGCGATGGCGGCGAGTTGCTCGACGATGCCCTGGCTGCCGATGTCACCCGCATGGATGATGGCTTCGCAGCCCTCAAGCGCCGCGATGGCTTCGGGTCGGAGCAGCCCGTGGGTGTCGGAAATCACGCCAACTTTCATGCAATGCCTCGGGTCTGGGCAGGGTGGGCGCGCAGTGTAACCCGTTGCGCGCGCCCGGCCTGCTGCTAGCCATTGGCCGTGGCCGGTTTCGATTCCCTCGGATCAGGCCTGAGCGACCTTGATCACCACCTTGCCAAACGCACCTCTGGCCAGGTGTTCATAGGCTTCGCGAGCCTGCTCGAACGGGTAGACGTGATCAATCACCGGGCGAATCCTGTGCTCGTTGAGAAACGCATTCATCCGGTCAAACGACGAGCGGGGAGCTACGGCGATGCCGCGAAAGGTTGTCTGGCGGAAGATCATCGGCATCAGGTTGAGCGCCGAGGTCTGGCCGGTCAGAAAGCCGATCTGCGCGATGCGTCCTCCCGCCTTTGTGGCAGCAATCGACTGGTTGATGCCGTCGCCACCGGCCACGTCCAGCAAAAGGTCCACACCCTTGCCGTCGGTGAGTTTCAGCACTTCCTCTGCCCACTCGGGATGGGTTCGGTAATTCACGCCGGCGACAGCCCCGAGCGCTTTCACCGCTTGCAGGTTTTCGTCCTTGCTGGAGGTCGCGATAACGTTCGCCCCCAAGGCCGTGGCAATCTGCGCGGCAAAGATCGACACGCCACCCGAGCCCTGCACGAGAACGGTCTGCCCGGCCTCGATCTGGCCGAAATCAACCAGCGCGTACCAGGCGGTCAGGGCCGCAATCGGCAGGGTGGCGGCTTCTTCATCCGACATGGCCTCCGGTGCGCGCACGGCGCTTTGTTCATGGATGATCATGTATTCGGCCAGCCCACCCGGCAGAGGCGAGCCAAAGCAGTAGTCGGGCTCGTCCGGGCCTGGTGGGCCGTCGATCCAGCGCGAGTAGAGGTGCGAGTTCACTCGATCACCTACGGCAAAGCGGCTGACCCCTTCGCCTACCGCGACGACCGTGCCGGCTGCGTCGCTGACCGGAATAAGCGGTTTGGGTACACGGTGCGGTTCGTAGATGCCGTCGACAATGGCCTTGTCGCGGAAGTTGAGCGATACCGCGCCCACCTTGACCAGCAGTTCTCCAGCTTTGGGGACCGGCGTTTGCGCTTCTCCCAGCACTAGATTGTCGAGCCCGAAATCGTTTAACAGCCATGCTTTCATTTGATGTCTCCAGCGATCAGGTAGGTGCACACAGAGCGTGTTTGGGCTTGTGGGCGCTGGAGCCATTGTTGGCAAAACGCTGTTGCAGATAAATGGGCGCAAATCGACAGGATTGTTATCCTGCAAGGCAACAATGGCTGGACATGTGCTCTGGGGGATTCATCGGTGGACCTATTACAGTCGATGCAGGTATTCGCAAAACTCGCCGAACTGGGCAGTTTTACGAGGGTGGCGGAGGCCATGCAGGTCGGTCGGCCTCACCTGACCCGAATCATTCAGGACCTTGAAGCGTCATTGGACGTCAGGCTGTTCCAGCGTACGACCCGCAGCGTGAAACTCACGGCTGAGGGCCAGCGTTTTTATGAGCGCGTGAAGAGCAACCTGGCGGACCTCGCCGAAACCACGTCAATGTTCGACCGAAACGGCTCGACCTTGCGCGGGCGACTTCGGATCGACATTCCGGCGGCCTTCAGCCAGCGCAGTTTCATGGAAACATTGAGGGGCTTTACCCGAGCATTTCCCGACATCGACGTTGTGCTGGGGGTGACCGACCGGACGGTGGATCTGGTCGCCGAGGGCATCGACTGCGCGCTGCGCATCGGCGAGCTGCCCGATTCAAGTCTTGTCGTCAGAAATATCGGCAAGGCCACGATGGTGACCTGCGCCGCACCTTCCTACCTGCAAGCCTTCGGTACACCGGAAACGCTGGAGGATCTGAAGCGTCATTGCGGAGTAAGCTTTCTGTCCGGCCAGAACAATCGACCTCTGCCTTGGCATTTTTCGTTGAACGGTGAAGACTTGCCTTACCCTGCGCAGGGCGCAATTACCGTCAATGAGTCCAACGCCTACGTACAATGCGGGCTGGCTGGTTTCGGGATTCTGCAGGCGCCAGGTATTACCGTTGAGTCATTTCTGGCGAGCGGGGAGTTGGTCGAAGTCCTTGAGGCGTATCGCCCATTACCGCGCCCCGTCTCTGTGCTGTACCCGAGCCGCACGCATCTTGCGCCGCAGGTGCAGGCCTTTGTGGAGTGGTTGAGAGCGCATTTCCCGAAACTGCATCCTTGCTGGTTTGACGCTCAGTAGACAAACGCCTCGGTGCAGAGGCGCTGTCAGTCAGTGTGCGTCAATCAGTTTCAGGCCCAAGCGCCAGCACCAGTCGCTCCAGCCCTATGCCAAACCCGGCACCCTCCCGATAGGCCCCGCCACCCACCACCTGTTGCTGCGCACCCAATTTCGGGCAGCGCACCTCGAAGCCATTGCCTTCCAGGTAATAACTCAGGCCTCGTTTGACGGCGATGTTCAGTTGATAGTCCAGACCCAGCGAGTCGAGAAAGCCGGTGCATATTGCCTGGCTGCGCAGTAATGACTGCTGCGGCGAGGGGCCAAGAATTTCCAGCCCCAACTGAGTAAATTCCCGATAGCGCCCAGCCTGGGGCCGTTCATACCGGTAACAGCGCGCCACATAGAAAAACAGCGCTTCGCATCGTCCGCTCAACAGCAATTCGCTGCGCTCCTGAAACAGCGCAGTTGCCTCGGGGATCAGGCAGCAGGCGCGCCCGGCCTTGTCGTTGAAGGCCCACATCTGGCCGATAATTTCGCTGCCGCCGGCTTTTTCGATAAACGTGTCCTGACCCCATAAAGCCGGGACGATTGCTTCCTCAGCGCCCGCTGCGATGAAGATAGCTCCGGAAACGGTTTTCCGTTTCACGCAGAATTGCAGCTTCTGTTCCGGTCACGATGCGGGTTCCGCGTAGCATGGTCATAGGTGTGATCTCCACTGATTTTCGGGTAACTGATTCTTTGGTAAGTAACCGGGCAATAAAACCAGGCAATAAAAAAGGCGCCGTGGGCGCCTTGGTCTGTTTCACTGATGGTCAGAGCATGAACCTAAGCCTGACCAATCGATGAGCACAAGCAACCGCAGCACCTTGAGATGGGGCCGTGATAGTGATGTCGGTTGCTATGAGGAATTTGATTCATGGCTGATCCTTGCATGCTTTCAGCGATTGCTCAAGCGGCGATCGATCGCCCGGGCTTATCTCAGGCGCGCCATGCTCAAGGCATCGACATATGCGCCATCGCGTACCGCGTAGTTGCGCAGACGGCCTTCGACTTCAAAACCAAACTTGCGATAGAGACCTTGTGCGGCCTCATTGTCGGCATACACGGTCAGTTCTACCCGGTGCAGGTTCATCCAGTTATCTGCCACGTCCAGCGCCGCTGCCAGCAACTTCGAGCCAATGCCTTTGCCGTGCCAGGCCGAGGCGACGCCCATGCCGAACGCGCCGACATGGCTTTGCCTGCTGCGTGAGTATTGTTCCAGGCCGATGCTGCCGATCACCTCGCCGCCGTTCAGCGCGACCAGTTTTACCTGTCGTTCAGTGCTGTTGGCCAGGCGTTGGCGCCAGACCTCGATGGACTGATAAGGCATTTGCAAAACCTGACGGCAGACCGCTGGCTCGTTGTAGAGCGCGGTCACACCTTCAAGGTGAGTTTCAGCCATGCGCTGAATGACGATTTGCGGGGCAGGAGCGTGCACGTTGATTCATTCCTTGAAGTGAAACGGGTCGAGCATGTCAGATAAAGCCTCTCGACATTGACTTGTAGCCGAGACAAGCGGGTCAGACGATGTACTCAGGCTTGCCCATTGCTTGCCACTCGGCAAATCGGGCATCCATGAGCGGGGACAGTTTGTCAAAATTGGCCCATGTATCGGGAACGCTGTAAACCTCATCCTGGGTCACGCTGAATGCGAGCAGGTAGTCGTCAATGTAGCGGCTGTCATTGTTCAGGCCCTCGTAGTAGGCCAGCGCGAAAGCATTGCCGATGTCGTTGAATTCTTGATCGGTGAGCTTCTCGTCGAGCATCGATATTACGAAAGCGCTGCCGGTAAGCTCGCGTTTTGTGAGCGCGGCGACTTCACTCTCGGCGTCTTCAAGCAGTTCCTCGCTGGCAAGTTTGTTCAGCAGCATCCAGGCCAGGAACATACCGATGTGCGTCGCACCGGCTGCGCTTGGAAGATCGCTGGGGAAGTTGCCGTTGTAGTGCCATGAGGCGTCGTCGTATTTCATTGCTGCTCCGCTGGAAATGGGAATTCCTGTCGATTTTTCAGAACTACTCTGGCAGCGGATTACCATGACTGCAAGCAACGGGCCCTTGGCAGTTCGGTTCCGTGAACGTGCGCCGCTATGGTTCAAGGCCGAAGTACTGGACGTGGCGGCCCTGTTTATGGGGCATTGCTCGCGCTCTATTTACACCATCATCCGGGCGATTATCTGCAGCATCGATTGCGCGGCTCCATCATAAATAAGCAGTTGCCTCTGCCTGCTCATAAGTGTACCGTTGTGTTCACTTATGAAGAGGGTCGCATCATGTTAGCCACTTCGGTCGTCCAGCTGTCGCAGGAATCCATCAAGCCAGCTATTGGCGCGCGTATTTTCAACAGCAAGCAGGAGTTGCTGTCGGGTCAATTCGCCGGGGCAATCCGAGAACTGCTGGAGCAGCGAGGCGTGCTGGTGTTCCCGAAGATTCACTTATCCGATGCTGAACAGATCGCTTTCACTCGCACGCTCGGGACTTTTTCCCCGGAAGCCAGCGATGGCCAGAACATCACCAAAATCAGTCTCGATGTAAAAGAGAACCCGGCGGGAGCCGAGTTTCTCAAGGGTTCGCTTTACTGGCACATCGACGGTACGAGCAGTGACGCGCCGATTCTAGCCTCGCTGCTGTCTTGCAAGGTGCCCGCCAGTTGGGGAGGCAACACCGGCTTTTGTAATACCTACGCGGCTTACGAGGCGCTTGGCGATGCTGACAAACATCGTTACGAAAGCTTGCGAGTTATTCACGCGCCATGGGCATCGTTACTCTATTACAATCCGGAACCTGGTCTTGCCATGCTCAAGGCAATGCAGGCTATCGGCGAAAAGGAGCTGCCGCTGGTGTGGAAGCACCGTTCCGGCCGCAAGTCGCTGATTCTGGGGTGTACGGCGCAGCATGTCGTGGGGAACAGTCTGGCGCAGAGCGCGCAGATTCTGGTGGGTTTGCGCGAGTGGGCCACGGCAGAGGCGTTCAGTTACAGCCATACGTGGCAGGTGGGTGATCTGGTGATATGGGACAACACCGGCACCATGCACCGCGCAGAGGCGTACGACCCTGAATGCGGGCGCATGATGCACCGCACCAAGCTGCAAGGCGAGGAGCCTTTCGAGTGAGCCGAGGGTGGCAACACGCGAGCGACGGCCCGGCCTGTATAGCGGTCGCTCATCTTGAACCGAATCGTTTTACCTGAGTGGAGAAGCGATATGTGCGGACCTAAAGAGCCCATCGCGGGTGTATTTCTACTGTTGGTGCTGGCTGCCGGAGGCTGGGTGGCTCAGGAGCCGTTCCCTCATTTCGGGATTGATGTGTCTGCAGAGACGTTGCTGAACGCAGCGGGCTCGGCCAGGACTGTTTCTTCCCGTTACAGGGTGCAGTTCGACGAAAACCGATTTACCAGCGCCATGCTCGAACCCGTGCCGATGTACGCGCTGGTGGATGAACCCGCCAGGCCGTAACCTGACCTGGCCAACGCCGCAACTGCTGGCCGTTGCGGCTAGTCTGCTTCGCTCATGTTGGCGAAGAAAATACACCCGATCAGCCGCGCGAACAGGGTCAGCGTTTCTGCAAGTTCCGGATCGTCAAACAGCGTCACGCGTGAGTCCAGCGCGCACATCGCGCCATACAGCCTGCCGTCCGGAAGAAAGATCGGTACGCCAGCATAACTCTCGATAGCAAACCGCTTCACAACAGGGAAGTTCGCGTACCGGCCGCTTTTACTGATCTGCGGAATGAACAACGCCTGGGGGTTGATACAAAACTCACCGCACAGCGTTGTCTCCAGCGCGAAGACTTCACCTTCGTCTATCCCAAAGTCAGTGGGGTCATATACCGAACAGGCTATCCAGTCTTCGTCGGTAAACTTCGCAATACTCGCAAAGCGCATGCCTGTCAGACGGGTAACCAACCGCAAAACGTTGGTGGTTGCTTCGATCTCGGCAATTGCAGAACGCTCCTCGTTGGTCAAGGTGCCTTTTGAGGCTGTCAACTGCATGCCATTCTCCGGAATACTTTGTGTGTGCGGCTGCCCATGCTAACTGACCCGGATGAAAAAGCTAGATGCGTTACAAGCAGTTGCGGATTATTTGTGAGCAAGAATATTGACGCCAAGTTTAAAGTTTGAGATCGGGCTGCCGACATACGTATGTTGTATAGGCAGGGATCAGCCTCGTATATCCACTCGTTGGCCTACCAAGAGCAAATTACGTTGAAAAACACTCTGAGCAATATTTCTGTCAGGTCCAAGCTAGCGCTTGGGTTTGCTCTGGTCATCGTGCTGACGGTGCTGATTGCGCTGACCGGCTGGACCGGTATCACTTCGCTGAGCGAACGAAGCGAAAGGATTGCCGACATTGGCAAGATGAGCACCCTGACTCGCGATGTCCGCATCGCACGTCTGGCGTACTGGATTAACTACGATGCCGAACGTGCCAGCGATTGGTTGAAGGCTCTTGAACGCCTCGAAGCCCACGTCAAGTATGCGCAAGAGGTATTCGACTCTCCGCTGAACATACCGCTGGTGAACGCTGCCGCCGAAGCGCTGGTTGAATACCGGGTTCACTATGACAACCTGATGCGCGCAACAGCCGCCCGCGAAGCAACCCGTGGAACGTTTGGCCAGTACGCCGATGCCGGGGCTGAGGACTTGCAGAAGCTGAACGCCTTCGCCAGGTCGGACGAGGGCAGCGCGTCACAGCGCGACGCTATTGTTCAGGCAATGACACTGTTTCAGAAAATGCGTTTCGATCTGCGTGGTTATACCTATTCTTTGAAGGCTGAGAACAGGGCGCCCGCAGAAGCTTCAATGAGCGCAGTCATTAACTTTGTCAAAGGCCTGCAAGGCTTCGACAGTCAGTCTGCAACGATCAAGCACCTCGTGGATTCCATGGTCAGTTACCAGAACACCATGAATCAATTCACCGCCGCACAGGCATCCATCGATCAGGCTCAGGCGGGTATCACCAAAGTTATCGGGGTTCTTTTCAAATCGGCCGACCAATTGTCTGCCAACCAGGTCAGTCTGCGCATAGAAGACGTTGATCAGGCCCGGACGCTGCTCTCGGTATGGTTGGTTGCGGCGCTGATTATGAGTTTCCTGGCTGCGTGGGTGATAACCCGCCTGATCGTAGGCCCGTTGCTCGAAACACTGAAACTGGCCGAACGTGTGGCTGATGGTGATCTGACCCACAACCAGGCGGTTACCCGCAAGGATGAGCTGGGACGCTTGCAAGGCAGCATGCTGCGCATGACCACCAACCTGCGCGAGCTGATCGGTGGGCTGCGTGACGGCGTGACGCAAATTGCCAGCGCTGCCGAGCAGTTGTCGGCAGTGACCGAGCAGACCAGCGCCGGTGTCAACAGCCAGAAAAGCGAGACCGATCAGGTGGCGACCGCCATGCATGAGATGTCGGCCACCGTTCAGGAAGTCGCGAGAAACGCCGAGCAGGCATCCCATGCGGCGGTCAACGCTTCGAAAGAGGCGCGTGAAGGCGACGGCGTCGTTTCCAAGGCGGTGACGCAGATCGAGAAGCTTGCGACTGAAGTGCAGAACTCCAAATCCGCCATGGACGAGCTCAAAAGCGAAAGCAACAAGATTGGTGGTGTGCTGGACGTCATCAAGGCGGTGGCCGAGCAGACCAACCTGTTGGCGCTCAACGCTGCTATCGAAGCAGCGCGCGCCGGGGAAGCCGGGCGAGGTTTCGCGGTGGTTGCTGACGAAGTGCGAAGCCTGGCGCAGCGCACCCAGACATCGACAGAAGAAATCGCTGCGTTGATCAGCGGGCTGCACAGCCGCACCTCGCACGTGGCGACAATCCTCGACAACAGCCAGGCGCTAACCGCCAACAGCGTCGAGCTGACCCGTAACGCGGGCGTCTCTATCGGTAATATCACCCAGGCGATCTCGACCATCGAGACGATGAATCACCAGATTGCTGCGGCGGCTGAAGAGCAGAGCGCAGTTGCCGAAGAGATCAACCGCAGCGTGCTGAATGTTCGGGATATTTCCGAACAGACGGCGTCGGCCAGCGAGCAAACCGCCGCATCGAGCGTTGAGCTCGCCCGCCTGGGTGTTCATTTGCAGAGTATGGTCAGCCGCTTCAAGGTCTGAGTATTCGGCGCGAAAAATCCGGTGCAGGCGCAACGTCTCGCACCGGATGCAAGCTTACGCTGCACACTGCCAGCACCTATCGCCCCCACTGCGCCGTCGCAAACTCCACAAAACTTCTCAGCTTGGGCAGCCGGTAACGGTCTTGCACATACAGCAGGTTCATCGGCCGTCTGGGCAGGCGATAGTCCGGCAACAGCGCTACCAGTCGGCCCTCCTGCAAGTCACGCTGGACCAGCGCATCCGGCAGCATCACCACTCCCATCCCGGCGCGCGCCGCCTGATAAAGACCGGCTGATGTGTTGGCCACCATCGAGCCGTCCACGTCCACCAGAACCTCGCCTTCGGGCCCGGTCATGCGCCATTGCGTGCCGGCTGTGCGCCACTCATCGCCGGCCGGGTAGGCGAACGCCAGGCAATTGTGCGCGCGAAGGTCTTCGGGCCGGGTAGGCGCGCTGTGCCGAGCGAGATAGTCGGGCGCAGCGCAGATGGTCAGGGTGTAGTCCTGCAAGGGGCGGGCAATCAAGGGCGAGGATTGCGCAAGGTTGCCCAAGCGAATGGCGACGTCGAAACCGTTGTCGATCATGTCGAGGCGCTGGTTGGTCAGCACCAGGTCGAGTTTGACGTCGGGAAAGCGCTGCGAGAACCCGACCAGGGCAGGGGCCAGCAGCTCCGAGCCGAAGGTCAGAGGTGCGGTGATGCGCAACGTGCCGGTCGGCTCGCCCTGCGCCTGCTCGGCCAGTTGCTCGGACTGCGCCACCAGCCCCAGCACCTCAAGGCATCGCTGGTAATACGCAGTGCCGAACTCGGTCAACCGCTGGCGGCGAGTAGTGCGCTGCAACAGGCTGACGCCCAGGCGCTGTTCCAGCGCGCGCAAGTGATTGCCGACCATCGTTGTGGAAATCGAGCATGCCTGCGCCGCTGCCGTCAGGCTGCCGGTTTCGACAACCTTTACATACACGCGCATCGCCAGAAACAAATCCATTATCAATCTCAGCTTTAAAATGATTGAAGTATTTCGCCGTTTATCCAGAGCAGGTGGTTAACGATACTGCATAAACCGACACATACCCAAGGAGCTTCACGCCATGACCACCGCCTGCCTGATGAGCACTTATCAACCTCTGGCCCTGAGTTTCACCCGTGGCCTGGGCACGCGCCTGTGGGACCAGAGCGGTCGTGAATACCTGGACGCGGTGGCAGGCGTGGCGGTGACCAATGTCGGGCATTCCCACCCTATGCTGGTGGATGCCATTCGCGATCAGGCGGGTTTGCTGTTGCACACCTCCAATCTGTACAGCATTGACTGGCAACAGCGGCTGGCGCAAAAGCTCACCAGGCTGGCAGGGATGGACCGGGTGTTTTTCAACAATTCCGGTGCCGAGGCCAACGAAACCGCACTTAAACTGGCGCGCCTGCATGGCTGGCACAAGTACATCGAGCAGCCCTTGGTGGTGGTCATGGAAAACGCCTTTCACGGGCGCACGCTGGGCACGCTGGCCGCCAGCGACGGGCCGGCGGTGCGCCTGAGTTACAGCGACTTGCCGGGTGATTACATCAAGGTGCCGTTCGGTGATCTGCTCGCGTTCGACAAGGTTTGTGTAACCCACGGCCACCGGATTGCTGCCGTGCTGGTCGAACCGATTCAGGGCGAGGGCGGCGCTCAGGTCGCGCCGGCTGGTTATCTCAAGGCATTGAGAGAACGTTGCACGCGGCGTGACTGGCTGCTGATGCTCGACGAGATTCAGACCGGCATGGGCCGTACCGGCAAGTGGTTTGCCTTTCAACATGAAGGCATTGTGCCGGACGTCATGACCCTCGCCAAAGGGCTGGGCAACGGCGTACCGATCGGCGCCTGTCTGGCGCGAGGCAAAGCCGCAGAGTTGTTCACGCCCGGCAGTCATGGCAGCACGTTTGGCGGCAACCCGCTGGCGTGCCGGGTCGGTTGCACGGTCATCGACATCATCGAACAGCAGGCGCTGGTAGAAAACGCCCGGGTTCGAGGGCAGCACCTGCTCGGGCGCTTGCAGGAAGTGCTGGGCGGCCATCCGCAGGTCATGCAGGTACGTGGCAGGGGGCTGATGATCGGTATCGAATTGCGCGAGGCTATTCCCGAACTGACCCGCATCGCAGCCGAGCAACATGGCTTGTTGATCAACGTTACGCGGGGCAAGGTCATTCGTCTTCTGCCGCCCCTGGTGCTGGAGGCTGCCGAGGTGGAGCAGATTGTTCAAGGCCTGGCGGCAAGCCTCGACAGTGCGAGCTACCGTGCGCTCGAGCGCTCTGCCTGAACAAGGGATTACGGAAAAGGACTACATCGGGCTGTACCGGGATGACCCATATGCGGTAGAACAGACCAGCATCGCGTCTGTCTGCGCGCGATGGCTACCCAATGGATTTGAAAGGAGCCCACCATGTTAATCCGGTCCCTGACCCTTGCCAGCCTGCTCGTCGCTGCCGGTACAGCGTTTGCCGCTGACAGCGACAACCCTCTGGCGCAGGAGCGCGGCAAGTCGCGCCCTCTGATCATCATCGCGCCGAGCACGATTGACCCTACGCTGGTCAGCCTCAAGAAGGCGCTGGACGAGCCTGCCAACCGCGAAGCCTTTGCGCAACGCAACATGGTCTTGTTCACAGTGGTCAATACGATTGGTGAACGCAACGGCAAGACCCTCGACGCACAGTCGACCATGGCCTTGATCCGTGAGCTGAAACTGGGTGCAGGTGCGCAGACCAAGGTGATTCTGGTGGGCAAGGATGGCGAGAAAAAAATCGAGAAGTCTGGCGCGATAGACCCCAAGGAGATCTTCGCCACCATCGACCAGATGCCGATGCGCGAAAAAGAGGCCGCCGCGCCACCGCCCGAGCCGGAAGCCAAGCCTGCACCGGCTGAAAAACAGGGCAAGCCAGCGAAAGGCGGTGCGCCCGGCAAGACGCTGGACGACTGAAAGATCACGTTGCGCGCGGGTCACCGCGCGTCGCGTGCGTGTAACGTGTTCTGATTACTCGCCGCGAATGTATTGTTCAAGCTGCTGAATGAGGCTGGCCTGCTCGGCGATGGCTTCCTTCACAAGGTCGCCGATGGACAGCAGCCCCAACAACTGACCGTCTTCGACAACCGGCAAATGGCGTAAATGGCTGTCGGTCATAATGCCCATGCAGGTTTCCACGGTCTGTTGCGAGTCGACGGTAATGACTTTGCTGCTCATGATCTCACTGACCGGCGTGCCCACCGACGAACGCCCCTTGAGCACCACCTTGCGTGCATAGTCGCGCTCGCTGACTACACCAACCACCGTGCCGTTTTCCACCACTGGCAGCGCCCCGATATTTTTGTCCGCCATCAGCCTGAGTGCATCGAGCACCATATGATTCGGGCCAATGGTATGCACGTGCTGGTTGTGCAGGTCTTTCAATTTCAGCAGTTGGGCAACGGTTTTCATGGAGCTCTCCGTGATCAGGACCTGGATAACTGTAGTGCATGTGCGGGACCGCTACAGAATCATGCAGCCGGTGTAAGCGATCAAGCGTTAAATAAGGATGAAGGGCATAGACGCAATCAATGGTCAGTGCCCTGTCAATGTGCTCTCAATTCGATCGCCAGCCGCGCCTTTACGCCAATAGCCACGTAGAATCAGCGTGTCCATCTACAGTTGAGGTTGCAGCGTTGGAGTTACAGCAGGGCTTTATCCTGAGTCGGCACTGGCAAGACACGCCCGCCGGGACAGAAGTCGACTTCTGGTTGGCCACTGATCACGGTCCTCGCCACATTCGTTTGCCTTGCCAGCCCTCTGTCGCTTTTATTCCTGCTGAGCAGGGTGAGCGCGCGCAGTCGTTGTTGCGTACCGAGCGTGGAGTCGATTTGCGCCCGCTGGAGCTCTGCGATTTCCGCCATCGACCGGTGCTGGGGGTGTACTGCCAGCAGCATCGACAGCTGATGAACGTCGAAAAACTGCTGCGCAGAGGCAACGTGGACGTCTACGAAGCCGACATTCGCCCGCCTGAACGCTACCTGATGGAGCGCTTCATCACCGCGCCCGTGCAGTTCGGCGGCACGCCCAATGCCGATGGTGTGCTCTGTGACGCCCAGATAAGGCCGGCAGCGGATTACCGGCCCAGGCTGAAACTGGTGTCGCTGGACATCGAAACCACGGCGCGGGGCGAGTTGTATTCCATTGCGCTGGAGGGTTGTGACCAGCGCCAGGTGTACATGCTAGGCCCGGCCAATGGTGGCGACGAGGCGCTGGATTTTCAGCTCGACTATTGCGACACCCGCGCGCAGTTGCTCGAGCGTCTGAACGACTGGCTGGCGCTGCACGACCCCGACGCGATCATTGGCTGGAACGTGGTGCAGTTCGACCTGCGGGTCTTGCACGAACATGCTCAGCGCCTGCAGGTGCCGCTGCGGCTCGGGCGTGGCGGGGAAGCGATGGGCTGGCGTGAGCATGGCAGCCGCAACAACCACTTTTTCGCCGAAGTCAGCGGGCGGCTGATCATTGACGGTATCGAGGCGCTGCGCTCGGCGACCTGGAGCTTTCCCTCGTTCAGCCTTGAGAATGTCGCGCAAACCTTGCTGGGCGAAGGCAAGGCCATCGACACGCCGTATCAGCGCATGGACGAAATCAACCGCATGTTCGCCGAGGATAAGCCGGCACTGGCACGTTACAACATCAAGGACTGCGAGTTGGTGACGCGCATCTTCGCCAAGACCCAGTTGCTGACCTTTCTGCTTGAACGCGCCACCGTGACCGGTTTGCCTGCCGACCGCAGCGGTGGCTCGGTGGCCGCCTTCTGCCATTTGTATATTCCGCTGATGCACCGTCAGGGCTTTGTCGCGCCCAATCAGGGCGAACGCTTGCCGGAAGCCAGCCCCGGTGGCTTTGTGATGGATTCGCAGCCGGGGCTGTATGAATCGGTGCTGGTGCTGGACTACAAAAGCCTTTATCCGGCAATCATCCGCACTTTTCTCATCGATCCGGTGGGCCTGATCGAAGGCATGCGCCAGCCTGGAGACAGCGAATCGGTGCCCGGTTTTCGCGGCGCACGCTTTTCTCGCACGCGGCACAGCCTGCCGGCCATCGTCGAGCGTGTCTGGCAGGGCCGGGAGGCAGCCAAACGTGAGCACAACGCGCCGCTGTCCCAGGCCCTTAAAATCATCATGAACGCCTTTTATGGCGTGTTGGGGTCCAGCGGTTGCCGGTTTTTCGATCCACGGCTGGCTTCGTCCATCACCCTGCGCGGACATGAAATCATGCTCAAGACCCGCGACCTGATTCAGGCGCAGGGCTACACCGTGATTTACGGCGACACTGACTCGACTTTCGTCTGGCTGGGACGCCCGCACGGGCAGGAAGAAGCGGCAGGGATCGGCAAAGCGCTGGTGCAGCAGGTCAATCAGTGGTGGCGCGAGCACTTGCAGAACGAATATGGCCTGCAGAGCGCCCTTGAACTGCAGTACGAAACACATTTTCGACGTTTTCTGATGCCGACCGTGCGCGGCGCGGAAGAGGGCAGCAAGAAGCGTTACGCCGGGCTGGTCACACGCGCCGACGGTGCTGAGGAAATGATCTACAAAGGTCTGGAAACGGTGCGCACCGACTGGTCGCCACTGGCCCAGCGGTTTCAGCAGGAACTGTACCTGCGCATTTTCAAGCGCCAACCGTATCAGGATTATGTGCGTGACTACGTGCAGCGCACCCTGTCAGGCGAGCTGGATGATCTGCTGATCTACCGTAAGCGCCTGCGACGCAAGCTTGATGACTACCAGCGCAACGTGCCGCCGCATGTGCGTGCTGCGCGTCTCGCCGACGAGTACAACGACCAGCAGGGCCGACCCCGGCAGTATCAGAGCGGCGGCTGGATCAGCTACGTAATGACCACCGTGGGGCCGGAACCGCTGGAAATTCGCCATGCGCCGATTGACTACGATCACTACGTGACGCGCCAACTGCAACCGCTGGCCGATGCCATCCTGCCCTTTGTGGACGATGATTTCAGCACGTTGATCGGTGGGCAGCTCGGGCTTTTTTAGCGGGTAATCAGTTGCTCGGTCAGCCAGGGCAACACCTGTTCGCATGGCGCTTCGATCTTCATTCGCAGCAATTCATCTGCGCGGGTCTTGCCATGATTGATGGCGATGACCGGTTTACCCTGTTCGGCCATTGCCTTGCACAGCCGGAACGCTGACCAGGCCATCAGCGAAGTGCCGACGACCAGCAAGCCTTCGGCCTGCTCGACACTCAGCGTCGCCCTGGCTGCGGTGTGCGAAGCGACATTTTCGCCAAAGAACACCACGTCCGGCTTGAGCCTGTCGCCCTGGCAATGCGGGCATTCGGGCACCTTGAAACCGGCTTCGTAGGCGGGGTCCAGCAGGGTGTCACCATCGGGTGCCTGGGTCGCATGCACATCGGCCAGGTACAGATTGTGCGCCAGCATCTGCTCCTGAATGGCCTTGCGGTCGCTGCGCTGCTGACAATCCAGGCACAGCACGCGGTGCAGGCTGCCGTGCAGCTCGATAACGTCCTGGCTGCCGGCCTGGGTGTGCAGCGCATCGACATTCTGCGTGATCAACCCTTTGATGAGGTTTTCAGCCTGTAGTGCCGCCAGCGCCCGGTGTGCGGCGTTGGCCTGCGAGGCGCTGATACGCGGCCAGCCAAGCATGGCGCGTGCCCAATAACGCTGGCGGGCAGCGGGGTTGCCGACGAACTCCTGATACATCATGGGCTGTGCGCCACGTCGCACGCCGTCTTTGTCGCGATAGTCCGGGATGCCGGACGCGGTGCTGATGCCCGCGCCGGTGACCACCAGAAACGATTTTTCGGCCATTGTCCGGCGCAGGCTATCAAGCAGATCAAGGGTTGGGCTGTCGAGCATGTTGGACCTCGGGCGGCGAGCGTGGAGATTGACGTCAAGCGTCGCAGATAGCTTCTCGGCAAGTCAGAACTGTGAGCCGTCGCGGCGAAGGTTGGTTCAATATCCCGTTGTCTGGCCCGCACCCGGCGTGGCAATCTGCGTTTTTTACTTCTGGAAAGGAAGCCTTGATGCGTTCGTTTGATTTCAAGCAACTGGATGTTTTCAGCGATCAGCCGTTGCTCGGCAACCCGCTGGCCGTGGTGCTGGGTGCCGATGGCTTGACCGACGAGCAGATGGCAGCCTTCGCACGCTGGACCAATCTTAGTGAAACCACGTTTCTGCTCAAACCCACAGACCCGCGTGCCGACTATCGGGTACGTATCTTTACCACCCTTGAAGAGCTACCGTTCGCCGGTCATCCCACCTTGGGCAGCTGCCATGCGTGGCTGGAAAGCGGCGGCGTGGCGCGAGGTGAGGAAATCATTCAGGAGTGCGGGATCGGTCTGGTACGCATTCGCCGCGAGGGCAGCGGGCTGGCATTTACCGCGCCACCGTTGTTGCGTTCGGGCGCGGTAGACCCTGAGCTCATCGAGCAGATCCGCCTGGGCATGAAGCTGGGCGCGGGTGAGATTCTGGATGCGCGCTGGGTAGATAACGGCCCGGGCTGGGTCGCGCTCAGGCTGGCCGATCGCGCCAGTGTTCTGAGGTTACAGCCCGACTACGCGCAACTGAGCGGCCTGAAACTCGGCGTCGTTGCGCCATGGGACCCGGTGGTGGACGGTGACGAGGCGCAGTTTGAAGTGCGCGCTTTTGTTCCGGGTGACGGCATGGCCGAAGACCCGGTGACAGGCAGCCTAAATGCTGGCATCGCCCGCTGGTTTCTGGAAGAAGGGCTGGCGCCGGCTCGTTACGTCGTCAGCCAGGGCACCGCGCTCGGGCGCAAGGGCCGTGTGTCCATCCAGCGCTTGGGTGACGATATCTGGGTGGGCGGCTCGACCGTGACCTGTATTGAAGGGCGGGTTTCGCTCTAGACGCTGAGCGTGATGCATCAACCAAGGCATTGCCGATAATCTCGACTATCGTGCGACGCTCTGCGACGCATGCCGTTCTGGACGCTCTGCGTCCGATTCTGGATGCATTGGCCAGGGCACGAGCGTCGCAACGTCAAAGGCTCAATCCCTGAGCGCAATCTTCTTGCCGCGTCGCGCAGCGATATCGCTGGCCTGGCCGTCGCGCTGCTTGCCCGTACGCGCCTGGGTGATGAGTGCCGGGATCAGTGGGCCTTCGGGCAGGTTTTTCCAGAAGCGTGAAGGGAAATGACCTTCCATGACCTTGGGGTTGAGGCGCGCAGGGTTGAAGATGTGGCTGTAATAGGTCAACCACAATTCGCCGTGCGGGTCTTCGACCTGTCGGGCCATTGTTTGCCACGCTTCAGGGCAACGTCGTTCGTGGATCAATTGCTTGCCGTCGTAATACACGCCGTCTTGTGGTGTGGCAATCATCCAGCGGTGCTGGCCCATGCGGCCGATGAAGTGCTCGCTGGCACTGTGCAGAATATCGTGGGCCGGTTCATGCCAGGCCACGTATTGCGGGCGCATGATCGCCGCATCGTTGTCGGCTGGCGGCAATGCGACAAAACGCAAAAAAGCATGCAGGTGATGCGCCTCGCGGCGTACAGCCTTGAGCCGTCGATGCAGCTCGCTGCCCAGTTTGTCGCCGGCCATCATGGCCGTGCGGTCACCGTGAGTGACGCGCCACAGCACTTCGTACAGCAAACTCCAGCGCTGTTCGCCTCGATAGCGCGATGTGCTTTGCAGCAACTGCAGCAACTCCAGCGGCACGCGGGCCTGAAACGGGCCGGATTGTTCGGGGTATTGTTCTTCGCTGCCAAACAGGTCGGTGACGTCCGGGGATTTCCAGCTGACCTGGCTGGGGTCAATTTCATGACTTAACAACCAGCGCGCTTGCAGCCGCCAGGTGTCGAAAAGGTCGTCACAGTCCAGGCAGATCATCCCCACAGCCCCATTTGCTGAGGCTGCGGCCGGTCACGCAACTGGTGATGGAGGAACTCGCTGGTGGTTTCCGCATGCGGCGGGTGGTAGTCACTGGTGATGATGAACGGCTTGGCCTTGGCGAGTATGCAGCGCATGCGGGCCAGGTCTTCGTAGCGGATGCGCCGCTGCATGCGCAGTTCGACCAATCGCTGCGTGGTGCGGATACCAATACCCGGCACCCGTGCAATCAGTGCCGCGTCTGCCTTGTTCAGGTCCAGCGGAAACACTTGTCGGTTACCCAGCGCCCAGGCCAGTTTGGGGTCGATGTCCAGCGCCAGATCGCCGGGGCCGCTTAGCAGTTCGCCTGCGGTAAAGCCGTAGCCGCGCAGCAGAAAGTCAGCCTGATACAGCCGGTGCTCGCGCATCAAGGGCGGCGCGGCCAGCGGCACGCTGTTGGGGCTGTTGGGGATCGGGCTGAACGCCGAGTAATAGACGCGGCGCAGCTTGAAGTCGCTATACAGCGTCTGCGCACTGTGCAGGATGGTGCTGTCATCGGTGGCGTCGGCGCCAACGATCATCTGGGTACTTTGCCCGGCCGGGGCAAAACGCGGCGAGCGCGGTTCGTTGCGCACGGTCTGTTCGCCGGTGTAAATCGTCTGCATGGCCTGCTTGATGGATGCGACATCTTTTTCCGGCGCAAGGGTTTGCAGGCTGACGTCCGTTGGCAGCTCGATATTGACGCTCAGGCGGTCCGCGTAACGCCCGGCTTTTTCGATCAGCGCCGGGTCAGCGTCGGGGATGGTCTTGAGGTGGATGTAGCCGCGAAACTCGTGCACTTCGCGCAGCAACCGCGCCACTTCAACCAACTGTTCCATGGTGTAATCCGCCGAGCGGATGATCCCGGAACTCAAAAACAGCCCGCTCACGCAGTTGCGACGGTAGAAGTCCAGGGTCAGGGTGACCACTTCTTCGGGCGTGAAGCGCGCGCGGGGCACATCGCTGGAGCGGCGATTGACGCAGTATTGGCAGTCGTACAGGCAAAAGTTGGTCAGCAGGATTTTCAGCAGTGAAACGCAGCGCCCGTCAGGCGTATAGCTGTGGCAGATGCCCATGCCGTTGGTGGAGCCCAGGCCGGATTTGTTCTGCGAACTGCGCTTGGGTGCTCCACTGCTGGCGCACGACGCATCGTACTTGGCGGCGTCGGCCAGAATGCTGAGCTTGTCGATGAGCTCCATGAAGTGCCCCTTAACTGTTTGGATGTACAGTATAGGGTCGACTGGCTATTCACAAGTACCGCACGGCGGAGTTACAGGCTCTGGCTTGCGCGTATCAGCTCATAGGCCTTGCGCGCCAGCGGGTTCAAGGTATTGGGCCTGATCCACAGGTGGTAGGTGACGTCCGGCAGGCGCGGCAGGCCTTCGCTTTCCCCCAGCACGCGCATGTCCGGGCCGAGCATTTCCATGCTGCGTGGCGTCACGCCAAGCCCCGCGCGGGTGGCGGCCTTGATGCCGATCAGGTTGGAAGCCAGATAGGCCTGGCGCCATGGAATGTTGGCCGCCTCCAGCGCGTGCAGCGCATAGCGCCTATAGATGCTGGGCTCATCGACCAGAATCAGCGGCAGGGGCTCGCCCGGCACATGAATGTACTGCGCCGAGCAGATCCACCAGACCGGTGAGGTTCGCAGGGCGAAGCCCTCCAGCGTCGGGTCTTCGCGGGTAGAAATCACCATGTCGACTTTGCCGCGGTGCAGGTCGTCCATCAGGAACGGGCTGCGCCCCACATCGATCTCCAGGCGTAGCCTTGGCGCCGAACGGGCGATGTGGCTGAGCAGCGGCGGCAAAATGGTGTCGGCGATGTCATGGGGCGAGCCGATGCGCAGCACGCCGCTCAGGCTGCTGTCGCGCAATGAATTGAGCGCATCGTCATTGAGCGACAGCATCTGCCTGGCGTGCCTCAGCAGTTGCCGACCCGACTCGGTCAATTGCTTGTGCCGTCCTTTCTTCTGAAACAGGCTGACACCGGTCTGCTGCTCCAGGCGCTGCATGTGCTGCGTGACCGAAGACTGGGTTCGCGCCAGGTGAGCGCCGGCCTGAGCAAAGCTGTGCTGGTCGACCACGGCAACGAAGGTGCGCAGCAGTTCCAGATCGAGCGTCGAGGTTGTTGTGGGTGAGTCGGGCATGGTCTCGGGTCGAACTCATATCAGGATGGCTGAGGAATACATTACGAAAATTAATGTGTTTTGTGTAGGTCCTTAGATATTTACCATTTATCGCCAATATTTGCTGGGTGTCATGAGCTGAATGGGCATAAGTGAACTTAAAGTTATAACTATATTTGATATTTGAATTTCCGTTAACGGGCGGCGATCCGTAGTGTCGCTGCATCAGGTCGGGGCTCGCCGATCATCAACCGGGGTATTTCATGTCGAACAAGCGCTCATCCGTTTCAGGTTTTCTTCCAGCGATGCTGGGCGTTCTGGCCAGCATGGCTGTTAGTGGTTTTGTGCTGGCGGATGCAACGCTGGACAAGGTTCAAGAGCGTCATCGTCTGGTGGTCGGGGTGTTGCTGTCAGGTGGCCCGTTCGGCTCCATCGACCCCCAGACCCGCAAACCCCAAGGCGTCAATGTGGAGCTGGCCGAGGACATAGGCAAGCGGCTGGGTGTCGAGGTCGAACTGGTGTCGGTATTGACGGCCAACCGCGTGCAGTTTTTGCAGCAGGGCAAGGTGGACCTGTTGATCGCCAACATGGAATGGACGCCTGAGCGCGGCCAGCTTCTCGGCTCGGTGCCCACCCCGTTTTACCGCGTGGGTGGGACTGCTGCCGTGCTCAAGGACAGCACGATCACGCGCTGGGAAGACCTCAAGGGCCAGCCAGTCTGCACCTCGCAAGGCAGCAGTTACATCAAGGCACTGACTGAGTTTGGTGCCGACATCAAAGCCTTCAAAAGTTCGTCCGAATCGTTGCTTGCGTTGCGCGGCAACAATTGTGTCGCGGCCGTGCACGACGCCACGCTGATCAATCCGTTGCTGGCAGGTAATGATGAGTGGAAGGGCTATCGCGCCATCGCACCAGAGCTCAATCCTGCGCCATCGGTGATCTGGACCCGTTCCGGTGAAACCGACACGCAGAATCGCCTCGACAGCATCGTTCAGGACTGGCACCGCAGCGGCTGGCTGATCGAGCTGGAAAAACGCTACAACATCACCCCTGCATCACCCGCACTGGTTGAACTGCATGAGCAGTTCAAGGGCAAAGGCGCCTGATTCTCTTGCTTCGGCGTTCACTACCCTCCTGCGAGAGAACCTCATGAACCACTGGCTTGAATCTGCGGTGCAGTGGGCTGCCGGTATCGGTCTGAACTACGCCTTTTTGCTCGACGCCTATCAGCGCGGCACGATGCTGGAAGGTGCCGTGACCACACTGTGGCTGTGCCTGCTCACCATCATCGGTAGCCTGCTGGCCGGCGTTGCTCTGGCGGCAATGCTGACCTCGGGTAAAGCCTGGCTGGCCATGCCTGCGCGGATATTCATTGAAGTCACGCGCAACACGCCCACGTTGGTGCAGCTTTACTGCGCGTTTCTGGTATTGAACATGTTGCTGACCCAGGCGGTTGGCGCGGCGAATCCGCTGACCCCGTTTGCCTGGGTGGTGATCGTGATTTCCCTGCACAAGGGTGCATTTCATGCCGAAGCACTGCGGGCCGGTATCGAAGCGGTACCCGCCGTGACGCTTGAGGCGGCCAGTTCACTGGCGTTCAACAGCCGTCAATTGTTGTGGAATGTGCAGTTGCCGCTGGCCGTGCGTTTCGCCTTGCCGTCGCTGGTCAACAACCTGATCGATCTGGTGAAGATGACGGCGGTGGCGTCGGCGATTGCGGTAAATGACATCACCTACGCCTCGATCATGATCTGGACTCAGAGTGACAACGTGCTGGAACTGATGATTCTGTTGCTAAGTTTTTTCGCGGTGCTCAGTTTTGCAGTTAATTGCGCAGGGCGTGCCCTGGAAGCTCGCTTGAGGATGCCCGGCTATGGCGATTGACTCGTCACTCGCCACGCCGCCCGCCTGGCCGCGTCGCCGCCTGGTTACAGTGAGCCTGGCAGTGCTGTTGGTGAGCGCGCTGTTTTATTGGGCGTCTGGACGCCCGATATTCAACGCTTTGGTGCAGTGGTCGCCCGCACTGGCGGGCGGTTTTGCGCAGAACATTCTGATCAGCCTGGTCGCCATCGGCCTGGGCTCGGTGTTCGGTCTGCTGGTCGGGGCGCTGGGGCTTTCGCCGTTCCGCTTGCTGCGTTTGCCAGCGCGTCTGTGGGTGCAGGTCTTTCGTAATGCGCCGTGGCTGGTGTTGATCTACTTCACCACTTATGTGTTCCCATTCGAGATCAAGATTGCCGGAACCTACATCGCCTTTCCTGACTGGGTGAAAGTCACCCTCGGCCTGGCATTGCCTGCCAGCGCCAATGTGGCCGAGATCTTTCGCGGCGCAGTGGCCTCTATCCCCAGCACCCAGTGGGAGGCTGCACGTTCGCTGGCCTTCACGCGGGGGCAGATTTTTCGCTCGATCATCCTGCCGCAGTGCTTCAAACGCATGTTGCCGCCGTGGATGAACCTGTACGCGGTGATCACCATGGGCACGGCGCTGGCGTCGCTGGTGGGCGTGCATGATGTGATCGATACCGCGCAGATTGCCAGTAACACGGTCAACCAGACCGGTTTCACGGTGGTTATCTATTGCAGCCTGCTGGTGCTGTTCTTCGCTTATTGCTACCCCATTTCCCGTCTGACTCACTACCTGGAGCGACGCTATGCCTTCCATTGATTCTGGCGCCCAGTCACTGGTCAGTCTGCGTGATCTGCACCTGTCGTTCGGCAATAACCGTGTGCTCAAGGGGATCGATCTGGATGTCGAGCGTGGTCAGGCGGTGTCGATCATCGGCCCGTCGGGCTCGGGCAAGTCGACCATCCTGCGCTGCATTACCGGCTTGTTGCAGACGCAGCGCGGCAGCATTCGCGTCGGTCAGACCCGGGTTGATGAGTTGACGCGTGAAGCCGAGCGCATCGAGTTGCGCAAGCGGGTCGGGTTTGTGTTTCAGCAATACAACCTGTTTCCGCATTTGTCAGTGCTGGAAAACCTGGTGATAGCACCCCGCAAGGTGCTGGGCATCGAGCGCGGCGAGGCAGAAAAACAGGCGCGGGCGTTGCTGGCCAAGGTGCGCATGGAGCACAAGGCCGATGCGTATCCGGGGCAGTTGTCCGGCGGGCAGCAACAGCGGGTGGCCATCGCTCGCGCCCTGACCATGCGTCCGGAACTGATCCTGTTCGATGAAGTGACCTCGGCGCTGGACCCGGAAACGGTCGGCGAGGTGCTGACCGTCATTCGCGAGCTGACCGAGGAGGGCATGACCTGCGTGTTGGTGACTCATGAGATGCGTTTTGCCGAGGAGATCAGTGACCAGGTGTATTTCACCGAGAACGGCCTGATTGTCGAACACGGCAGCGCCGAGCAGATATTCCAGCGCCCGACCAGCGAGCGCACGGCCGCGTTTTTGCGCCATGCACTGGGGGATGCGGGACGTCGAAACCACACGGCGGGCGACCCGTTTCTGCTGAGCAATATCAGCCGCTACAGCCTGTCCGTCTAAATCAGAACCAAAAAAGGGAGCACCTGTATGAGCCTTGATGACCGAACCCACGTAATAGAAGCGTTTCTGCAGCAAGTGCGCGTCATCCACGAGCGCGGCGTGGACCGTGCGGCACTGGCTGAAATTGTCACGTTGCTGGAGACGCTGGCCGAGCGGCATGACCTGTTCAATTTCGCCGGTTTTCCCGCTCCGGTGGCGGGCGAGGGTGATACCGCGTTTCGCTACCGGCTCAACGACGATGGCGAAACCCCGACGCTGTACATGAATTCCCTGTTGCCCGGCAAAAGCACCTTGCCGCATAACCATGAAACCTGGGCGGTGATCGTCGCGGTGCAGGGTCAGGAAATCAATTACGTATGGGCTCGCACCGATGACGGCAGTGACCCGGCCTTCGCCCGGCTTGAGCTGGAGAAAGAGGTGGTGGTTCAGCCCGGCACGCCGATTTCGTTTCTAGGTGAAGACCTGCACGGCATCAAGGTCGAGGGCGATCAGCCCACCTTGCATTTCCACCTCTACGGCCGTCCGCTGGAATCACTCAACGGCCGCTATGGCGTCAATCAGGAAGGGCGCGTGCTCAATTACAACGCTTCGCAGATGGCACCTTCGATTCAGGCGTATTAAGCCGGTGCGAGGTGCGTGCGATAGCGTTTTCTTTCAACTCAAATGAGCCACCCAATGAGCCAGAACATCACCCCGGCGCACCTGCAACAATGGCTGTTCGACGGGCAGGAAATTGCCCTGTTCGATGTGCGTGAGCATGGCCAGTATGGCGAAGCGCATCTGTTTCACGGGGTGACGCTGCCCTACAGCCGTCTGGAACTGGACATCCGCCGTCTGGCACCGAACACTGCCGTGCGCCTGGTGATTTACGACCATAGCGGCAGCGATGTCGCACCGCGAGCAGCCCTGCGACTCGCTGCGTTGGGCTACGGCAACGTGCACATTCTGCAGGGCGGCGCGCATGGCTGGCGAGAATCGGGCCGACAGCTGTTTGCAGGCGTGCATGTGCCGTCCAAGGCATTTGGCGAGCTGGTCGAGCAGGTCAGCCACACGCCGCATGTCACGGCCACGCAACTGGCACAGTGGCAGGCGCGCGGCGAGCCGCTGGTGGTGCTGGACGGCAGGCCGTTCGATGAGTACCGCAAGATGACCATCCCAGGTTCCGTGTGCTGCCCCAATGGCGAGCTGGGTTATCGCATTCGGGAACTGGTTGGCGATGACAGCACGCCGATTGTCGTCAACTGCGCCGGGCGCACACGCAGCATCATCGGCGCTCAGACGCTGATCGATATGGGCCTGAAAAACCCTGTATATGCACTCGAGAACGGTACACAGGGTTGGTACCTGGCCGATCTGCAACTGGAACACGGCAGTGTCCGGCGCTACCCGGATGAGGTGTCCGCAGCGGCGCTGACCCGACAGCGCAATGCTGCCGAGGCGCTGGCCAGGCGCGCGCAGGTGCAGACCGTGACGGGCGGACAAGTGCAGCGCTGGGCTGAGGAGTCCGGTCGCAGCCTGTTTCTGTGTGATGTACGCAGCGCCGAAGAATTTGCCGCAGGCAGCCTGCCCTGCGCGCAACACACGCCTGGCGGACAGTTGATTCAGGCCACCGATCTGTACGTTGGGGTGCGCAACGCACGGCTGGTGTTGCTGGACGCCGATGGCATTCGCGCGCCCATTGTCGCCAGTTGGCTAAGGCAACTGGGGCATGATGCATATGTGCTGGCTGACGGCGTCGAGAGCGGCCTGTCGCTGCCGGTGGCTGAAGCTAACGTGGCCACGGCAGACGTGCCGGGCATCAGCATTCAGGTACTGGAAGACGCGTTGAAAGACGCGGCGGTTGCGCTGATCGATCTGCGTTCCAGCACGCGCTACCGCAAGGCACATATCGACGGCTCGCGCTGGTCGATTCGCCCGTTGCTCGCAGGTGTTCTGGCGCAGGAAATCAGGCCGGTGGTGCTGGTCGCCGACGATCCGCTGATTGCGCAACTGGCCGTGCAGGAATTGCCTTTGGCGCAGCGTCAGCAGACTCGCGTGCTTGAAGGCGGCGTTGAGGCCTGGCAGGCGGCCGGGCGGCCAGTGCGCGAAGGCAGCGCAAGTCTGGCAGACGAGCACTGTATCGATTTTCTGTTCTTCACCCATGATCGGCACTCGGGCAACAAGGACGCTGCACGTCAGTACCTGGCCTGGGAGATCGGTTTGCTGGGGCAAATGACCGCGCAGGAGATTGCCAGCTTCAAGCCGCTGCAACCCGAACCGGCGTCTGGCGGGCCGCGCAATCCGTCGCTGCGCGATCCTTTGCTACGTACAAGGCTGGTGCATGCAGCACGTACGGCCAAGGGCGATGGAATGCGTGGTGTCAATGTGCCCGTCACGCGTCTGAGTACGGTGCTGTTCGACAGTTTGAGCGAGATGCGCGATGTGCGTAAGCGTCGCGACAGCGAGCGGCTGTTGAGTTATGGCGCGCGAGGCAATCCGACGGGCTTTGCCCTTGAAGACCTGGTCACCGAGCTGGAAGGTGGTTATCGCACCCGGCTGTTCAGCAGCGGCCTGGCTGCGGTGGCGCAGACGTTTCTGGCCTACCTGCGCCCCGGCGATCATGTGTTGCTGACCGACGCCGTCTATTCACCGGTACGCCGTGTGGCGCAGGAGTTTTTGCAGCCGTTCGGGATCGAGGTCAGCTATTACGCCGCCGACGGTCGAGGGCTGGAAGCGCAGTTGCAGGACAACACACGCATGGTCTACGCCGAAGTGCCCGGCTCACTGCTGTATGAGCTGTGCGACCTGCCTGCACTTGCGGCGTTGTGTCGGCCGCGCGGAATTCTGCTGGCGGTGGACAACACCTGGGGCAGTGGCTATCTGTACCGACCGCTGGCGCTGGGTGCGGACATTTCCATCATGGCCCTGACCAAATACCTGTGTGGCCACAGTGATGTGGTGATGGGCAGCGTCTGCACCCGCGAAGACGTCTGGGCGCCAATTGGACGGATGGGCGACACTTTGGGCAACGCGACCAGCCCTGATGATGCCTGGCTGATACTGCGCGGCGCACGCACGCTGGCCTCGCGCGTGGAGGTGCATGAGCGCCAGGCGCTGGAGGTCGCGCTGTGGCTTGACGCCCACCCGCAGGTTGGCCGGGTGTTTCATCCGGGCTTGCCCACACATCCGCAGCATTGGCTGTGGAAGCGCGATTTCAGTGGCAGTAACGGTCTGCTGTCGTTCGAGTTGCGTGACGATGATCCCGCATTGGCAGAGCACTTCATCGGCGCCTTGCAGCTGTTCGGCCTCGGGGCGTCGTGGGGCGGTTATGAGAGCCTGATCACAGTGGCCGAGCTCACGGCGCGGAGCAGCGAAGAAGACAGGCAGCTCAACACCGTGCTGCGCCTGCACATCGGCCTGGAGGATGGCTCGGCGCTGATCGAAGATTTACAGCGCGGGTTTTTGGCCTGCATGGAGGCTCGAACGCGAGGATGAATGTTATTTAATAACATTTGCAAGACTGCTATGTAATACTGTAACGAATAGTTGCAGGTTACTCTCGCGTGAAAATTCCTTCTACCTCTTCAGTAGCAAGTGCCTCGATAGCAGGCTCCGTTCTGGCTCAACCAGCCTGGAAGCGGGTCCTGTTTTCTCTGGTCATATTGGCATTGCTGTGGCTGGCCATCGGCTGGTCGGTGGCCATTCCGTGAGCGCCGCCATTGGCCTGGAAAACCTGACCGTCGCCTACGAGCGTCGCCCGGCGGTGCATCACATCAGCGGGCGCTTCGAGGCGGGCAGCCTGACGGCGATTGTCGGGCCGAATGGCGCGGGCAAATCGACCCTCATCAAAGCCATCGCCGGCACCATGAAACCGGCCCAGGGGCATATCGACCGGGGCCGTCTGGCGACCCGCACGATTGGCTACCTGCCGCAGGCCGCGGAGATCGACCGCAGCTTTCCGCTGAGTGTTGCCGACACGGTTTCGATGGGTGCCTGGCACAGCATCGGGCCATTTCGCAGCCTGACGCGCAATCATGCTCGCCTGACCCAAGAGGCTTTGCACACGGTTGGGCTGGAAGGGTTTGAAGCGCGCAGCGTCGGCTCGCTGTCATCCGGGCAGTTTCAGCGCGTGCTGTTTGCGCGCCTGTTGTTGCAGGACGCCTCGGTGATCCTGCTGGACGAACCGTTTACCGCCATCGATGCACGCACCACCCGCGACCTGCTGGAGCTGGTGCGGGTCTGGCACGGGCAGGGCAGGACGGTGATCGCCGTGCTGCACGATATCGAACAGGTGCGTCAGCACTTTCCGCAAACCCTGTTGATGGCCCGCGAAGCCATTGCCTGGGGTGAGACCTCGCACGTGCTTAGCGACGCCAACCTGCGCAAGGCGCGCAACATGGCTGAATACTGGAGCCCAGACGCCTCGCTGTGTGATGCCGAGGATGAACGCTCATGATGCTGTATAGCCTGATTGTCGAGCCGTTTGTCGAGTTCGGTTTCATGCGCCGCGCGCTGGTGGCGTGCCTGGCATTGGGCATTGGCTCAGGCCCGGTGGGCGTGTTGCTGATGCTGCGGCGCATGAGTCTGGTCGGCGATGCGATGAGTCATGCGGTTCTGCCGGGGGCTGCAGTGGGTTTCATGATCGCCGGCCTGTCGCTGCCCGCGATGGGCTTTGGCGGACTGATCGCCGGGCTGGCGGTGGCGTTGCTGTCCGGGCTGGTCAGCCGGCTGACCTCGCTGCGTGAAGACGCCAGTTTTGCCAGCTTTTACCTGACTTCATTGGCTGCCGGGGTGCTGATCGTCTCGCTGCATGGCTCCAGTGTTGACCTGTTGCACGTGCTGTTCGGCACCATTCTGGCCATCGACGACACCGCCATCTACATGGTGGGCAGCATTGCGTCGTTCACGCTGGTGCTGTTGGCGGTGATCTATCGCCCGCTGGTGCTGGAGTGCTTCGATCCGGGGTTTCTACGAGCAGTCGGCGGGCGCGGCTCGCTGTACCATGTGCTGTTCCTGTTGCTGGTGGTGCTGAACCTGGTCGCAGGTTTTCAGGCGTTGGGCACCCTGATGGCGGTGGGCATGATGATGCTGCCTGCCACCGCCGCACGTTTCTGGAGCAATTCGCTCAGCGGCCTGATGGTCATCTCAACGCTGATTGCCACTCTCTCCGGGCTGATCGGCCTGATCGTTTCCTACCACCTTGGCGTCGCTTCGGGGCCGGCCATCGTCCTGACCGCCAGCGCGTTCTACGGTTTGTCCCTGTTATTCGGGCGCACGGGCATCGTGCGTCGACTGTTTCCCAAACCTCACCTGGCTCACTGAAAAGGTATGTCATGAAACGATTGATGGTGTTGAGTTCCATAGCTGCACTGGCGTTGTCGGCATTTGCCAGCCTTGCCCAGGCCAAACCGCTGGAAGCGGTGGCCTCGTTCACGGTAATCGCCGACATGGTCAGCACCGTCGGCGGCGACCGGGTCCATGTCAAATCGCTGATCGGCCCCAATGGCGACCCGCACGTCTACGAGCCGACGCCCGGCGACGCTCAGGCGCTGAAGAATGCCGACCTGGCGTTTGTCAGTGGTCTGCATCTGGAAGGCTGGATGGACCGGCTGATCAAGGCGTCGGGCTACAAGGGCCAGCCGGTGGTACTTTCCGAGGGTATCAAGACCCGCAGCATGGACGAAGACGGCAAGCGCATTGTTGACCCGCATGCGTGGAACAGTGCGGCGAACGGGGTGGTTTACGTGCGCAATATCATCGCTGCGCTGAAAAAAGCTGATCCGCAAGGGGCCAGTGAGTATCAGGCCAATGGCGAGCGCTACATTCTTGAATTGCAGCAACTGGATCTCTACGCCCGCGATCAGATCCATTCGATTCCTGCCGCCAACCGCAAGATTCTCACCTCCCATGATGCGTTCGGTTATTTCGGCGATGCCTACGGTGTGACGTTCCTGTCACCGTTGGGGCTGTCCACCGAGTCTGAAGCCTCCGCAGCCGATGTCTCGAAACTGATCCGTCAGATCAAGGCCGAGCATGTCAGCGCCTACTTCTTCGAGAACTCCAGTGACCCGCGTCTGGTCAAGCAGATTGCCCAAGCCAGCGGTGCTCAGCCGGGCGGCGAGTTGTATGTGGAGTCGTTGTCGCCAGCTGACGGCCCGGCAGCGACTTACGCGAAGATGTTTCGCTACAACGTCGATACCCTGACAGCGGCCATGAAGCGCAATCAATAAACGGACAGTCGCGCAGCTAAGGTTTCCCGGAGCTGCGCGCGTCAACGCCTCAGTTGTTCAGGAATTTGAACACAGTGGTCTGGGTGTAGGCTTTGCCTGGGTCCAGTCGCGTGCTGGGGAATTTCGGCTGGTTGGGCGCGTCAGGGTAGTGCTGGGTTTCCAGCGTGAAAGCGCCCCAGTGCGGATAGACCTTGCCGCCCTTGCCGTGAATGCTGCCATCCAGGAAGTTGCCGGTGTACAGCTGCACGCCGGGCTCGGTGGTGAACAGTTGCAGCGTGCGGCCCGATTGCGGGTCGCTGACCTCGGCGGCGAGTTTCTTCACATCGCCTTTGCTGTCCAGCACCCAGTTGAAATCAAAGCCGCCCTGTTTGGGTTCGGTATATTTCAGCTGCTGGTGGTCATCCTTGATGTGTTTGCCAAACGCGGTGGGCTTGAGGAAGTCCATCGGCGTGCCGGCGACGGCGGGCAGTTCGCCCGTCGGGATCAGCTTGTCGTTGACCGGGGTGTAGTGCGAAGCGTGAAGGGTGGCGACCTGCTTGAGCACATCGCCGCTGCCTGCGCCCGCGAGGTTGAAATAGCTGTGGTTGGTCAGGTTCAGCACCGTGGGTTTGTCGGTGGTGGCGCGGTAGTCGATTTTCAGTTCATTCTTGTCGTTCAGGCTGTAGGTGACTTCAGTCTGCAACGTGCCCGGGAAACCCATCTCGCCATCCGGCGACACGTAGGTCAGTTTCACGCCGACCGAATCACCGGTCCTGGTTTCTTCCGCCTTCCAGAGTCGCTTGTCGAAACCCTTGTCGCCGCCGTGCAGGGCATTGGTCTTGTCGTTGAGCGGAACCTGGTAGGTCTTGCCATCCAGACTGAATTTGCCGCCCGCCAGACGGTTGCCGAAACGGCCGATGGTCGCGCCGAAATAAACCGTGCCGTTGCTCTGATAGCCCTGCACATCGTCGAAGCCCAGCACGATGTCTTCCACCTTGCCAGCCTTGTCGGGCACCAGCAGTGATTGCAGGGTTGCGCCATAAGTGATGATGCTGGCCTGCACGCCATGGCTGTTGCGCAGGGTATATTTCTCGATGGCGCTGCCATCGGGCAGTTGCCCAAACGCGCTGTGTTCGCTGGAGAGTGCTGCGGCCTGTGCGGTCAAGGTACTGATCATCAAGGACAGTCCAAAGGTGCTGAGAAGAGCATGCTTTTTCATCTGATCTACCCGCTTTTATTGTTATTGGTAAGACTATTTGACCGGATTTCTTCCGATGCATGCATTTATAGTCGATAAAATGCCGCTTGAAAAATGAATTGTAATACTATTTAGTAGCGCAAGCGGCACTGAAGGCTGACGAGATCACCTTAGCCGATCTGACACTTTTTTGCCGGACAGGCCGGTTTTACAGCTGACCGGCCGACTGAAGGCTCGGGCTGGCAAGGCCTGTGTTATGAGCATTGAAGCAATACACACCTAAAAAAGTGCCTTTACAACAATAACAAAGGACATTTTTCATGAACTGGCTGCCCGTTTCCGAGCACCGTTTCAAACTGGCTGAAGGCGCCTTCTGGGATGCCGAAGCAGAGGCCCTGTACTGGGTCGACATCGCCGGATTTCTGGCCTGTCGGCTGGTCGCCGGGGAGTACCGTCAATGGCGCATGCCTGAGCCGGTGTCCGCGTTTATCCCCACTGAACAGGGCGACGCGCTGGTGACACTGGCCAGCGGCGTCTATCGCCTGGACCCGACCTCTGAAAGAACCTCATTGTCGTTGTTCTGTGTCGCAGACCCGACCCCCGGTAATCGCGCCAATGAAGCCCGTTGCGATGCGAGCGGCCGCCTCTGGCTGGGCAGCATGCAGAACAATATTGACGCCGGAGGCGGCGATGTTCCTCTGGTTCGTCGTTCGGGCGGGTTGTTCCGGGTCGATGCCGACGCGAGCGTGACGCGTTTGCTGGACGGGCAGGGCATCGTCAACACCTTGCTATGGAACACCGACGGCAGCGTGCTGTACAGCGCCGATACCCTCGACGAGGTTATCTACCAATACCCCGTGCTGGCAGATGGCACGCTGGGGCCCCGCCGGGTCTGGGCGGCCGAGCAAAGCCGTGGTTCGCCCGACGGTTCGGCGATGGATGCCCAAGGCTATGTCTGGAACGCGCGCTGGGGCGGCAGTTGCCTGATCCGCTTTGCGCCCGATGGCAGCGTCGACCGGATTGTCGATTTACCGGTCAGCCATCCCACCAGTTGCGTGTTCGCAGGTCCCGACCTGCAGACGCTGTATGTCACCAGCGCAGCGCCTGGCGATGCGCATGGGCAGTTCGACGGCGCGGTACTGACGGCGCACGTCGGTGTCAGCGGCAAAGCATGTCGGCGTTTCGCAGGTTGACGGAGCGTTCGCCGCCGACCGCATTTATAAGAGTGACATTCGGTTACATAGCAGTCATTCATTATATGGTATGACTATTTGATCGGTTCTGGGCGCATCCGCGTTCTCGACTGCCACCTCGCTGAACGTTGTAGCTATTCAATAAAAATAAGGAGTTAGCTATGTTGAGTCGTCACGGGATTCGTTCCCTGTGCTGTGCCGCCGTCACCACTGCCATTCTCGGCATGAGTGGTGTTGCCTCTGCTGCTGAAGAAGTCAAAATCGGCTTCCTGGTCAAGCAGGCTGAAGAGCCTTGGTTCCAGGCCGAGTGGGCGGGGGCCGAAAAAGCCGGCAAGGAGCATGGTTTTACTGTTATCAAGATCGCTGTACCCGATGGTGAGAAGACCCTGACCGCTATTGATAACCTCGCGGCCAACGGTGCCAAGGGGTTCGTAATCTGCCCGCCTGATGTTTCTCTCGGCCCTGCGATTGTGGCCAAGGCCAAAGCGCTGGGTCTAAAGGTCATGGCCGTGGATGATCGGTTTGTAGACGCTAAAGGCAATTTTATGGAGGACGTGCCGTACCTGGGCATGGCGGCTTTTGAGGTTGGCCAGAAGCAGGGTGTCGAGATGGCCAAGGAAGCGAAAAAACGCGAGTGGGACAAGGATGGCTGGAAAGGCACCTACGCGATCATCAACACTTATAACGAGCTGGATACCGGCAAGAAACGCACTGATGGTTCGGTGAAGTCGCTTGAAGAAGCCGGTTTGCCGAAAGATCACATTGTCTTTACCGCGCAGAAAACTCTGGATGTACCAGGGAGCATGGACGCCACCAACTCGGCGCTGCCAAAACTGCCAGGCGATGCCAAAAGGCTGATCATCGGCGGTATGAACGACAACACCGTATTGGGTGGTGTGCGTGCGACTTCTACCAATGGCTTTGGAGCCGATGACGTGATCGGGATCGGTATCAACGGCACCGATGCGATCGACGAACTGAAGAAGAAAAAAAGCGGCTTCTTTGGCTCAATGTTGCCGAACCCTGGCAAGGAGGGCGGCGACACCGCGCTTTATGTATACGAATGGGTCACAAAGGGCACCGTGCCACCCATGTACACCGCTCTGGACGACGTGATACTGATCGAACGCACCAACTTCAAGGAAATCCTGACCGATCGTGGTCTGTGGAAGTGAGCTGAACGAGGGGCCTGATTTTCAGGCCCCTCACACGTGCGAGGAGGTTGGTTTCATGCAACAGGCTATCGAGCAAACAGCCACAGGCGGCGCCTTGCGCTTCAACGGCATCGGCAAGGTATTTCCCGGCGTCAAGGCGCTTTCGGACATCAGCTTCGAAGCGCGTCCCGGCAGCGTTCACGCATTGATGGGGGAGAACGGCGCAGGCAAATCCACGCTGCTGAAGATTCTGGGCGGCTCTTATCAGCCCAACAGCGGCACCCTGCAGATCGGTGAGCACAGCTATCAATTCAAATCCACCGCCGAGAGTATCGCGGCGGGTGTGGCGGTGATTCATCAGGAGCTGCATCTGGTGCCGGAAATGACCGTCGCCGAGAACCTGCTGCTCGGGCACATGCCTAATCGTTTCGGCTTGATCAATCGTGGCGCCATGTACCGTCGAGCCGGTGAGCTGCTCAAAGGTCTGGCCGACGAGATCGACCCGCGCACGCGCTTGGGCGACCTGTCGCTGGGCCAGCGGCAACTGGTGGAAATCGCCAAGGCCATGTCGCGCAACGCTCATGTCATCGCGTTCGACGAACCCACCAGCAGCCTGTCGGCGCGCGAGATCGACCGTTTGATGGCGATCATCGTGCGGCTGCGGGATGAGGGGCGGGTGATTCTGTATGTGTCGCATCGTATGGAAGAAATCTTCCGGGTCTGCGATGCCGTGACCGTCTTCAAGGACGGGCGCTTTGTCAAAACCTTCGAGCAGATGGCTGATCTGGACCACGACCGGCTGGTGACTTGCATGGTCGGTCGCGATATTCAGGACATCTACAACTATCGTCCACGTCAGCATCAGGGGCCGAGCCTGCGGGTCACCGGTCTGTTGGGGCCGGGCTTGCAGGAGCCAGTGAGTTTCGCCGTGCAGAAAGGCGAGGTGCTGGGCTTTTTCGGTCTGGTGGGCGCAGGTCGTACCGAGCTGTTTCGCATTCTTTCCGGGCTGACGCGCAGTACCGCCGGCAGCCTGCAACTGGACGGTCAGCCGCTGACTTTGAAGTCGCCACGTGATGCCATTGCGGCCGGGGTGCTGCTCTGCCCGGAAGACCGCAAGAAAGAAGGCATCGTGCCGCTGTCCAGCGTCGCGGAGAACATCAACATCGGTGCGCGGCCCCGGCATGTGAATCTCGGCTGCCTGATCCAGGGCAGTTGGGAGCGGAACAACGCACGTACTCAGATCAAGGCGATGAACGTCAAGACGCCATCGCCTGACCAGCAAATCATGTTTCTGTCCGGCGGTAATCAGCAAAAAGCCATTCTCGGTCGCTGGCTGTCGATGCCGATGAAAGTCCTGCTGCTGGACGAGCCGACCCGCGGGATCGATGTCGGAGCCAAATCCGAGATCTACGAGATCATTCACACATTGGCCGCCGATGGCATTGCCGTGATCGTGGTGTCCAGCGACCTGATGGAAGTCATGGGCATTTCCGACCGCATTCTGGTGATGAGCGAAGGCGCGATCACCGGTGAACTCAACCGCGACGAGGCTGACGAGTCGCGACTTCTGCAATTGGCTCTGCCACGCACGCGCGGCTAAAAACGGTCCCCTGACCATGAACAATAAAAAAGAGGTGCGTATGTCTACCGAATCCAGCCTTCAGGCTCCCCGTCAGGGCATGAACCTGCGTCGTTTTGTCGATGACTGGGTGATGCTCCTGGCTGCCGTGGGAATTTTCCTGCTGTGTGCCGTGTTTATCGACAACTTCATGTCACCGCTGAACATGCGCGGTCTTGGCCTGGCGATTTCTACCGTGGGCATTGCCGCCTGCACCATGTTGTTCTGCCTGGCGTCCGGGCACTTCGACCTGTCGGTGGGCTCGGTGCTGGCCTGCTCCGGGGTCATCGCCGGTATCGTCATTCGCGACACCGACAGCGTGTTTCTCGGTGTGTCGGCAGCTCTGGCGCTGGGGCTGGTGGTTGGCCTTATCAACGGCATCGTCATCGCCAAGCTGCGCATCAATGCGCTGATTGCGACATTGGCTACCATGCAGATCGTGCGCGGGCTGGCCTATATCTTCTCCAACGGCAAGGCCGTCGGTGTTTCCAACGAAGACTTCTTCATCTTCGGCAATGGCCAGATCTACGGCGTGCCGGTGCCTATTCTGATCACCATCGCCTGCTTCATGTTCTTCGGCTGGTTGCTCAACTACACCACCTACGGGCGCAACACGATGGCCATCGGCGGTAACCAGGAAGCCGCGCTGCTGGCGGGCGTGCATGTCGATCGCACCAAGATCATCATCTTCGCAGTACACGGCCTGATCGGTGCGTTGGCGGGTGTGGTACTGGCTTCCCGCATGACCTCGGGCCAACCGATGATCGGCCAGGGCTTTGAGCTGACCATCATCTCGGCTTGTGTGCTGGGCGGGGTCTCGCTAAGTGGCGGTATCGGCATGATTCGTCATGTGATCGCTGGCGTGCTGATTCTGGCAATCATCGAGAACGCGATGAACCTGAAGAACATCGATACCTTCTACCAGTACGTGATTCGCGGCACGATTCTGCTGTTGGCGGTGATCATTGACCGGATGAAGCGTCGCTGACACCGATACCTTGGTCCGTGGGGGGATTCACGGGTTTCTCTCCTACGGCCTGTACGTGATCAGCGCCTGTGTGGCGCTGCGGATTCGACACTGGGCTCACTCGCCCATCACTGCCTGAACCCGGAAATCCAGCCCCGCTCGGGTGCCCAGTGTCGGCATTGACTCCAGCGTCAGCCTCCATTGAAAACGCTCGCAGATGCGCCGCACCAGAAACAGCCCCAGGCCCTTTCCGGTGCCTGCTCTGGTCGAGTTTCTCAACAGTGACAGGTAGTGGCGGGAGGCTTGCGCAGTGTCGAAGCCTTCGCCCGAATCGGTCACGCTCAACACGCCTTCCTTGAGGCGCACGGCAATTGTTCCGTCGTAGGTATTTTCGGCGGCATTGCGCAACAGGTTGCCGATGGCAATGCGCAACATCGCCTCCGGCACGCGCAGGCTGAGCGTCTGGTGGATGTGCACCGAAAACTGCACGGGTTTGCCGTCCAGCAAGTGCTGGTGATCCTTGATCAGGCCGGGCAACAAACGGTCCAGTTCGACAGGGTCGTCGGGGCTTGAGGCCACAGGTTCGCGCGACAGGTACAGCAGCGCGACCATGATTTCGGTCAGGTTGTCCACGGTTGCCCGCATGCGCTGGATCGGCGGCGCGGCACAGGCTGGCAGCGTTTGCCTGGCCAGCACATCCAGCGCGCCGCTGATCACCGCAATGGGCGTGCGAAACTCATGACTGGCCTGATCGAGAAGGGCGCGTTCACGAGCCATGAACTGTTCGACCCGTTCCAGGTGTGCATTGATGCCCCAGGCAATGTCCTTGAGTTCTTCCTGTTCATAGTGCATCGGCAGTCGTTGCGAGAGGCGTTCCGGGTCGAGTTGCTTCATGCCCAGCGCAAGCGCTTGAACCGGGCGGTGCAGGCGCACGTACAGCCAGGCAATCACGGCAATGATCAGCATCAGATTCATGACCAGAAAAGTCGCTCCGATGATTGCGATGAGGTTCTGCTCCCGCTCCAGATCGCTGATGTCGATGGCCGCTACCAAACGTTCCTTGCCCAGCGAGGTGACCAGCACGGCGTAGTCGGGGTCGGAAAAGCCTGAAGCTCTACGGTCCAGATCGCCCTCGCTGTAGAAACCTGGTGCAAGTGATGCGAGAAAAAGCGGCATGCCGGTCGCGGCAGTATCAGTGTGGGTGTCGTTCGACAGTTTCCATATCTGAATTCTGTCGCCTTTCTGGGGTTTGGGCTGTGGCGTGTCTGCAAGTGCATTGGCTGTCGCGGTTTCAAGCAATTCTTTCCAGATCGGGTGATCGATGAGCTCCTGGCTCATGAACCCCTGAGTCGCCAGGCCGGTGGTCATCAACAGTCCGAAACCCAGCAAAATTGCGCTGATCAGACGATGCAGGCTGCCCCGGCGGCCAGGGAGACTGATCATGCGCACATGCACAGGCGAAAGCCAATGCCCGTTACTGTATGGAGCAGCTTTTGCTCGGCGATCCGCTCGCCATCGATGGTCTTTCTGAGCAAATGCATGTGCGAGCGCAACAGGTCGCCGTCGGGCACGCTGTCGCCCCAGATGAGCAGCTCCAGTTGCGTGCGCGTAACAACGTGCGGCGAGTTGCGCATCAGCACCTCCAGCAGGGTTCGTCTGATCGGCGAAAAGGGCAGTTGGACACCGCCGCGCATGATGGTTTGTGTGCCCAGGTCGAAGCACAGATCGGCGACTTCCAGCACCTGCCGCACATCCGAGCGCTGATGATGGCGGGCAGCCAGCACCCGCAGACGAATTTCCAGCTCAGGCAGGGCCAGCGGTTTGACGATGTAATCGTCCGCACCCGACTCAAAGCCCAGCAGCTTGTCGTCCAGTTGGTCCTTGGCGGTCAGCAGCATCACCGGCACCGGATTGCGCAATTGGGTGCGCAGGTGACGCAGGAGGCTGATGCCGTCCATGCGCGGCATCATCCAGTCCAGCACGATGACGTCGTAGTGGTTTTCGCTGATCAGACGCATCGCGGATTTGCCGTCGGGCGCCGCATCCAGCGTATGTCCGCAGGCTTCCAGGTAGTCGAACATGTTGGCGGCCAGCGCCAGATTGTCTTCGACGATTAAAACACTCAGTGATCGTTCGATCATGATGGGCTCGCGGTGAGTCGACTTCAGGGCCACACAGGCGGCGCCGGGCATCAGAACTTTCTTGATATGCCGATAAACATCGACGTGGAACTGTCCGTGTCACGCTCCACCAGCGGGCTGTCGCTCAGTTCATCCGGCAGTGCGCTGTAGCGCAGGTTGCCCGAGACTTCCCACTGTTTGCCGATGGACCGGGAAAAACCGAGACCGGCATAGGACACCGTGGCGCTGCCTGGACGGTACCGGGCAATGCCGCGTTGCTCTTCTTCTTTCAGCGTACCGTAGTAGTAATTCACCAGGTTGCCAGACATATGGGTGGCACCGATGTTGGGCTTGAAGCGGGTTTTGCCCCAGGTGAAGGGGTACGCGTATTCAAGGTTCAGCGAGTAGCCATCGCTGGCACCGCTGATGTCGTTTTTGGCGACCCCTTCAAGCTGGCCGGCAGCGCCGCGCAGTTTGGCGGCCAAGCCTGCGTCGATGCCATTGTCGCGGTCTTCCAGCAGGTCGCGGTCGATGCCGTTTCTGGCCAGTTCGCGGCGACCGAAGTCGTCACGATCGATGCCGTCCATCTGCAGGGCAACAATGGCATCGAGGGAGAACGACTCGGTGTTGATCAGGTGATAACCCGCGGTTACGCCGTTCACGTAAAAACGTTCGCCTTCATATTTAATCAACGGAATCGGGTTGACCTGTGTGCCGACGCCTGCATAAGGGCTTTCGCTGATTGCCGCGCCCAGGCCCAGGCTGAAATCGCCCGGTTCAGCGTGGGCGAACGGCAACGACAGGGCAGGCAAAGCAACAACGGTCAGTGCGGGAAGGAAAAAGTGTTTCATGACGGCGGCTCTCTGAGTGATCTTTCTGGCGTGTATCAGTGTGCGATGGCGCGTGTCGTTTGCATGTCGCGGCCGGTGATCTGGCCGGGTGCGCCGGTCACCCTGGCCAGATAGCGCTTGATTGCCACCACAAAGTCGCCCACGGCCACCAGACCGACATACCCGTCGGGACGTACCAGAAAGATGACGTTTTCCTCAGCGCTCACGCCATAGGCTTCGCACGCCTGACCGGCTTCATCAACCAGACCGTCGCGGTCATCACCGATGTGCTTGGGCCGCACGGCAAAGGTCCGCAGGCAGTGCTTGTCGTGGCTGTCGAACGCTTGCGTCGCAGCGATGGCATGCGCACCAAACGCCAACAGTGTGAAGTGCCCGCCCCGGAAGACGTCGAACAGCTGTGTGCTCCCGCAGCGCTGCTGCGAGCAGGTGGCATCGGGTGCGCGGTCGCCTGCCTGGACCTTGCCGTCGACGTTGTCGGTACTGTTCAGCGAAAGCGACCTGCCGCGGTAGTTGAGCAACAATTGCCGCTCCTTGTCGCCACGCCTGAACTTGGGGATGCCTGCCCCGGTGGTGTTATTGAACAGTTCGCTGGACAACTCCAGCACTGCCGCCGCCACCGGTCTGCGTTCCTCTTCGTAGGTGTCGAGCAGTGCCTCGGGCGCGCCCCCCAGCACCGCTGCGAGTTTCCAGCCCAGGTTCCAGGCGTCCTGCACACCGGTATTGAGACCTTGCGCGCCGGCGGGGGTGTGCACATGGGCAGCGTCGCCCGCGAGAAACACCCGTTCGACCCGATAGCGCTCGGCCAGGCGCACATTGGGCCGGAACACTGAAAGCCACGTCGGGCCGTGCAGGCGAATCTTCTTCTGGCCGGTGGCTGCCAGCCAGCGGGTCTGAAGGGTGTGCTCTGACAGCTCCGGAACGGGTTCGTCGGCGTCCAGGCGCATCATCAGCTGGAACAGGTTTGAATGCGGCATTGGACACAGGCCGATCATCGCGCCTTTGCGCATTGGCCATACATGCCATGCATCCCGTGAAAGCCCGTCCACCTCCAGGTCGCCGACGATCATCCGGCCCTCCTGAGACGTCGCGCCTGCGAAGTTAACGCCCAGTTGCTTGCGCACGAAACTTTTGCCACCGTCAGCGCCGACCAGATAGCGTGCGTGCACCGTACGAGTCTGCCCTTGGCAATCGAGCTGCACAGTGACACCTTCGGCATTCTGTTTGATGTCGCAGGCTTCAGTTGCCCATTCGACCTGAATGTCCAGTTCTGCCAGTCGGTCACGCAACACCTGCTCGGTGCGCCATTGCGGCACCAGCCATGCGTTCGGGTAGGGGATATCTGCTGCCTGTTTCTGGTACTTCATCATGTTCCATTTGATGCTCAGGAACGAAACATGAAACTTCATCGGCGGATACAGCTGCCCGGCGCGCAATAGAGGCGCTGCGACGCCAAGGCTATCGAACACTTCCAGAGTGCGCGGCTGTATACCTTTGCCGCGAGAACCATTGAACGGCGCCGCCGCTTTTTCAATGATTCTGACGTTGATACCGCGCCGGGACAGGTCGCAGGCAAGGGTCAGGCCGGTGGGTCCGGAGCCGATAATCAGAACGTCGCAAATGTCCTGCTCAACAGGTGGGTATGTATGCATTTTGAAGGTGCCTGCCTGGAGAAAATATCGTCTTCTGACGCATCTGAACTCCGCATGTGTGGGAGCCACTTCCAGCGGCTGATCGTTTATTTTTTATTTCGGATACGATGTATCCATAAATTGTTTCTGTCAACGAATCAGATACCTCGCCAAGCGGGAAAACAGACGAACGGCGACAGCGTTGGCGGCAAAACGGGGCTAGCCGTAAGCGCTCATGTTGGGCTTATAATCTGCGCATGACTGAAGACCTGAAGTGCCAAGCCGTTCCCGGGAGCCCTCGCTGGTGGATGAATCGCGCACCCCGCGTGGAAAAAAGCGCAGGGCGGGGTCGTCCTTCCGTGTCAGTCGAGCGGATTGTTGCCACGGCACTTGAAGCGGTCGATGAGGTGGGTGCGCAGGCATTCAATATGCGCATGCTTGCCGAGCGCCTTGGGTCCGGGACGGCGACGCTCTATCGGCATTTCGCCAGCAAGGACGAGATACTGATTTACGTGGTCGATAGCGTGCTGGGCGAACTGCTTGCGGATCAGCCCGAGGCGGTTGAACTCGTACCGCAAGGGCAGGGCAGCGAAGGATATTCCTGGCAAAAGGCCTGCGCATCCGGGGCCGAGCGCCTTTATGGCGTGTTGCGCAGGCATCCGGGTATCTTGCCGTTGCTGGTGTCGCAGATACCCATCGGGCCTAACGGGCTCAAGCGCCGCGAGCAGGGTATTGCGCTGTTTCTGGCCAACGGCTTCCCTGCCGAACTGGCTGCCCGTGCCTACACGTCGGTCGCCCACTACGTACTGGGTTTTGCCATACAACAACACTCAAGCGCCTCAAGCGAGGCTGCGGAAGGCGAGGAACTGGTCGAGTTTTTTGCCGCACTCGATGCCAGCGAATACCCGGCGATTGCCACCGCCGGACGCCATCTGCCCGGTGTTTCGGTGGAGGAGGAGTTCAGGTTCGGCCTGAAGCTGATCATCGACGGGCTGGAACTCGCAGCGTCGGTCTGGCGAAAGGCTGACGGGTGCTGATGCCTGCCGTTGCCTGGAGGCAAGTTTTGCGAACCAAGCCGTTACTCTCACACGGGATGTGAAATGAAGCTCTACGAGAACGTCGTCATCGGGAATTTTCTCTATGGATTAGGGTTCGCCCTTGGCGCGCAGCTTAAATCGGGACAGTTGCCCAGTATGGTCAATCTGCTCCAGCAGACCCCCGATGACAAAAGGCTGGGTGATGTGCTGATGGCGTTTCCGGGAACGGTCAGGCTGATCGAGTTCAAGACCGAAGCCAACAAATCCACGAAAGAACAAAACCGCCACGCCTTCCTGCGCCAGGTTCTGTCGCAGCGACTCGAGCAATTACCCAGCCTGCCTGACGTATCACGCAGGGTGCATTGGTACATCGAAACTGCGCCTGTGCCGGAGGCTGCGCTCAAGGCCCGGATAGAACCTTATCTTGATGCCCTCGGTGAGGGTCATCGTCTGAGACCCAAGACGCCCGAGAGGTTTCAGGACTTCATACAGGAGCTGGCTAAGGGGATTTTGCAGGGCGTTACGGCCGAGGTCAGCCAGAACGAGCGAGATTATCTGGACCTTGTCAGGCTGGCTCAAGGGCCGGAAGACATCGGTACGGCCGGTCTGGTGCTCATCGCGGGCAGTGGCGGCGGGCTGCATTTCGCCGCGTTGCGCGATTTGATGGAATTGAACCTGCCGCACGGCCAGTGGATCGAACACAGCAAGAATTTTGACCGGTCCATCGAGCTGCAAAGGCAAATGCCGGAACTCGAGCGTAAAGGACCTGTACACAAGCTGAGCAAAAAGGTCATGGAGCGATGATGAACAGAGAAAACCAGACAGTGGATCACGACCGGAATTTTGAGCTGATCTTTGGCGCTGCACAGAAGATACTCGAAGCCGCCAAAGAAGATCAGGAAGCTTCCCATAAAACTGTCGAATCATTGAGAGCGCTTGAAAAGGGCTTCGAGCAAAGGCTAAGCAAGCTGGAAGGCACCGTCACAGAGAGTATCGACAGCTCAGTGGACCGCACCTCTACCAAAGCGGCCAAGCTGCTCTGCGAAAAGTTCGATGAAGCAGACGCTGCGGCGATTAGGGCTGCCAGGCTCTACAACGCTTCAGCCAAGGCGCTCGACAAACGTAGCTGGATTTACTTTCTTACCGCACAGCTTGCGCTGGTGGCCTGCGTGGCAGGGGCAGTCTATCTCTGGCTGCCTTCGTTCAACGAAGTCGCGGCGTGCCGTGCCGAGCTGGCCAAACCCGAGGCGCGGGCTGCTCGCCCCCGATAGCGAGTCGGGTGGCTCACAGCCAGAAAGAAGGCATGAACCTTGTGCGCTTTTCAGGGTCCTATTCGGGCCCTGAAAATCAAGGCGCACAGCGGTTACCATCCCTCCAGAGCCAGCCCCTAATGCCTCAATTGCGTTTTCTTTCCTGGCCTCTTGTCGCGCTGCTGGCACCGCTTGCCGGCGCCGCCAGTGCCGGTGGCGAGCGACAGCTGGTCGAGTCGATCAACGACTATCGTGCTCAGCCGCAGCGTTGTGAAGCAAACACGCCCAAGGCCTCCAGGCCGTTGGTGCTCAAGGCGAACGTGGCCTTGCCAATCGATTTTTCCGGCAGTTCTCGCGATGCGCTCAAGACCTCGGGTTACCAGGCGGTGACGGTGCGGACCCTTCGGCTGGTCGGTGCGCAGAGCGCAAGCGAAGCGTTCGGCATCCTCAAAAGCCGCTACTGCAGCGCTTTGCTCGACCCGCAATACGCTGACATCGGCATTACTCAGGAGGGAGCCGATTGGCGTGTGGTGCTGGCCAAGCCGTTGATCGACAGCAGCAAGCTGGAAGATGCGCGTTCTGCTGGCCGACTGTTGCTGGCGCAGGTCAATGCTGCGCGGGCCAAGCCGCGTATGTGTGGCAAACGACCTTTTCCGTCGGCTCGCCCGCTGACCTGGAACACCACACTGGAAATGGCCGCGCAGGGACACAGCCAGTCGATGGCCAGCGAAAACTACTTCACCCATCGTGGCTTCGATAACGATTCACCCGCCGATCGTGCACGCGCGGCGGGCTATGGCGGACGGCAGATTGGGGAAAACATCGCTGCAGGGCAGAGTTCTGCGAGCAAAGCCATGGCCAGCTGGCTGGCCAGCCCAGGACACTGCGCAAATCTGATGAACCCGATGTTCACCGAAGTGGGCGCGGCGTACGCGACGGGCAGCGACACCGAATACGGTATTTACTGGACAATGCTGTTCGGCGCGCCCTGATCAACCAGAAAGCCGCCTGCAGCGGGCGGCTTGCCTCTAGTCTGGTCTTGATCAGGTTTTTATTGTCACCCGGTGCTTTACTGGCTGGTCATTCTTTCAACCAGCACTGCTGGCACCACGATGTCGGACTTCATGGACCGCACGCTCGGGCATGGCTACGTGATGGGCTCCACGGTTCTGATCGCCATGTTGATCGACAATCGCCACCGCAAAACTGCGGTGCTCACACGTTGAGCAACTCGCTCAGTGCCTTGTCCAGTTGCTCGGCGCTGAACGGTTTGGCAACGCAGCGCTGGTCGATCCATACGTCGGGTATCCCCAGGCGCCCGTACCCCGAGCAAAACATGAAGGGGATGCCGCGATGGGCGATAGCGGCGGCGATCGGAAACGAATTACCGCCGATGATGTTGATGTCCAGTATGGCGAGGTCGTAGTCGCAATGGCGGGCGTATTCGATGCCGTCGTCCAGCGTGCTGGCGTGATAGGCCGTGGCGAAACCCAGGTCTTCGAGCATCATTTCCATCAGCATCGCGAGCATCGTCTCGTCTTCCACCAGCAACACCCGTTGGGCCGGGCGCTGGTTGTCTGCATTTGAATTCATAGACTGCTTTCCGGCTTTTCTGGCCACGGGATCAGCATTGACCAACTGACACCTGTACTGGCGAACTTGATGTCGACCTTGCCTTTGAGTTCGCGCTCGATACTGCGGCGTATCAAACGCAGGCCAAAGCCTTTTACGGTGCTCGCAACGACCGGCGGGCCTTCTGTTTCCAGCCAGTCGATACTCAACGTGGGCGGGTTGTGATGACTGTTCAAGGTGGACGCCACCGTCACCTGACCTGCAGGCGAGGAAAGCGCGCCATGTTGCAATGCATTGGCCATCAGTTCGTGAAGCACCATTGAAAGCGTCAGGGAAATCCGCGGTTCGAGTCTGACCGGGTCTCCTGTGAAGGTAATCCGGTGCTGCCCGCCGTTCACGTCTTGCAGCTGTGCCAGCAGATCGGCCAGCTCGGTGGACATCCACTCTGCGCGCGCCAGCGCATCGTGCGCCTGACTCAGTGCAAACAGGCGTGCATCGAAGCTTTTGCGAAAGGAATCGAGTGAGGTCGAGCTGTTTACCGTAAGAGAAGCGATAGCCTGAACGGTTGCCAGCGTATTTTTGACCCGGTGATTCAACTCGTTCAACAACCCCGCGCGGGTCAGGCGATCTTCCAGTTGCTGACGCTCCAGCTTGCTGGAAATCGATTGCGCCAGGCGGTGTGTGGTGCCGCTCTGTTTCAGGAAGGTCGACTCGCCAATCGTGTCCTGCCCTTGGTGCATGGGCAGCGTGAAGGAAAACACACTGCCTGAATCAAGCGAGCTATCGGCCCATAAACGCCCGCCGTGAGCGGTGATAATGCCCTGGCAGATGTACAGCCCCAGGCCGTTGCCACGCGGGTTGCCTTCTTTCACTGACCAATACCGCTGAAAAATATAGGGCAGGTGTTGCGCCGGAATGCCGATCCCGTCATCACTGACCCTGAACAGCACGTCGTCACCATCGGCCACTGCGTCGATATTGATTCGACCGCCTTTGGGGGTGAACTTGATGGCATTGCCAACCAGATTGGACAGCACCTGAAAGATCCGTTCCGGGTCCGCGTCGATCACCAGGCCCTGCGCAGAGGTGCAATTGAGCTCGATATTCTTCTCGGTCGTCAGCATGACCAGCAGGCTGCAGGCTTCTTCAAGCAGGCTGGTGACACTCAATGCAAGGCGCGACAACTGATAACGGCCAGCCTCGATCTGCGCGGTGTCGAGCAGATCCTCCAGCAGGCTGTTCATGCGCGTTGTGGCTTTCTCGATGGTGCCCAGGGCGCGACGGATGTTGCGGTTTTCAAAGTTCGTGTCGTCGACCGCCCAGCGTTGCATCATGCCGCATTGCATGATGATGATAGACATCGGGTTGCGCAGGTCGTGGGAAACCACCGCAACCAGTTCGTCACGCAAGCGAACCGCTTCCTGCTCGCGCTGCACCTGGCGTTCCAGGTCACTTTCCAGGGCTGAACGGCGAATATCTTCGGCGCCATAAAGATCTGCCCGCGACCAGGGGCGGGCGATGCCGGTGACTTCCTGCTTCCAGACATCGAACGATTGCCGTGGACGCAGGCGATGGCTTGCCGAGCCTGCCGCGCGGGTGCTGACATGATGCGCCGGATTGCCGCTCCAGTTCATGGTGGAGGCAAGCTGGGAGCGAAACCACATGATGGCATTGTCGACCTGCTTGGGCAGCGTGAAGGCAATGACCCCGCTGGCAGTCTCGCGGTAGGCGGCGCTCTCGGGGCGTTCTCTTTGCATCGAGTCAGTGTGAAACACGCCCAGCCCTTGCAGGCCCGTGGCACGCTCTTTGGACCGTTGGCGGGTGAGGCCGGTGTCACGAATCCACTGGTAAAGGGCTCGAACCTCCTCGGAGGTGGGGCATTGACCGAACAGATGAACCTGGTCGTCAATCAGCACGGCGGCACCATCGGCCTGCGTCAGGGCCTGAAGCAGCTGTGGACGGCTTACCAGACCGTGGAGAATTTCATGGTCGGCGCGGTTCATGGCATCCGCCAGTTGCCCGAGCAGGACGACTTTTTCTTCGCGCTCGCGCTGAATATGAGTGGCGACGATTGCGGAAATCTTTACTGACAACAGTTGGCCGATCATAGCGCAGGCATCGCGCAGTTCTCTGGACACCAGCAGCGGCTCGGGATGGCTGCAGGTAATCAGCCCCCACAGCTCGCCGCCGTCCAGTAGCGAGATACTCATGGATGAGCGCACGCCCATGTTTTTCAGGTACTCGCAGTGAACAGGAGACACGCTGCGCAGTGTCGAGAGGCTCAAGTCCAGCGGTTGCCCGGTCGCGGGTCGCAACGTCGGTATCAAGGCCACAGGAACGTAGGTGGCATCGGGAATGAGCCGAATCCAGTTCAGGCGATACAGTTCTCGCGCCTGGGCGGGAATGTCGGAGCCCGGGAAGTTCAGGCCGCTGTAGCTGGGCAGGGGGCCGGTAAGTGCCTGGGCAACGACCTTGCCATGACCCTCGGGCTCGAACCGGTAAATCATGACCCGGTCGTAACCGGTGAGCGCCTGAATCTCGTGCACGCCGATATCGAACAGCGTCTCCAGGGTTGTGGCGGCCTGCAGGTTGCGCAATACACGAGTGATGATTCTGGACTGGTCCTGAGCGGCTTCGACAAAGGCCTCCAGCTCGATAATCAGTACATCCCCGGCACGGCTCAGCGACGCATTGTAATCCACGGCCCTCACCGTCAGTCGTATCGGATCGCTGTTGGGCATCGCAGGCTGGCTGTACGCCTGATTGATGAGCATTGAATGTGCCGCTGACAGCAGGATCGACAGGGGTTGGCCCAGCAACTCGGCGCTTTCCAGGCCAAGACTCTTCGCGCAATTGGCGCTGACCTGTTCAATGCAAAGCGGATCACCTGCGACGCTGAGCAAGACGCCATGAGGCTGAATCGCGCCAGGGATCCGGATCGGCTCACGTGCACATTCAGCAAGCGCTGCTTCAAGCGCTGCATCGGGATTCGCGTCCAGTGTGTGCTCGATCATATGCATCAACTCCATCTGATATTTCACCCGGAAACAGCCAGCCGCTGCAGTTGCCACACAATGCATTTGTCATGCAGTACGAGGAATTTGGAGAGGTTTTCGTCAGCCACAGCGAAGCTTCGGGCAGCTAGCGGCCCAGATTGACAGCGCAAGAAAATGCGAGGTTGCCGCGAAGGTGCGGCGTGGAGACCTGGATAATGCGCTCTGCTGATGCAAGCCAGAGATCGAAGGAAGCTGGCCACCATAACAGGTGCCGGGGAGATGCGTGGTTTTAACTGACTTTTGCGGATGGTATACCGCAGATACAAAAAAGCCCCGCCAGACAAGGTCTGGCGGGGCTCTGCTTCAAGCGTTGAAAGCCTTAAAGCGCCATGTCACTGGCTGGATTGCTTTTCGCTGGCTGGGCAGCAGGCGTTGGAGCCGTGCCTGTCTTGTTTACCGGCGGTGGTGGAGTCAGTTGCAGGACTTCGGCGGTGTAGGCCCATTCCTCGGCAACGCGATCCGGGTTGTTGTTCAGCTTGGTGCCGTAGCTAGGCACGATTTGACGCAGTTTTTCCTGCCAGGCCGGGGTCGCTACCTTGTCCTTGAAGACCTTCTCAAGCACGCCGAGCATGATCGGCGCGGCAGTCGAAGCACCTGGCGATGCGCCCAGCAGACCGGCAATGGAGCCGTCCTTGGAAGCAACGATTTCGGTACCCAGCTTCAGAACGCCGCCTTTTTCTTCGTCACGCTTGATGATCTGCACGCGCTGACCAGCCTGCATCAGACGCCAGTCTTCTTTCTTGGCGTTCGGGAAGTACTGTTGCAGAGCAGCGAAGCGATCGTCGTCAGACATCATCACCTGACCGGCCAGGTATTCGATCAGCGGGTACTGTTCGATACCGACGCGGGTCATCGGCCACACGTTGTGCGTGGTGGTGCTGGTCAGCAGATCGAAGTACGAACCGTTTTTCAGGAACTTCGTCGAGAAGGTCGCGAACGGGCCAAACAGGATCACGCGCTTGCCATCCAGAACACGGGTATCCAGGTGGGGAACCGACATGGGCGGGGCACCGGTCGACGCGATGCCGTAGGCCTTGCCCATGTGTTGCATGGCGAGGTCCTGGTTCTCGGTGACGAGCCACGAACCGCCAACCGGGAAGCCGCCGTATTCCTTGGCTTCCGGGATGCCCGACTCTTGCAACAGATGCAGAGCAGCACCGCCGGCGCCGATGAACAGGAACTTGGTGTCGGTTTCGGTGGTGGTGCCGTCTTTCAGGTTTTTGTACTTGACGCGCCAGGTGCCGTCGTCGTTATGAGTGATGTCTTCGACTTCGCTCGACAACTGCAGGTTGAAGTTGGACTTGGTTTTGAGGTTGCCGACGAACTGACGGGTGATCTCGCCGAAGTTGACGTCGGTGCCGATCGGGCTCCAGGTCACGGCCAGCTTCTGCGCCGGGTCACGACCTTCCATCATCAACGGGACCCACTTCTTTATCTGCTCGTGGTCTTCGGAGTACTGCATGCCGCTGAACAGCGGGCTGGCTTGCAGGGCTGCGTAGCGCTTGCGCAGGAACTGGATGTTGTTGTCACCCCACACGAAACTCATGTGCGGTGTGGAGTTGATGAACGAACGCGGGTTCTTCAGAACGCCGGTCTTGACCTGCCAGGACCAGAACTGACGGGAAATCTGGAACGCTTCGTTAATCTCGATAGCCTTGGAGATATCAACGTTGCCGTTCTTGTCTTCCGGGGTGTAGTTCAGTTCGGCCAGTGCCGAGTGACCGGTACCGGCGTTGTTCCAGCCGTTGGAGCTTTCTTCGGCGACGCCATCGAGGCGCTCGACCATTTCCATCGACCAGCTTGGCTCCAGCTCGTTGAGCCAGACCGCCAGGGTTGCACTCATGATGCCGCCGCCGACGAGCAGTACGTCGACTTTCTTGGTTTCAGCCGCCTGCACAGGCATCAAGCCCATGGAAATGGCCATACCCAAAAGGGCCGTATTCACTTTTTTAAACATTCTGCCATCCATTTGATAAACGCCATCCGCCGACTGTTCCTCAGGATCAGGTCTTTCACACGCATCGAAGCATGCGACAAACGCTCGCACCCAAAGGGACTAGAGGTGGACATACAAGGCCAATATAATACCGCTCGAGACCTCAATTTATGTCCTGCTGCGCTGACTTCTTATCATCATTGGATTCAGCGTCATGAGTGACATTTGCTCTATTGGCATACTGCGCTGCACCGGGAATCGTTACCCTTGGAGCTGCTGCAGACACGCCTTGTCAGCCTGTTCACGGAGTCTGAGACGCCGCATTGGGGCGTGGAGGCACGTTTGACGCGTCATTTATGCACGCATGCTGCGCCACACCCACGGTGCCGTATCGGCAAAGACGCGGCATTTTCGCATAATGTGCACCCCCGTTGCGAGATGCCATCATCAAATCAGGCTTGAATGCCCTGATTTAGACGCTTCAAGGTTGATCTAGCCGCTGTCTGTATCGTCATTTCGCCCCCAGTCTTTAGCCCGTCTGACGGAATCACCCATGAAATCTTCCCGAACTTGATCCCAATCAATGGCATTCATGAGCCTGGTTCACAAGGGCTTGTGGGTGCGCGCGGCTAATCAAGGCTCCTGCCGGCTGTTAGGGTCAACAGTCGGCTGTCGTGTACAGAGGATGCAATCTCTGGACACAGGTACCCCGTCAATGAGTTGGAACTTTAGCCGCGCTCGCCAGTTAAACAGTTACCGGTGATAGCGTTTTGGTTCTTATTGCCGACGACAGCAACGTGTCAGCGAGCGGCTTGTAAGCATACGGTTCAGGTCCGGGCCGCTGACCACACCATAACGTCCGTCGCTTTATAGCAGCGTCGGCTAATACCGAGTGACCCTGATGAGTGAACCCAAGAAGCACAAGGATGCTGCTGTGGACGACCGTGCCGTGCAGCCATCGCGCCGAAATTTTCTCAAGTTTGGCGCTTCAGGCATTGCTGCAGCCACGCTTTCCACCTGGATACCTTCCGACGGCATGCTTCAGGCAGCGCCCGTTGCACCGGTGCTGCCGGTTGTGGAAGACCGCGACGCACCCGCCGCCGGAGAGCACCGTATTCAGCTGAAGGTCAACGGCCAGGTGCATACCCTGAACGTTCCGGCCAATGCAGTACTGCTCGATGTACTGCGTGACCGCCTGCAACTGACCGGCACCAAGAAAGGCTGCGATCACGGCCAGTGCGGTGCCTGCACGTTGCTGGTCAACGGCGTGGCGATCAACTCGTGCCTGTCCATCGCGGTGCAGCATCAGGGCGACAGCATTACTACCATCGAAGGTCTGGCCGAGAACGGCAAGCTGCATCCGGTTCAGGAAGCCTTCTGGGAACACGATGCTTACCAGTGCGGCTACTGCACTTCGGGGCAGATCATGAGCGCAGTCGCGATTCTCAAGGATCCCAATCTTGGGTCCGATGATGCCAGCGTGAGGGAGGCCATGAGCGGCAACATCTGCCGCTGCGGTGCCTACAAGAATATTCTGTCGGCCGTGCAGTCGGCGCGCTCGAAGATGGGAGCAGTCTGATGCGCACGTTCGATTATTCACGGGCCGCGTCGCCCGCACAGGCTTTCAGCACGGCGTCGGGTCAGGGTCAGCGTTTCTATCTGGCAGGCGGCACCACGCTGCTGGACCTGTTCAAGCTGGACGTCATGCAGCCCGAGCAACTGGTGGACATCAACCACCTGGCGCTGAAACAGGTCGAATCGCTGCCTGATGGGCGTCTGCGTATCGGTGCGCTGGTCAGCAACACTGACCTGGCCAGCCACCCGCTGGTACAGCAGCGTTACCCGGTATTGTCCGAAGCGATTCTGGCGGGCGCCTCGACCCAGTTACGCAATAAGGCCACCACCGCGGGTAACCTCCTGCAGCGCGTGCGTTGCCCGTATTTTCGCGACAATGTCTCGGCCTGCAACAAGCGCCAGCCCGGTTCAGGCTGCGCAGCCATCGGCGGCCTGAACCGCAGCGTGCATGCGGTGCTGGGCACCAGTGATCACTGCATTGCGACGCACCCCTCGGACATGTGTGTGGGCATGGCGGCCATCGGTGCGCAGGTTACCGTTCAGGGCGTCAACGGCTCGCGGGATATCCCGTTTGCCGACTTTCACCTGTTGCCGGGTGATTCCCCGCAACGCGAACACGCACTGGCGGCCCACGAACTGGTCACTCATGTGACCCTGGATGCACCGCTGGCAGGCAGTCGCTCTTCCTATCTGAAACTGCGCGACCGCACGTCTTACCAGTTCGCGCTGGCGTCGAGTGCAGTGATTGTGGTGATGGACGGCAAGCGCATTACCGATGCGCGTATCGCGCTGGGTGGCGTGGGCACCAAGCCGTGGCGGGCCGTTGAGGCCGAGCGCGCCTTGATCGGCCAGCGCGCCGACATGGGCACCTTCGCTCAGGTCGCAGCGCAAGCGATGAAGGGCTCCCGTGCCTACGAACACAACGCCTTCAAGATCCCGCTGGGTCAGCAGGTCATCGTCCGCAATCTTCGTGACCTCACGGCCTAGGAATTTCTCATGAGCGACAACATCATCGGCAAACCGCAGCGTCGCATCGACGGCGGCCAGAAAGTCAGTGGTCAGGCGCGCTACGCGGCTGATCACGCCATGGACAAGATGCTCTATGCCTATGGCGTCTACAGCACGATTGCCAATGGCCGCGTGGTTGCCATCAACGATCAGCAGGCGAAGGCGATGCCCGGCGTGGTGGACATCTTTCACCACGGCAACTTTCCCACCCTGCACCGCACCCCGAACACCAAGCTGAGCTTTGCCAAAATGCTCTCGGCCAGCAAGGCTGACGAGCACAGGCTGCCGTTCGAGGACGACAAGGTGTACTACCCCGGCCAGTTTGTGGCACTGGTGGTGGCTGAAAGTTTCGAGCAGGCGAGGGCGGCTGCCCATCGCGTGACGGTCGATTACGACCAGCGTCCGGCCGTCAAGGACCTGCAGGAAGGCCTGCGCGTGAACGGCACCCGTGATGGCGGCGCCGGCCACAACCGTGGCAACCCGGACGGCGCGTTCCAGAGCGCAAAAGTGAAAGTCGATCAGACCTATACCACGCCGGTTGAAGTGCATAACCCGATGGAAATGCACGCCAGCACCGCATGGTGGCAGGACGGCAAACTTTTCGTCTACGAAAGCACCCAAGGGGTGGTCAACCACCGCAACCTGCTGGCCAACGTGTTTGACCTGTCGCCCGATCGGGTGGAAGTGCGGGCACCGTTCATCGGCTCAGGCTTCGGCGGCAAGCTGTGGCCGTGGCCGCACTCGGTGGCCGCCTGTGCGGCTGCCCAGGTCACTGGTCGCCCGGTGCAATTGGTGCTGCCGCGTGCGCAGATGTTCACCACGGTGGGCCATCGCCCCGAAACCCGTCAGCGCCTGCGCCTGGCTACCGATGCCAGCGGCAAGCTGACGTCGATTCGTCATGAGTCGCTGAACAACACCTCGATGCTCGATGATTACACCGAAAACTGCGGTGGCGTGACCAAAAGCCTGTATTCGTGCGAAAACGTAATGGTCAGCCACAAGATCAGCCCGATCAACCGTGGCACACCCACGTCGATGCGTGCGCCGGGCGCGGCACCTGGCTTGTTTGCGCTGGAGTCGGCCATTGACGAAATGGCCCTGGCCAGCGGCATGGACCCGCTGGCGTTTCGTAAGCTTAATCTGTCCGACAAGGATCAGAGCGTCGGCTTGCCGTGGTCCAGCAACCACTTGCCGGAGGCCATCGACAAGGCTGCCGAGCGTTTCGGCTGGCAGGCGCGCAAGGCCGCTGTGGGCTCTATGCGCGAAGGCGATGAAATCATCGGTTACGGCATGGGCGCGTGTAGCTGGGAAGCCCATCAAGTGCCGACCGATGCGCGGGTGGTCCTGCGTTCCGACGGCACGGCGCTGGCGCAATGTGGCTTGCAGGACATTGGCACCGGAACCTACACCATCGTCGCCCAGGCCGTCAGCGAATTGACCGGCATCCCGATTGAGCGTGTCGAAGTGGAATTGGGCAGCTCATCCTTTCCGCCAGGCCCTGTTTCGGGTGGTTCGTGGGTGACCGCCAGCGTGATGCCGGCCATTGCCGGGGCCACGCGTGAAGCGTTGCAGAAGCTGCGTCAGTACGCCATCAGCAAGGATGCCGTGTTTGCCGGGCAGGACCCCGAGTCAATCAAGGTCGAGAACGGGCAACTGGTGATGGGTGAACAGCGCGCCAGCTTCGTCGATGTTCTGAAGGGGCAGCGCCTGTCCCGCGCCGAGGGCAACTTCCAGAGCGGTATGCCTGAAGCGGGCAAGTATTCTTTCCGTTCGTTTGGCGTGCATTTTGTGGAGGTGCGCTGGGATCCGGGTATTTCCAGCCTGCGCGTGTCGCGGGTGGTCAGCGCCATTGATGTGGGCAAGGTGATCAACCCGCTGGCGGCGCGCAATCAGGTCGAGGGCGCGATTGTCATGGGCATTGGCATGGCACTGTTCGAAGCCGGTGAATACGACCCGCGCAGCGGCATGCCGATCAATAACAACTACGCCGAGTACGTGGTGCCGGTGCATGCGGATCAGCCGGACATCGACGTCATGCTGCTCGATTACCCCGACTACAACCTGGGCGAGTTCGGCGCGCGGGGCATTGGAGAAATCGGTGTGACCGGGCTGGCCGCTGCGGTGGCCAACGCTGTCTATCACGCAACTGGCAAACGGGTGCGCAGTCTTCCCATCACCAAGGAAAAACTGATGGCAGGGTTGTAACGATGAAACAGCTCGACTTGCAGGTTGTACAACAGGCACGGGACTGGCTGGCCGGTGGCAAACCGGTCTGGCTGTGCACGGTGCTCTCCACGTTCGGCTCGGCCCCGCGTGGACCGGGGGCCATGCTGGTGGCGCTCGGCAGCGGCGAGCATCGTGGTTCGCTGTCTGGCGGCTGTGTAGAGGAAGATTTTCTCGAGCGTGTGGCTGCCGGGCAGTTTCAGCCGCTCAATCAGGTGGTTCGCTACGGCGATGGCGGGTTTGCACCCACGCGCGACTTGCCTTGCGGTGGGGTACTGGATGTCCTGATCGAGTTCATCGCGCCGAGCCTGGACGCCGACGCGCATCTGGCGGCTATCGAACAGGCGCTTGCCGGGCGTGAGCTGGTAAGCCGGGAAGTGCAGTTGGGCGGTGGGCTGAGAGACATCGGGCCTGCCACGCTGGGCGAGGCGCGGGTGCAGGTAGACGGCGAGCGCATCAGCATTCGCATGGGGGCGGTGTATCGCGTGCTGCTGGCCGGGTTGTCGCCGGTCGCCGAGTTCTGCGCCAGCTTTGCCGTCGCGATGGGCTATGAGGTGATCGTCTGTGACCCGCGTGTCGAGGTTACGGCAGGATTTTCGATGCCGGGCGTTGAAGTGCGCGGGGTATTGCCTGCGGTATTCATCGCCGAGGGCGGCTGTCACAGTTCGACGGCGGTACTGGCCTTGACTCATGACCCGAAACTGGATGACTTGAGCATGCTTGAGGCTGTACGCACCGAGGCGTTTTACATCGGCGCGATGGGTTCGATGCGCACCAGTAGCAAGCGTATCGAGCGCCTGGCCAGAATCGGCGGGCTAGACAGCGAGGTGCTGGAGCGAATTCATGCACCCATCGGCCTGAACCTGGGCAGCAAGACACCTGCGGAGATCGCCATCGCGGTGATGGCCGATATCCTGCGGGTCGCCAACGGCGTCAGTCGCGCCCGGCTGTAAGGTGTTGCCGGCAAGCGATTGCCAACGCTGACCGGGTGTCTGCATCGCGCAGCACGCCGGGGTCGTCGCAGTTCATGACGTCGCAAAATGCGGGGTTTTTCGTGATCAGGGCCTTCGCGCCCTGGTCGCCCTCAAGTGCCAGCAATCGGGGCCAGAACCGTCGTCCGATGATCACCGGATGACCGCGCTGCCCTTCATGCATCGGCAGGGCGATGCGCTGTGGGTCAGCCAGTCTGGCCAGATCGCGCAGGGTCTGCGGCTCAATCCACGGCATGTCCGCGAGCAGAATGGCCACTGCGTCGGCGGATGAATTCAGCGCTGCGGCAATGCCGGCTGCAAGGCTATGGCCCATGCCCAGATCTGCGTGTTTGCAGCGAATAATCGTCACTTTCGACGGAATGCCCAGTGTCTGAACCTCATCGTCCTCGCGCAGGACGACGCCTGTTTCGGTAAATACCTTGCCGGCCGTTTCCAGGCTGGCCGTCAGCAAGGTGCGCCCGCAGGGCAGCAGCGCCTTTCGTTTATCACCGTCAAAACGCCTGCTGCGGCCTGCGGCGAGGACCAGGGCGAACACTTTGGGTATCTGGCTGTCTATGCTGCTCAATCCGAAACCTTATGCGTGGGTGGGGGCAGGGTTGTGCAGTCTGCCTGCCGCTGCACAATGCAGTATGGCGTGGCGCACGCACAATGCCTTATTTCGCTGCCTTGCCGGTAGCGGCACGAACCATGTTTTCCGAGGGTAACAAGTGGACAATCACATTCGTCCGGTCGAGCTGGAAAAGGCCTACCGATTGCTCAACCATGGCCCGACCGTGCTGGTGTCCTCCAGTCATGAAGGCACCCATAACGTCATGGCTGCGGCCTGGGCTTGCGCGCTGGACTTCTCGCCGCCCAAAGTGACGCTGGTGATCGACAAGATCACCAAGACCCGTGGGCTGGTGGAAAAAAGCGGTTACTTTGCGCTGCAGGTGCCCAATCTGGATCAATTGCAGATGACCTTCGACGTCGGCACCCAAAGCAAGGTGTTTACCCCCGACAAGCTGGACAAGGCCAATGTGGATCTGTTTCGCATTGAGGATCACCACACCCCGCTGGTGGCCGGATGCTCCGCCTGGCTGATCTGCAAAGTCATCCCCGAGCCGCACAATGAACAGACCTACGACCTGTTCATTGGCGAAGTGGTCGGTGCTTGGGCGGATAACCGCGTGTTCAACGACGGGCATTGGCAATTCGAAAAAGCCGATCCGAAATGGCGTAGCCTGCACTACATCGCAGGCGGGCATTTCTACACGATTGGCGAGCCTGCGATAGTGGAAACGGGCGAGGAGTAATCAGCGACGCGCCGGGTACTGCGTGGTAGCGGATCGGGCGACGCTTCGCTTGCCCACGATCTCTCGGTTTTCGTGGGAGCGGACTTGTCCGCGAACTGCCGGGAACCGGCAGTAAAATCGGCCGCCTCGGTGTGCCAGACACAGCCAATGTGACCGGTTTCAGGGCCGCTTCGCAACCCTTCGTGGACAAGTCCACTCCTACGCCCTCCGGGCAGAAGCCCATTCTCTGCACTCGTCAAGATATGCGCCGAGCCGCATGGGCATGAGATGTTCTCCCGACCCTCAATGACGATCGCGCCATACGGTTTGTGCATTACAGAACTCGCGTACACCAAAGTGCGAGAGCTCGCGACCAAAGCCGCTTTTTTTCACACCGCCAAAGGTCACCCGTGGATCTGAGGCGCTGTAGCCGTTGATAAACACACCACCGGTTTCCAGTTCTTCGGTCATGCGTTGCGCAAGCTCCAGATCACGGGTGTACACCGTCGCGGTCAGGCCGAATTCGCTGTCGTTGGCCAGTTCCAGGGCGTGCTGCGCGTCGCGTGCGGTGATGATCGAAGCCACCGGGCCGAACAGTTCCTGCCTGAACGAGGTCATCTGGTCGGTAACATCGCCCAGCACCGTCGGCTCGTAGTAATTGCCCTGGCCATCCGCCTTCCTGCCGCCCAGCAACAGCGTCGCGCCTTCGGCCAGGGTGTCCTGAACCTGGGCATCCAGTTCGTCACGCAGATCAACGCGTGCCATCGGGCCGATATACGTCTCGCCGCACAGCGGATCGCCGATCACCAACTGGCGAGTCTGCTCAACGAACCTGCGGGTAAATTCCTCGACCACGCCTTGCTCGATGATCAAACGCTTGGCCGCCGCACAGACCTGCCCGGTGTTCTGGAAGCGACCGATCACCGCTGCTTTCACGGCTTGATCCAGATCCGCATCATTGAGCACTATAAACGGGTCGGAACCGCCCAGCTCCAGCACACACTTCTTCAGCGCAGCACCGGCCTGTGCACCAATCGCCTGCCCGGCACGCACGCTGCCGGTCAGCGTGACAGCGGCAATGCGTGGGTCGGCAATAGCTTTTGAAACACCTTCCGGGGTCACGTTGATGACTTCAAACACACCTTCTGGAAAACCTGCACGCTTGAACGCACCCAGCATCAAGTAGGCACAGCCCATCACGTTGGGCGCATGCTTGAGCACGTAGGTATTACCCGCCAGCAGCGTCGGGATCGCACCGCGCAGCACCTGCCAGATCGGGAAATTCCACGGCATCACCGCCAGAATCGGCCCCAGCGGGCGGTATTCAATGCGTGCCTTGTCATGCTCGACCTGGGTGGGTTCGGCAATCAGCATCGCCGGCCCGTGCGCCGCATACCAGTCGCACAACTGCGCGCATTTCTCGACTTCGCCTCTGGCCTGCGCCACGGGCTTGCCCATTTCCCGGCTGATCATCCGGGCGATGTTTTCAGCGTCGTCGCGCAACACCTGGCCCATGGCGATGATCAACTGCGCGCGTTGCTGGACAGGTGTACGCTTCCAGCCTGCAAAGCCTGCCGCCGCGCGGGAAAGTGTGCGGTTCAGTACAGCATCGGATTCAAAGGCATAGCTACCGATCTGTTCGCCCGAAACCGGGTTGATCGAGATCGCGTGGGTGGTGCTGGAAACAGTGATCATTGCGCCATCCTGTTGAGGTGGGGAGTGAAGCCAGAATATAGGCGTGCAATGTTTTCTAAAACTGAATAATAATGATCGAATCGTTCACGTTTGGAGAGTACTGTGGATCTGGTTCAGCTCGAAATATTCAAGGCTGTCGCTGAACACGGCAGCATCAGCGCAGCCGCGCAGCAGATTCATCGAGTGCCGTCGAACCTGACCACGCGCATCAAGCAGTTGGAACAGGACCTGGGCGTGGATCTGTTCATCCGCGAAAAGCACCGCTTGCGCCTGTCGCCCGCCGGCTGGAATTTCCTCGATTACACGCGGCGTATTCTGGACCTGGTGCAGGAGGCGCGGCTGGCGGTGTCGGGAGAAGAGCCGCAAGGGCCTTTTTCATTGGGCTCGCTGGAAAGCACTGCGGCTGTACGGATCCCCGCGCTGCTGGCGGCCTACAACCAGCAAAATGCAAAAGTCGAACTGGACCTCTCCACCGGACCGTCCGGAACCATGATCGACGGCGTTCTTGCCGGGCGACTGGTCGCCGCGTTTGTCGATGGGCCGGTGCTGCACCCGGCCCTTGAGGGCGTGCCGGTGTTCGAGGAGGAAATGGTCATCATTGCGCCGTTCAATCATGCGCCGGTCAAACGCGGGCGTGATGTCAACGGTGAGAGCATCTATGCGTTTCGCGCCAATTGCTCGTACCGCCACCACTTCGAGCGCTGGTTCACCGACGACGCCGCCGTGCCGGGCAAGATCCACGAAATGGAGTCCTACCACGGCATGCTCGCCTGCGTCAGCGCCGGTGCCGGCCTGGCGCTGATGCCGCGCAGCATGCTGGAAAGCATGCCCGGTTGCGCCACGGTCAGCATCTGGCCGTTGTCCGAGAAGTTTCGCTACCTGCACACCTGGCTGATCTGGCGGCGCGGCACGGTTTCACGCAGCCTGACCCGCTTTGTGGCGTTGCTGGAAGAGCGGGCAACGCCAGCAAGCCTCGAGTAACGCTGTTAACGCGCCGCGCCAACCCGCCCTGCAATCGCCGCACCCACTTCCTGCGTCGAGCGCTGGCCGCCCAGGTCAGGGGTTACCTCGCCGCTGGCGATGGCCTGTTCAATGGCCATGATGATTTCGTCATGCGCCGCCGTGAAGCGCTTGTCGCCTTGGCCGAGGAATTCCAGCATCAGGGCGCCGGACCAGATCATGGCGATCGGGTTGGCGATATTCTTGCCGAAGATGTCGGGCGCCGAGCCGTGAACCGGTTCGAACAGCGACGGGAAGCGGCGCTCCGGGTTGAGGTTGGCCGACGGCGCAATGCCGATGGTGCCTGCGCAGGCCGGGCCGAGGTCGCTGAGGATGTCGCCGAACAGGTTGGAGGCCACCACCACGTCGAAGCGCTCCGGTTGCAGCACGAAACGCGCGCACAGGATGTCGATGTGTTGCTTGTCCCAACTGATCTCCGGGTAGTGGCTGGCCATCGCCTCGGTGCGTTTGTCCCAGTAGGGCATGCTGATGGCCATGCCGTTGGATTTGGTCGCGGAGGTGACGTGCTTGCGTTCGCGCTTTCTGGCCATCTCGAAAGCGAACTTGAGAATTCGGTCGACACCGCGACGGGTGAACACCGATTCCTGCAGCACGAATTCGTTGTCGGTGTTCTCGAACATGATCCCGCCCAGCGACGAGTATTCACCTTCGGTGTTTTCCCGGACCACGACAAAATCGATGTCGCCCGGTTTACGATTGGCTAGCGGGCAGGGCACGCCGGGAAACAGCCGCACCGGACGGATATTCGCGTACTGGTCGAATTCGCGGCGGAACTTGAGCAGCGAGCCCCACAGGGAAATGTGATCGGGCACTTTGTCGGGCCAGCCCACAGCACCGAAGAAAATCGCATCAAAGCTTTTCAACTGATCAAACCAGTCGTCCGGCATCATCTTGCCGTGTTCCTGGTAGTAATCGCAGCTGGCCCATTCAAAATATTCGAACTGCAGCTCCAGCCCGTGTCTGGCGGCGGCAGCCTGCACCACGCGCACGCCTTCGGGCAGCACCTCCAGGCCGATTCCGTCTCCGGCGATGGCAGCAATGCGCAATTTCTTGTTGTTCATATCGGGCACTCTCGTTGGGCGGCTTGTAGGGGTGGGTAGTACAGGCTGCCCATGCTATAAGCACACGATGCAAAGATAATCAGCCGATTAATGGATTGAGAAAACACGATTCATGAATTATCCAAACCTCGATGACCTGAACGTGTTCATTCACGTCGCTCGACGCTCGAGCTTTGTTGGCGCTGCCAATGAACTGGGCATGTCTGCCGCGTACGTCAGCAAGCGCGTCAAGCTGCTGGAGCAGAACATGGGCGTGGTGTTGCTGCACCGTTCCACAAGGCAAGTGTCGATTACCGAAGATGGCGAGCGGGTTTATGAGTGGGCCAAGGGCATTCTGGAGTCTGTGCAGCAGATGGGCGATGAGGTCGCGGCGCTGCACGGCGAGCCCAGCGGGCTGTTGCGAGTGGTCAGCAGTCAGGGCCTGGGTCGCCGCTTCGTGGCACCGGCCTTGTCGGAGCTGGCGGCGCGTTACCCGAAGCTGGATATCCGCCTGGACATTCAGGATCGGTTGGTGGACCTGATCGAGGAGGGCGTGGATCTGGACATTCGCGTCGGCAACGACATCGCCCCGCACCTGCGCGCCAGGCATCTGGCCAGTAATTGGCGCGTGCTGTGCGCAAGCCCCGCGTATGTGCAGCAGCACGGCGTTCCGCTCAGTCTGGCTGAACTGGCCAACCACGATTGCCTGGTGATCAAGGAGCGTGACCGGCCGTTCGGTATCTGGCATCTCAACGGCTCGCAAGGTGCTGAAACCGTGAAGGTGACCGGCAGCCTTTCCACCAACCACGGCGAAATCGCCCGGCAGTGGTGTCTGGACGGGCGCGGGGTGTTGTTGCGTTCGCTGTGGGATGTGCGTACCGATCTGGCTGAAGGCCGGTTGGTTCCAGTGCTGCCCGAATACCGGCAGGATGCCGATATCTGGGCAGTTCACACCTCGCCGCTGATGAGTTCGGCCAAGGTCCGTGTCACGGTGGAGTTCTTGCGTGAGTATTTTGCCGTGCACCACGCGCCTGTCTGATTCTGGGTCGTGATTGTGTGGTACGACTCTGAATCATGACTCTGAATCAGTGTGCGCCAGCCGCCTTGTTCAGATCGCTGTCGGTCCATTCGGTGTAGATACACGCATCGGCGGCGGCCCAGCGCACGCGCACCGGATCTGCGGCTTTTAAGGGCATGCCGGTGGCGGACAGCGCTTTGACGGTCATCGCTGTGCCGCCAGTGGTCACCACCGAGCACGTCTGGCTTTCGCCGAGAAACAGCACCTCGGTGACAGTGGCGCTGACCTCGTTCCAGCCGGCTTCCAGCGGCGTGGCGGCGGCCTGGGCCACACTCAGTGCCTGGGCTTTTTCCGGGCGCACCATCAGCAGCACGTCCTGATCGGTTTTGAGGTTGGAGGTCAGCCGAATCGCCAGCGAACTGCCTTCAAACGTCGCGACGGCGTTGCCCTGTGCCTTGAGCTTAAGGAAGTTCGAGTTGCCCAGAAACGAGGCGACAAAGGCATTCGGCGGGTTCTGATACAGGTCGTAACCGGTGCCCAGACCGACGATCTTGCCGTGGCTGAAAATCGCGATGCGCTGGGACAGGCGCATGGCTTCTTCCTGATCGTGGGTCACGTAGACAATGGTGATGCCTAGCCTGCGGTGCAACTGGCGCAATTCGTCCTGCAGGTCTTCGCGCAGCTTCTTGTCCAGCGCACCGAGGGGTTCGTCCATCAGCAGGATGCGTGGCTCGTACACCAGCGCCCGGGCAATGGCGACCCGTTGCTGCTGGCCACCGGACAATTGCGAAGGGCGACGATGAGCGAAGGCTTCCAGTTGAACCAGCTTGAGCATGGCATCGACCTTCTTTTCGCGCTCGGCCGCGGGCAGCTTGCGGATCGCCAGCGGGAAGGCAATGTTGTCGCGAACCGTCAAGTGCGGGAACAGCGAGTAGCGCTGGAACACCATGCCGATGTCGCGCTTGTGCGGCGGCACATTGACCAGCGATTTGCCGCTGACCAGGATTTCACCTGAACTGGGCGTCTCGAAACCGGCGAGCATCGACAACGTGGTGCTTTTACCCGAGCCACTGGAGCCCAGAAACGTCAGGAATTCACCGTCCTGAATCTCCAGAGAAATATCATCGACGGCGGCGAAGTCACCGTAATGCTTGTTCAGGTTGCACAGCGCAACCAGCGGTTTCTGATGCGCTGGGGCGGGGTCTTTGATCACGGCACTCATGATGTACTCCTGGCTTCGTTGCGGCGACGCAGGGTCGCGGCGATGAACATGATCAGCACCGACAGGGCGATCAGCAGCGTTGAGGCGACGGCGATGACCGGCGTCAGGTCCTGACGCAGGGTGGTCCACATTTTCACGGGAAGGGTTTGCAGGGTCGGGCTGGCCATCATCACGCTCAGCACCACCTCATCCCACGACACGAGAAACGCGAACAGCGCGCCGGCCATCATGCCCGGACGGATGCCGGGGAAGGTCACCTTGTAGATCGCCTGCAAGCGTGACGCGCCGCAGATCACCGCAGCGTCTTCAATGGACTGATCGAACAGCTTCAGCGAATTGATAATCGAGATGATGGTGAACGGCAAGGCGACGATCACATGGCTGACCACAAAGGAAAACAGCGTCCCGGTATAGCCCAGCTTGAGAAACAGCGCGTAGACCGCCACGGCGATGATCACCAGCGGCACGATCATCGGCAACGTAAACACGCCGTACAGGATGTCGCGTCCCGGAAAGCGGCCGCGCACCAGTGCGAACGCGGTCGGCAGGCCGAGCGCCACCGACGCGATGGTGGTCAGAATCGCCACCTTGAAACTGGACATGGCGGCGGCCATCCAGTCAGGGTTTGAGAAAAACTGCTGATACCACTTCAGCGTCCAGCCGGGCGGCGGAAACACCAGCCACTGCGAGGAACCGAACGACAACAGGATGATGAACAGGATCGGCAGCAACAGAAACAGCGCGATCAGCGCGGTGGTCAGGTACAGACCCGTGCGCAGACCAGGGCTCATGGCATTGGGCGTCAGGAGCATGGCGGTTTACCTCGCGTTGCTGGCGCCGACCGGAGATTCCGGCTGGAGCTTCAGGTAAAAGTAGAACAGCACCAGCGTGATCAGCACCAGCAACGCAGCGGCGGCACTGGCCAGCCCCCAGTTGAGGAACGACTGCACCTGCTGGACGATGAATTCGGGCAGCATCATGTTCTGCGCGCCGCCGAGCAGCGCCGGGGTGACGTAGTAACCGAGCGACATGACAAATACCATCAGGCCTCCGGAAAACAGCCCCGGACGGCACAGTGGCAGAAACACTCTGAAAAAATTGCTCCACGGGCTGGCCCCGCAGATCGAACCCGCCTGCAGCACCATCGGATCGATGGCCTGCATGGTCGCCTGCAATGGCAGGACGATGAACGGAATCATGATGTAGCTCATGCCGATCACCACACCGGTCAGGTTGTGGACCATTTCCAGCGGTTGATCGATGATGCCCATGCCCATCAGCGCCTTGTTGATGACCCCGGACGCTTGCAATAGCACCAGCCAGGAGTAGGTGCGCGCCAGCAGGCTGGTCCACATCGACAACAGCACGATATTCAGAATCCAGCGTCCCCAGCCGCGTGGCACCAGGGTGATCACCCAAGCGAGCGGGAAGCCCAGCAGCAGGCTGAACAGCGTCACCAGGCCCGCTACGGAAAAGGTATTGAGCAGCACCCGCGAATAGGCCGAGTTGGCGAACAGTTGCTCATAGTTGCCAAGGCCGGGCACCGGTTCTAGTACCCCGCGCAGCAACAGGCCGATCAGCGGAGCGAAGAAAAACAGGCCCAGAAAGATCAGCGCCGGCAGCAGGTTGCGGCTGCCACGCCAGCGCTGCGCAAGGGAAGGGGATGGCTGCATGCTCGTCGCCTTATGGTGTGCCGTGCCGGCGGTGCTGGGTGCACCATCGGCCGGGATGGGTTGACGAGGAACGGCAGCCGTCATTTTTACTTGACCAGCCATTCGTTCCACCGTGTCGCAATGTCGGAACCGTTCTTGGCCCAGTAGGCGAAGTCGAGGGTGATCTGGTCGGCGACATGCGCGGTCGGCAGGTTAGGCGCCAGCGTGGAGTCCAGACGCGCCACACTTTGCGTGTTGACCGGTGCGTAGGCACTCAGGTTGGAGAAGTCGGCCTGGCCTTTGGCGCTGGTCGCGTTGGCGATGAACTTCATCGCCGCGTCCTTGTTTTTTGCGCCTTTGGGTACGACCAGAAAATCAGCCATGACCAGGTTCTGCTTCCAGCTCACGCCCACCGGTGCGCCGTCCTGTTGCAAGGCGTAGACTCGGCCGTTCCACATCTGGCCCATCGACACTTCGCCGGAAGCCAGCAGTTGCTGCGACTGTGCACCGCCGCCCCACCAGACGATGTCTTTCTTGATGGTGTCGAGTTTCTTGAAGGCGCGATCCAGGTCCAGCGGGTAAAGCTTGTCGGCGGCTACGCCATCGGCCAGCAGGGCCAGTTCCAGCACGCCGGGGCTTGGCCATTTGTACAGGGCGCGCTTGCCGGGGTAGGTCTTGGTGTCGAACATGGCAGACCAGTCCGCAGGCGGCTTGGCGCCTACCTTGCTCTCGTTGAAGCCGAGCACGAAGGAGAAGAAGAACGAACCGGCGCCGTGATCGGTCACGAAACGTTTGTCGATTTCGTCCCGCTTGATGGTGTTGAAATCCAGCGGCTCCAGCAGACCTTCACTGGCGGCACGCAAGGCAAAGTCGGCTTCGACATCGACCACGTCCCACTGCACGTTACCGCTTTCGACCATGGCCTTGAGTTTGCCGTAGTCGGTCGGGCCATCCTGCACGACCGTGATACCACTGGCCTTGCTGAACGGTGCCGCCCAGGCCTCTTTTTGAAAGTCTTGGGTCGAACCGCCCCAACTGACGAAGTTGACGCTGTCGGCAGCCAAGGCGGCGGCGCTGGAAAAAGCCAGCACGCCTGCTGCCAGGACTGCCGTTGCACGTTTGTTCAACACCATGTTCACGCCCTCATTTGTTGTGTTTTGAGCGGGCTTTTGTCGCCCGCTTAGTCGGGAGCAGTAGGTCCAATGGGCCTTGAAACTGAAAACTGTCAGGTGCTTTTATTGGTGTTTTTGCTTGCCGATGTACCTGACAAAATATTCGGTTGATGGAATGTCATATTATGGTATTCCAAGCTTTCTGCAAGCGTTTTGCCCTGTCAAAATGCCTTCATCGCCTGTTTTCAACGGTGAATACCAGAGGCTGCCAGTGGCCGGTTATCGTGCTTGCCTGGCCTGATCATCTGGCTCAGCCGGGAAATGGAATACTTTCAATCACTTCCAGATCGTAGCCGGTCAGGCCGGCATATTTGAGCGGCGGGCCGAGGTGGCGCAGCTTGCCGATCCCCAGGTCCTGCAAAATCTGCGCGCCGGTGCCGACCTCGGAATAGATACGTGATTGCGAGCGGGTGTACTGGCGCGGTGGCTGGGTCAACTGCGGAATGCGCTCCAGTAACGCTTGTGACGATTCGTGATTGGCCAGCACCACGACCACGCCGCAGCCTTCTTCTGCGACGCGCTGCAAGGCGGCCCAGAGCGTCCAGTTGGCCGGACCGGTGTACTCGGCGCCGACCAGATCACGCAGCGGGTCAACCACATGCACGCGCACCAGCGTCGGGTCTTCGCGACGGATATCGCCCATCACCATGGCCATGTGCACGCCGCCTTCGATGCGGTCTTCGTAGCTGAACAGGCGGAAGGTGCCGTGCACCGTGGGCAGCTCGCGCTCGCCGATTCTGACGATGGTGTGCTCGGTGCTCAGCCGGTAATGGATCAGGTCGGCGATGGTGCCGATACGGATGCCGTGTTTTTCGGCGAACAGCTCCAGGTCAGGGCGACGCGCCATTGTGCCGTCGTCATTCATGACTTCGACAATCACCGAGGCGGGGGTAAAACCTGCCATGCGTGCCAGGTCGCAACCCGCTTCGGTGTGCCCGGCGCGGGTCAGCACGCCGCCGTCGCGAGCGCGTAACGGGAAAATATGGCCCGGCTGCACCAAGTCGTCAGGCACTGCCCCCGGATTGACCGCCGCCTGCACGGTGCGCGCGCGATCTGCTGCGCTGATGCCGGTGGTCACGCCCGTCGTCGCTTCGATGGACACAGTGAACGCGGTGGCGAAAACGCTGCCGTTGCTCGGCACCATCTGTTCCAGCCCGAGGCGTTTACAGTGCTCGTCGGTCAGCGTCAGGCAGATCAGCCCGCGTGCTTCACGAGCCATGAAACTGATCGCCTGGGCTGTGCAGCAATCGGCGGCAAGCAGCAGATCACCTTCGTTTTCACGGTCTTCATCATCGACCAGCAACACCATCTTGCCTTGGCGATAGTCTTCAATGATGTCTTCGATGCGATCGAATGCCATGCTCATGATCCCGGTTTTATGGATGAATGAATCGTGGTATACCATAAGACAGAATATTTCATAGATTCCCTATCATTGAAACAGCGAGATCGTGATGAAGGCTTATTGGATTGCCCACGTGGATGTGACCGACCCTCAGCAGTACAGCGAATACACCCAGCGCGCGCCAGCCGCTTTCCAGCTATTTGGCGGCAAATTTCTCGCCCGGGGCGGCCGCTCGGAAGCGATTGAAGGGCGAGCAACGCCGCAACGCACGGTGATTATCGAATTTGAATCCTACGAACAGGCAGTTGCCTGTTACCACTCGCCCCAATACCAGAATGCCATGAGCCATCGGCAGGGCGCGGCAAAGGCCGAAATCGTGATAGTTGAGGGGCAGCCTTAGGGTGTCAGCTGCAAGCTACAAGCAAAATCAGGTACGCCTTGGACCGCTTCACTTGCAGCTTGCAGCTAACCGCTTGCAACTGCTCTTCACCTTATAAAGTGGACCTTGCCGGTGTCGTCGTTGCCGATATAGATGCCGTAGACACCGGCCTGGCGTTCTTCAATATAGCGCTCAAGAATCTGGCGGATGGCGGGGTAGTAGATGCTGTCCCAGGGGATGTCTTCGGGGGCGAAGAATTTGTAGTCCAGGGTTTCCGGGCCGAACTGACCAGTGACTTCCAGCGCGATGGCGCGGAACACGATGTACACCTCGCTGATGCGCGGCACGCTGAAGATGGAGTAGGGCGAGACGACTTCGGCGCGCACGCCGCTTTCTTCCCAGACTTCACGCAGCGCCGCCTGCTCGGTGGTTTCGCCACTTTCCATAAAGCCGGCTGGCAGTGTCCAGGTGCCGGGGCGCGGCGGGATGGCGCGCTGGCAGAGCAGGTACTTGCCTTCCTGTTCGATGATGCAGCCGGCAATGATCTTCGGGTTGACGTAATGAATGTACTGGCAACTGCCGCATATCAACCGCGCATGGGTGTCGCCGCCGGGGATGCGCTGAGCCAGGTCAGCGCTACCGCATTGAGGACAGAAGCGCGGTGTCACCATGTCAGCGACCTATGCGAGGTTCTTTGAGGACCACAGGCGCGACGATCTCGCGGACTTTGGTGCCTTCGTCCTGCTTGGATTTCAGGTATTCCAGCGCAACTTTGGCGGCGTTACGGACGTGATCGACCGACGCCTGATGCGCGGCCAGCGGATCGCCGCTCTTGATGGCGTCGACCATCAGTTCCATTTCCTTGTTACTCGCACCGCGGCGGTTTTCCTGGGAGACCGAGGTGGCGCGCAGGTAGCTGATGCGTGCCTGCAACTGACGTAGCTGGGTGGCGGCAACGTGGTTGCCCGAGCCCTCCAGCAATACGTCGTAGAAACCCTGCACCGAATCGATGACCTGCTGCAACTCGCCTTCCTTGAGCGATTGGCGATTCACTTCCAGCGCCTTTTCCAGCGCGCGGATGTCCTTGGGGCTGGCGCGCAGGGTGAACAACTGGACGATCAGGCCTTCCAGCACGCAGCGCAACTCGTAGATATCGCAGGCATCTTCCAGCGTAATGATGGCCACCCGTGGGCCTTTGGCGTCGGCGAACTCCACCAGCCCTTCGGACTCCAGATGGCGCAGTGCTTCGCGTACCGATGTACGGCTGACCCCAAGCCGGTCACACAGGTCCCGCTCGACCAGACGATCGCCCGGCAGCAGCTGGAAGTTCATGATCGCGCTGCGCAGCTTGTCCAGCACAATCTCCCGCAGGGTGACGGGGTTGCGGTTGACTTTGAAGGTGTCGTCGAGTGGCAGGCGTTTCATCGGGTGTGCTCGAAATGGGCTGTCAATGTAGAAGGCTGGCAATGTAGAAGGCTGGCAATGTAAAGAAGTGACCTTAAGCATAGCCTGAATCCTATCGGCAGTCCGCTGAGTACGCGGGCTGCTGCGTGCCCCGAAAGTTCAGACCCGGAGCGCGGCCGAGTTTATCACGCTCATGCCCGCAACCACCAAAAGCGCCCGATGCCGCCTCAGACGATCGGCGCCAGTGCCCCCATCTTGCCCCGGTGATAAATCATCGGTGTCACGGGAATGGCGGGCAAAATCAGGTTTTTCACCGCGCCGACGATGATCGCGTGATCGCCGCCGTCGTATTCGCGCCACAGTTCGCACTCGATGATAGCCGTTGCCTTGCCCAGCAGCGGGTTGCCCAGCTCGCTCAGGTGCCACTCGATGCCTTTGGTCTTGTCCTTGCCTTTGCTGGCGAACGCATAGGCTTCGACCTGCTGGTCGGCAGACAACAGGTGAATGGCAAACTTCTTGCTGTCACGCAGCACCGGGTAGGTGTCGGAGGCGTAATTGGGGCAGAACAGCACCAGCGCCGGGTCAATGGACAGCGCGCTGAAGGCACTGGCGGTGATACCGACCAGATTGCCTTCAGGGTCCAGCGTGGTGACTATCGTCACGCCCGACGGGAATGACGCCATGACTTCTTTATAGATACTGGGTTCGATCATCGCAGCGGCCTCGTTAACGCATGACAAATGGATCAGGCATGGGCGCCTGCGAAAGGTTGATCCACACCGTTTTCAGCTCGGTGTAGGCCAGCACGGAGTCTATCCCGCTCTCGCGGCCGTAGCCGCTATTTTTGAAACCACCGATGGGCGCCATCGCCGATACGGCGCGATAGGTGTTGACCCAGATGATCCCGGACCGAATATCCCGTGCCAGCCGGTGGGCGCGGCCCAGGTCGCGGGTCCAGATCCCGGCAGCCAGGCCGAACTGCGAGTCGTTGGCGATCGCCAGCGCCTCGGCTTCGTCCTTGAAACGGATCACAGAAGCGACCGGGCCGAACACTTCTTCCTGCATGATCTTCATCGAGTTGTGGTCGCACTCGAACAGCGTCGGCTCATAAAACCAGCCTTTGCTGTCCAGCTCGGGCCGTTTGCCGCCCAGCCGCAGGCGTGCGCCTTCGGCCAGCGCGTCGGCTACCAGGCTTTCTACCACCGCCAACTGCTGGGCAGTGGCCATCGGGCCCATTTCGGTGCTTTCATCCTGCGGGTTACCGATGCGGATACGGCTGGCGCGTTCAGCCAGACGCTCGACGAATTCATCGTAGATCTCGTCCTGCACCAGCAGCCTGGAGCCGGACACGCAGCTTTGCCCGGACGCCGCATAAATGCCAGCGACCGCGCCATTGATGGCGCTGTCCAGGTCGGCGTCGGCGAAAATGATATTGGGTGATTTGCCGCCCAGTTCCAGCGACAGTTTGGCGAAGTTTTCGGCGCTGCTGCGCACCACATGACGCGCCGTGGCTGCGCCGCCGGTGAAGGCAATCTTGCGCACCAGCGGGTGGCGGGTCAGGGCTGCGCCGGTGGTCGGTCCGTAGCCGGTGATGACGTTGACCACACCGGGCGCAATGCCGGCTTCAAGCGCCAGTCGCGCCAGTTCCAGCACGGTGGCCGACGCGTGTTCCGAAGGCTTGAGGACGATGGTATTGCCGGCAGCCAGTGCGGGTGCCAGCTTGATGGCGGTCAGGTACAGCGGGCTGTTCCAGGGGATGATCCCGGCAACCACGCCCATCGGCTCGTGCACCGTGTAGGCAAACAGGTCCGGCTTGTCGAGGGGCAGGGTGCCGCCTTCGAGTTTGTCAGCCAGCCCGGCGGTGTAATGAAAGAACTCTGGCAGGTAACTGACCTGGCCACGGGTTTCGCGAATCAGTTTGCCGTTGTCGCGGCTTTCCAGTTGCGCCAGGTGTTCCTTGTTCTCGGCGATCAGATCACCCAGCCTGCGCAGCAACTTGCCGCGTGCGGTGGCAGTCAGGCCTCGCCACTCCTGGCTTTCAAACGCTTTTTGCGCCGCCTGCACGGCGCGCTCGACATCCGCCTCACCCGCGTCGGGCAACTGCGCCCAGGGTTCGGCCAGTGCCGGGTTGAGGCTGTCGAAGGTGTTGCCGGACAGCGCATCGACCCACTGGCCGTCGATGCACATCTGAAAGCGGGTAAGGCTCATGCAACGCTCCCCTTTATCGAACTGTCGGCGGATGCCGGGTTGGCGAGGCCGATTTTTTCAAAGAACCCGAGTAACACCTGGTTGACCAGACGTGGCGACTCAACCGGCATCATATGACGTTGATCGGGCAATATCGCGACGTCTGCACCGCTAATACGCATGGCCAGCTCGCGAGCCATTCCCGGCGTGGAGCCAGGGTCGAGTTCACCAGTGGCGATCAGCGTCGGCGCGCGAATATCGCCCAAATCCTCTGCACGGTACATGTCTTGTGTGGCAAACAGCTTGTAGGTGGTCAGATAGCCCTGCGGATCATTGCTCGCCAGATTCTGCCTGATGGCGGCGATCTGTGCCGGGTTGGCCGCCTGGTATTCGTGGCTGAACCAGCGCGACAGCGCCTCGCCTGCGTTGGCGTCCGGGCCATGCTCGGCTGCCTGGCTGGTGCGTGCAATGACGCCCGCCCGCTGTTCCGGGCTGCGATTGAACACGCTATTGAGGATGACCAGCCCCGACAAAAGCTGAGGGAATTGCAGCGCGAACGCCCGCGCCACAAGCCCGCCCATCGAGAAGCCGACAACCGATGCCTGCGGCACGCCAAGGTGTGCCAGCAGTTCGCGCAATTGCTCGGCGTAGCCCGGCAGGCCGGTGTCCGGATCAGGCCGCGGGCTGGCGCCGTGGCCCAGCATGTCGTAGGCAATAACCCTATAACGCGGGGCCAGCCCGACGATCTGGCCGCCCCACATCTCTTTGTTCAGGCCCACCCCGTGAATCAACACCACGGGATGGCCTTGGCCGGTAGCCAGGTAGCTGGTACCTGCCGGGGTGCGCTCAGCGGTGAGCTGAATCATGGATCGCTCCTGCGCAGACGTTGAGAGGGGTGGGTTACTGAGCCTTTTCAGCGGCCAGTTCTTCCAGATCGATATAGCGATTGCCGATGCGCGGGTGCAGACGTCCGCCGTTGGCAGCGCCCAGGACGATGATGATTTCGTCGGCGCGTGGCGAATCTTCGATGTGCATTTCCAGGGTGATGTAGTGCGAGCGCAGGCCTTCATCGTCCTTGTGCATCATCGGCACCTGAATGGACGTGCCCGGACCGCCGCGTTTGTTGGTAAAGCTCAGGTAACTCTTGGCCTTCACCGCTTCACGGTAATGATTGCCGAAGCGCAGGGTGTGAATCACCGCCGAAGCGTGTTCGATCTCGCCGTCCGCACCGACCACTGCAGCCTTGCCATAGGCCTCAATGTTGTCTGCGCCGCCGATGGCATCGGTAAGGCGCTTGACCATCAATTCACCGAGGTCCGAACAGTTGGCGCGGATCTCCGGTTTCAGGTCTTCGACAAACCCGCGACCCAGCCACGGGTTCTTGATCACCACCGCCAGGCCAGTCATGGTGACCGGTTTGTCGGTGGCCTTGCCGCCTTCGATGAAGGTTTCTTCGGTGTAATTGACGATCTTGCGAATTTCAAAACTCATGACGACTCCCGGATCGATCACTGTTGTATTTCGTATGATGGTATACCATAAGATTGGGCATGCAAGCGCTTTATTTGCAGGTCTTGCCGCGCCTCTTCGCCTGGCTGCGCCGTCGCAAAACATAAGGCAATGACGACATTGCACTGACTGCGCCGACGACCACTCGTCAGGTCTAGGGGCAATCGCTTTGAACAGGGCTGCTCTCGTTTTGACAGACATTCAGTGAGTCATAAAAAGCTTCACTGAATTTTTCACTTCGCAAATTTACACGTCAGGAGAGCCCTACATGAAAGCCATCGTCTATAACGGTCCGCGCGACGTCAGTGTCAAAAACGTGCCGGATGCGAAGATAGAGAAGCCGACAGATGCTCTTGTCAGAGTGACGACCACCAATATCTGCGGCTCGGATCTGCACATGTACGAAGGTCGCACGTCATTCGAGACCGGACGTATTTTCGGTCATGAAAACATGGGCGAAGTTATCGAGGTCGGCGCAGGCGTGGACCGTGTCAAGGTTGGCGACCGGGTTTGCCTGCCATTCAATATTGGCTGCGGGTTCTGCGAAAACTGCGAAAAAGGCCTGACCGGTTACTGCCTGACCGCCAACCCCGGCAGCGCAGGTGCTGCCTACGGTTTCGCTGAAATGGGCAGCCACGAAGGCGGCCAGGCCGAACTGCTGCGCGTGCCTTACGCCGATTTCAACTGCCTGCTGTTGCCCGAAGACGCCGCCGAGCGTGAAGACGATTACGTCATGCTCTCGGATATTTTCCCTACCGGCTGGCACGCCACCGAGCTGGCGGGCCTGTTGCCCGGCGAAAGCGTCGCCATCTATGGCGCAGGCCCGGTCGGGCTAATGGCCGCCCACTCGGCAATGATCAAAGGCGCGTCGCAGGTATTTGTCGTGGACAACCACCCGGATCGCCTCGCGCTTGCAGCGAAGATGGGCGCCACTCCGATCAACTCGCTGGAGCAGGGCGCGGTTGACCAGATTCTCAATCTCACCGACGGCCGAGGTACCGACCGCGGCTGCGAATGCGTCGGTTATCAGTGCTGCGACCGGCACGGTCATGAAGCCAACCACGTCACCATGAACAACCTCGTGGCCTCGACCAAGGCCACTGGCGGGATCGGCGTCGTGGGCGTCTTTGTACCGCAGGATCCGGGCGCTCACAGCGACCTGGCGAAGGAAGGCAAGATGGCCTTCGACTTCGGCTCGTTCTGGTTCAAGGGCCAGCAGATCCGTACCGGTCAGGCCAACGTCAAGGCCTACAACCGTCGCCTGGCCGAGCTGATCCACCATGATCGCGCCAAGCCTTCGCAGATCATTTCCCATCGCCTGAAGCTAGAAGAAGGCCCGGCTGCCTACCAGCACTTCGATGCTCGTGACGATGGCTGGACCAAGGTCGTGCTCAAGCCAAACGGCTGATCGACCGCGCGCCTCTGGTGAGCCCTGTCGTGCTGGTAACGCCACCGACAGGGCTCGCTGACCGACCGAAAACCCTTTTCGAGGAGATACCCACATGAATGAAGACTATCCCAAACCGCCGTTTGCCAGTCAGCCCCAGAATGTACCTGGCGAGCAAGGCCGGATGGATCCGTACCCGGATTGCGGAGAAAAAAGCTACAAAGGCTCAGGACGTCTGCAAGGCAAGATCGCGCTGATCACCGGCGCTGACAGCGGCATCGGCCGCGCTGTCGCGATTGCCTTTGCCCGCGAAGGCGCGCAGGTTGCGATCTCGTACCTGAACGAGCACGAAGACGCTCAGGAAACCAAGCGCTGGGTTGAAGAGGCGGGCATGAGATGCCTGCTGCTGCCCGGTGACCTGGCGCACAAACAGCAGTGCGAAGACATCGTCAGCAAGACTGTCGCCGAGTTCGGCCACATTGACGTGCTGGTCAACAACGCTGCATTCCAGATGACCCATGAGGCGTTGGAAGACATCTCCGACGAAGAATGGGTCAAGACGTTCGATATCAACATCACTGCGATGTTTCGCATCTGCAAGGCCGCAGTCCCGCACATGCCGCGCGGCGGTTCGATCATTAACACCAGCTCGGTCAATTCCGACATGCCCAAGCCGACATTGCTGGCCTATGCCGCCACCAAAGGTGCAATTGCCAACTTCACCGGCGGCCTGGCGCAATTGCTCGGCGAGAAGGGCATCCGCGTCAACAGCGTGGCTCCCGGCCCGATCTGGACGCCGCTGATCCCTGCGACCATGACCGATGAAGACGTGAAAACCTTCGGCAGCGAGACACCCTTGGGTCGCCCCGGCCAGCCGGTCGAGGTTTCGCCGATTTATGTGCTGCTGGCCTCTGACGAAGCCAGCTACATCTCTGGTTCGCGCTATGGCGTGACGGGCGGCAAGCCTATTCTGTAGCAGCGAAAACGTCTGCGGTTGAAACGGTGCCTGAACAGGCATCGTTTTTTTGTCCCTGTCAGCAGCAGGTCCATTCTCCGGGGAACCGAGTCACTCAGTGAACCACTCAGTTGTGTTTGTCTTTATTTCGATTATGCCTCTGTCGCGCCACGGCACATTCCAGGAGGTATTGATCCATCACTTGAGTGAGGTAACTGGCTATGACCATGGGTGTTTCACCTATTCGTAACTCAAACTCCCTACCGATCGATTTTTCGTCGTTGAGCGCAAAGAGTGGCGGGCATAACGGGCTGGGCAGCGGAGACAATTCGACTATCGACCCGAGTACGTTGTTGTTCGGCAATCAAGGGCAGACGCAGGTCAATTTCGCTCCGCCCAACAGCACGGACTCCTCAACCAGCGGTGTGAACGCTGCGTCAGGTAATACGGCGTCCGGCCTGGTCGAGCAAATCATGAGCCTGCTGAAACAATTGATGCAGATGCTGATGCAAAACAACAATGCTTCCAGTAACCCTCAGACTGATTCGTCAACGCCAGGCGTCGGCAGTGGCAACAGCGTCGGGAGCGGCGGTACTGGAAGCAGTCTCGCAGGCAGTGACGGTGGCGACGAAACGTCCGGTGTCGGTAACGGCGGTTTAGGCGACGCGGGCAGCACGCCAACAACGAGCGCGGCCGATGGTGTGCCCTCGGATACTTCACTCACGGGTAGCGGTGGGCTGCATTTGCCTCAACAGCTTGAGCAGTATCGAGGCGACATTATGGACGCCGCCAAAGCCACCGGCGTGCCGCCCAGCGTGATCGCCGGGCAGATATGGGCTGAGTCGCGCGGTCAGTTGAATGCGGCCACCACCAACGTCAACGGCAAGGCCGATGCGGGCCTGATGCAGGTCAACGCAGACACGTTCAAGTCATTGCAGCAGCAAAACCCGGGGTTGCTGGGCAACGACGTCAACGATTCGCACACCAACATCATGGCGGGCGCGCTCTACCTGCGAGACCAGAACAAGGAGTTCGGCGACATGGGGGCAGCACTTCGCGCATACAACTCCGGGCCCGACAAGGTCAATAAAGCCGACCTCAGCGACACGGGAGGCGTGGGTGGCAGCAGCTACCCGGCGGACGTACTGAACTTCGCGAAAATCATCGAGAGTGGGCAGGGCAATTTACCCGCTTGATGCCTGTGTCGAACGGCCCGCGCAACGCGGACCGTTTTTAACTGCACAGGGCAGGGTGCACCTGACCGACAAAGCTGTCGATAACCTGAACGGGTGACGGACAGCAGGACATTTCAAGCCACGCGGGTGTCCATTCATGACTCCCGCGTTCAGGCACCCATTGATAAGCTTTTCAAGATTTGTCCGTCCACTTTTGAAGTGGAGGCAGCCCGGATACATTTGCTTGCGCCGTTGTGCTGAATTGTCTGTGGGCATTTACAGCCCTGTGATTTCACTGCAACGATATCTGGCAGTTCATTATCAATACCTCGACTACCATCACCACATCCCCTATAGCTTTCTTGATCCAGAACACGCAGAGCCGCTGTCGGGCCATGAACAAAAGGCCTGACCAGTCGGCTAATTCGTTTTCGTTCCACTACCTATGGAGATTTTCATGTATCCAGACGTACAGCTTTATATCGATGGCCAATGGCGCGCGAGCCGCGATGGTCGCTCCATTCCTGTTATAGACCCTGCTACCGGCCAGTCGCTGGGCAGCGTGGCGCATGCCGGTATCGCCGATCTTGATGAAGCACTCGCAGCAGCGGAGCGTGGCTTTGCCACCTGGCGCGCGACCTCGGCGTATGACCGTTACAAGCTGATGCAGAAAGCCGCCGATCTGGTTCGTGAGCGGGCGGACAGCATCGCCAGAATCATGACTCAGGAACAAGGCAAGCCGCTGGCTGAGGCGCGCATGGAAACCCTGTCGGCTGCTGACGTCATCGACTGGCTGGCTGAAGAGGGCCGTCGCAGCTATGGCCGTATCGTGCCGTCGCGTGGCGTGTCCATCGAGCAGAAGGTTATCAAGGAGCCCGTCGGCCCGGTTGCTGCGTTCACACCATGGAACTTCCCGATCAATCAGGTGGTGCGCAAGCTGTCTTCGGCGCTGGCAGCCGGTTGCTCGATCATCGTCAAAGCCCCGGAAGAAACTCCGGGGTCACCTGCCGAGCTGATTCGGGCGTTTGCCGATGCGGGCGTTCCGGCAGGCGTCATTGGTTTGGTGTATGGCGATCCGGCGGAAATTTCCGGCTACCTGATTGCGCACCCGGTTATTCGCAAAGTGACTTTTACCGGTTCTACGCCGGTCGGCAAACAACTCGCGGCATTGGCCGGCAAGCACATGAAGCGCGCCACCATGGAGCTGGGCGGGCATGCGCCAGCACTGGTGTTCGACGACGCCGACATTGACCTGGCGGCTCGCGTGCTGGCCACCGCCAAGTTCCGCAACGCCGGGCAGGTCTGCGTGTCGCCGACGCGTATTCTGGTGCAGCGCAAGGTGTTGCAGGCGTTTACCGAGAAATTCGTCGGCCTGACCCGTGAAATCAAGGTGGGCAACGGTCTGGAGTCGGGTACGACCATGGGCCCGGTGGCCAATGATCGACGTATCCCGGCGCTGGTTGATCTGATTGAAGACGCAGTCAGTGCTGGCGCGACCGTTTCTGCAGGTGGCAAGGCTGTCGAGGGACAGGGCTACTTCTTCGAGCCGACCGTACTCAGTGGCCTGACGCCAGCCATGCGCATCATGAACGAAGAACCGTTCGGGCCGGTTGCGCTACTGGTGCCGTTCGACACCGTGGAAGAAGCCATTGCCGAGTCCAACCGGGTGCCGTTCGGGCTGGCGTCCTACGCCTTCACGACCTCGATGAAGACCGCTCAGGCGCTGAGCACCTACATCGAAGCGGGCATGCTGTCGATCAACCACCAGGGCATCGGCTTGCCGGAAGTGCCGTTCGGCGGGATCAAGGATTCCGGCTACGGTTCCGAAGGCGGCACCGAGGCCATCGAGGCCTACCTGAACACCAAACTGGTCACTCAATACAGCTGAGTGCGGTTCGGTTAAAACAAAACGGTCGCGATGTGCAAGCATCGCGACCGTTTTTCGTTACCGCGTCAGGACTGATCAGTCCCTGGCCTGAATGCCGGTCTGCTTCATGACCAGATTCTTCTCTTTCTTGTACTGCAGCGCGACTTCCGGCGCTGGGCCGCTCTGGCCGGTTTCCATCCACTTGCGTATGCGGCTGGCATCGGCGAAGTGGGTGTATTTGCCGAAGGCGTCGAGAATCACCACAGATACCGGACGGTTGGCCATGCTCGTCAGCAACACCAGGCAATGACCCGCCTGATTGGTAAAGCCGGTCTTGGTCAGTTTGATGTCCCAGTTTTCCTTGCGCACCAGGTGGTCAGTGTTGCTGAAACCCAGGATGTAGGTCGGTTTACGAAACGTGACGGTTTTCTGTTCGGTGGTGCTCAGTTCGCTGAGCAGCGGGTATTTGCGGGCCGCCATCACCAGCTTGGTGAGGTCGCGCGCGGTCGACACGTTGTAGACCGACAGGCCGGTAGGTTCGACATAAGCGGTGTGTTTCATGCCCAATGCCTTGGCCTTGGCGTTCATGGCCAGAATGAACGCCGGATAACCACCGGGGTAACTGTGCGCCAGGCTGGCCGCCGCGCGGTTTTCCGACGACATCAGGGTGATCAGCAGCATGTCCCGGCGGTTCATTTCGCTGCCGAGTTTGACGCGTGAAAAGACGCCTTTCATTTCCGGCGTCTGGGAAATATTGACGGGAATGACTTCGTCCATCGATTGTTTGGCATCAAGGACAATCATCGCGGTCATTAACTTGGTGACCGAGGCAATCGGCACAATCACGTCAGGGTTGCTGGAATACAGGACCTTGTCGGTCTGCAAGTCGACGACCATTGCGCTGCCCGAGGCCAGGTGCAGGTTGGAAGGATCACGATTCAGAACAGCGGATTCGTTTGCCAGAGCGGTGGTGGAAAACGCCGGGCCGGTAAGTACACATAATAGGCCCAGAAGAGACAGACGAATTTTCAAGAGCAAGGCTCACTCGATAAAGTGTGGTAATGGAATGGATCGCGTCAAAACGCTGCATTTTATGAGCAGACTTTGATGCGTGTCGATGGGCGCTGTAGGGCGTTTCGTCAATAAGTGCGGGAATATGGATTTCGTTAAGTTGCGGTTAAGTAGCTTTCTGCTTTCACTGAGGCTAAAACCGCCCGGAAATTGAATAGTCGTGGTGTGAGACGCTCGCACCGATTAGCATTCCTGCCATTCTGGTCACCGATTCAAGGAGTCATGCAATGCTCAAGGGGTTTGTCAGCAAGGATTACGTGGTACTGGTGATCGTCGCTTCTCTGATTGTCGTGCTGTTGCTGGGCGTCGGCTTTACGTCCCGGCCGTCTGACTGGGCGGGCTGGATGCAGGCAATTGGTCTGATCGTCGGGTTGATGGCCGCCGTTGCCGTGCCAGCCATTCAGCGCAAGCAGGAAGCCGCCGTTGCGCGCAAGCAACTGCAGGACCGCGAAGTGGGCTACGCCCGGCGCATGCAATACCTGTGTGGTGAACTGAGCGAGCTGCAAGGGCGCATCAGCCTGAACCTGACTCATCTGCGCGCCAGTGACCGACACAGTCTGAAATATACCTTGCAGGACTATCTGCACCGTCTGTTCGAGTCCCATAAACAGGACCTGAACGATGACCGCGTGGTGCTCGCTCACGAGCTGCGCCAGGTGGCCAATGACCTGATTGATGAACTCGACAGCGGCCGCACTGACCGCGTGGTGTTCATGGCCCTGGAAAAGCGCTTGCAGAAACTGACCCACCGGTGTCAGGTCAATGCGGCCATGGCTGAGCGTGGCTGAACGCGATATCGCACAGAACAGCAAATCACAGCGCAAAAAAAACCCGCATCAACAGAGGCGGGCAAGGGGATGTGCGGAGCAACGCACGAAGTTCGGGAACATTCAGCTGTTGAGGGTGTGCGGCTGCATCTGCCTGGACAGCGCCTCGGCAACCGGCAACGATGCCAGCGGGCCGCTGACCGGCTCGCCATCCTGAATCAGGTACCAGCAGGCCAACAGGCCCCGTGCTCTGAGCGTGGCGGGAACTGCGCTACCGACGACGGACATGATGTGTACCTTGGTCATAACTGCCTCCTCAATCATGCCGCTACTGTAAGGGGCAATGAGGCCAGGCAGAAATCGACGCTCTCAATAGTCGTCATTGATAACAACAGCGGTTGCCTGCCTTGCATGCGCAGGCAATGGTGTGCGCACAGCCATAAAAAAACCCGCCTGAAGGGGCGGGTTTTTTGTTCCGTTACCAGCGACCGCGTGGCGGGCCGTAGTAATAGCCGGGGCCTGGAGGCGGGCCATAGCGATGGTAGTAGCCTGGCGGTGGCGGTGGCGGGTAGCGCTCGACCACCTGATAAACCGGGGCCGGCTGATAGTAGACAGGCGGCGGCGCGTAGTAGACCGGCTGCTGCTGTACATAAACCGGCTCGCGCTCGACGTACACCGTCCTGTCGCGGCCTGAAGATACCGCCGCCCCGACAACGGCAGCGCCTACGATAGCACCTACCACGGCAGGGCCACCCCAGCCACGGTCAGCATTCGCCTGGCCAGCAAGGGCCAGGGCACCTACAAACAAGGCGATCTTGGGGATTTGACGAATCATGACTGTTCCTCGCTCTCAACCCGTTGTCGCGCGCCTGCATCACTCTCAAGCACTGCCACGGGATAACACTATGACATCGAAATTGTAAGAATCTGCGAAAGTGCTGAGTAAATTTTATGTAAGGTGCTCAACAGGGCGCTTGCAATGCGTAGCTTACGCTTCTGTGGAAGATTCAAGCCATTACCGTCTGGAGGAATTTACATGCCCGTTATCGCCAACAGGGATACGCAGCTGTGTATGTCGATGGCCGCACGTCCCGGAAACTTCGGCGTACGTTTTCATAATCACCTTTTTCAGCAGTTGGACCTCAACTTCTATTACAAGACATTTTCGCCCAATGACCTGACGGCAGCTGTTGCCGGTATACGCTCACTGGGAATACGCGGCAGCGCGGTGTCGATGCCGTTCAAGGAAGCCTGCATCGAGCTGGTCGACGAGCTGGACGTATCAGCGGCCGCGATCCAGTCGATCAATACCATCGTCAATACCGACGGGCACTTGAAGGCGTTCAACACGGACTACATTGCCGTGGCGCAACTGATGGAAAGCCATGCCGTGCCACACAGCGCATTTGCCCTGCGCGGCAGCGGCGGAATGGCCAAAGCGGTGGCGTTTGCCCTGCGCGATGCAGGTTTCACCGACGGGTTGATCGTGGCGCGTAACCAGCAGGCCGGGCAGCGCCTGGCAGAGGCGTGTGGTTTTCGCTGGCAGGCTGACCTGGGAAGCGCGCGCCCACCGTTGCTGGTCAATGTCACGCCGCTGGGTATGCAAGGCCCGCAGGGCGATGAGCTGGCGTTTGATATGCAGGCAATCGAAGCCGCTGACACGATTTTCGATGTGGTCGCCACGCCCGCCGATACACCGTTGATTCAGGCTGCACGTCGTCTGGGCAAGCGGCTCGTGAGCGGCGATGAGGTGGCCGCTATCCAGGCGCTTGAGCAGTTCGTGCTGTACACCGGCATTCGCCCGACCGATGAGCAGTATCAGCAGGCGGTGGCATTTGCCCGCGCCGGCTAGTCTCGGGGTGAGCCAGGCATCAGCTTATTCCAGTCTGGCCAGCCGCTCTTCGAGTGCTACGATGCGCGCTTCCAGCTCATCCAGACGCTGAGTGGCAGCAGGGCTTGCCGCGTTGCCGCGCTCCGGCGCTTGCTGGCGGGCGGCAAGAAGGTCCTGCAGGTCCTCAGGGTCACCGATCAGGTGCATATAGCGGTCTTCGCGCTGGCCGGACTGACGCGGCACCAGCGTTGCCAGGCCTCTGGCGATCAAGCGCTCCAGTTGATGAACGACCTGCTCGCTGTCCTCGAAATCGTGCATGCGATTGCTGCGGGTCAGCAGTTCACTGACTGTTTGCGGGCCACGCAGCAGCAACAGGCCGGTCAGTATCACCTGCGCAGGCACCAGTTCCAGGCCCTTGTCGACCTTGTGTTCCCAGCGATCAGCGCGACTGCCCATCACCAGGCGTGTCAGGCCACGGCCTTCCAGCGCGCGCAGGCTCTGGCCGACCTGACCCTGGGTGAGGTTCATGACCGGGTCGCGGCTGGTCTTCTGGTTGCAGGCGATGACCAGTGCATTGAGGGTCAGGGGATAGGTTTCCGGGTTGGTCGCCTGTTTCTCGATCAGGCAGCCCAGAATGCGCACTTCGGTGCTGTTGAGCTGCAACGCTTCGGCATTCGGGGTGGTTGGGGTGGCGGACGATTCGATGGACATGACGCTTTTCTGAGTAATGACGGTGGATCAGCGTAGGGTCTGGCAGGGATTATTGCCAGCGTGCGCTGCACTCATCTGCGCGGCTGCAGAAAAGTGTCACGGTGTTCTGCGCCGGGTGGGTCTATAATCGCGTCTTTCTCACATCAGGATATGTCATGTCTATCTCCCTGTACGCCGCTTCCGTTCCTGTCTTCCAGCAAATGCTCAATGCGCTGAGTGACGTTCTGACCAAGGCCGAAGCCTACGCGACCGAGAAGAAAATCCAGCCGCCGGCTCTGTTGCAGGCGCGCCTGTTCCCGGACATGCTGCCGTTCACTCGTCAGGTCCAGATTGCCGTCGATTTCGCCAAGGGTGCTTCGGCCCGTCTGGCAGGCGTCGAGATCCCGCAATACGACGACACGGAAACCACCTTCGCCGAATTGCAGGCATTGCTCGCCAAAACGCTCGCGTTCATCGGCAGCATCACGCCCGAGCAAGTCGATGGCAAGGAAAGCATCGAAATCGTTCTGCGCCCTGGTACTGAAAAGGAAAAACGCCTGAACGGTCAGGCTTACCTGCTCAGCTATGCCTTGCCGCAGTTCTTCTTCCATGTCACCACGGCCTACGACCTGCTACGCCACAACGGCGTCGAAATCGGCAAACGTGACTTCATGGGCAAGTTCTAAAGTCCACCCGTCTTGTGGGAGCGACCGGGGCGGCGCTCCGCACTCTCGCGAAGGAGCTGGTGCAGGCCATGAGTATGGGGCATTTCGGCCATTGCCTTCGCGAGCAAGCTCGCTCCCACAAAGACCGTACTTGTTGATCAGGATACGAGCCCGGTCTTTCGGGCTCTTTGGCATTTGTGCATAGTGAAAAGCGCTAGCCCCCCGCTTTAATCCCTCGCAGGTTGCGCCGTCATCGCAGCCTGTATCGTTGTTCTGGAGTTTTCATGTTGTTGCCCATACTGCTGTTGTCGGCCGCCGGTTTCACCGTGCTGACCACAGAGTTCGTTATCGTCGGTCTTTTACCCGCCATTGCCCGCGACCTGGACGTCTCGGTTTCGCAGGCCGGGCTGCTGGTGACGCTGTTTGCGTTCACCGTCGCAGCCTTTGGCCCGTTTCTGACCGCGTATTTTTCGCGCTTCGAGCGCAAGCGTCTGTTTATCAGCATCCTCATCCTGTTCGGGCTGGCCAATGCGCTGGCTGCGTTGGCCCCTGATAATGCGGTGATGGGCGTCGCGCGCTTGATTCCGGCGTTAGGCCTGCCGGTGTTCTGGGCGCTGGCCAGCGAAACCGCCGTGGACATCGTCGGACCGGAGTTCGCCGGGCGGGCGATTGCCCGCATCGGTTTCGGGATTGTCTGCGCCACGGTGTTCGGCATCCCCGTTGGCACCCTGATTTCGGATGCGTTCGGCTGGCGCAGTGCGTTCTTCGTGCTGTCCGGGCTGGCGTTTGCCAAGGCGCTGTTGCTGGCGGTGTATCTGCCACGGACGGCCGCAAAGAAAAACCCGGTTTCAATCCTCAAGCAATTCGGCATTTTGCGCAGTCCGATCATGCAGGGGCATGTGCTGCTGTCGGTTCTGGTGTTCAGCGGTATGTTCACGGCCTATACCTACCTGGCAGACATGCTCGAGCGGCTGGCCGGGTTCGACGGCAATCTGGTGGGCTGGTGCCTGATGGGCTTTGGTGCGGTCGGTTTGCTCGGCAACTCGCTGGGCGGGCGCATGGTCGACCGGCATCCGTTGATGGCCAGTCTGGTGTTCTGCGCCTTCATGGTGGTCGGCATGACGGCCGTGGTGCCGAGCATTCATTCGGCGTTTGCCTTGCCACTCGCGCTGGCGGTATGGGGCATCACCCAGGCGGCGCTGTTTCTGGTCAGTCACGTGCGGCTGATCAAGGCCGCGCCCCAGGCGCCTGCGTTCGCTGCCTCGCTGAACATCGCCGGGGCGAACCTGGGCATCGGCATCGGAGCGTTCATCGGTGGCAGGGTCATTGATCATCTGGGGCTGGGCAACGTCGGTTTCGCCGCTGCGGGCATCATTATTCTGGCCATTGTGCTGGCGCTTTTGCTGATCAAACGTGATCCCGGCCCGCTCGCTGCCTAGCCTGCATCGGTAAACAGCTGATTTCGGGCACTTTCGGCAATGGCGACAACGCCGGGGTGCCTGACCTTGCGCTCCACGGTGATGGCGTAAAAAGACTCCGTCACCGCGTCGGTCTGGCCAATCACCTGAACACCGTACTGGCTCTGTACTTCGTCGGCGATCACGCTGGGCGCGACAAAGATGCCGCTGCCGGATTTGCCGAAAGCCTTCATCAGCGCACTGTCATCGAACTCGCCAATGATGCGTGGCTGAATTTTCTGCTCGGCAAACCAGCGCATCAGTCTGCCTCGAACCACGGTTTCCTGCCCCGGAATCAACAGCGGTGCACCGTGCAGGCACTGTGGAAAGTCGCTGCCGACGCGCTCGGCCACTTCACGGGTCGCGAAAAAAGTGACCCCGCATTCCCCCAGTTTTTGACTGTAGCCCTTGATGTCCAGATGCGGCGGCATGGGGCTGTCCGATATCACCAGGTCCAGACGCTGGATGGCCAGGTCAGCCAGCAGCCGTTCGAGTTTGTCTTCGCGGCAGGTGATGCGAATGGGTTCAGCAAGCTCCATCGTCGGTGCAATCAGCCTGTAAACGATGGATTTGGGCACCACATCAGCAACGCCGATGCGCAACAGCAGTTGCTGCTCGTCAGGTTGCGAACGCAGCAGGCTTTCCAGTTCATCGCCCAACTGAAACATTTGTTCGGCGTAGGGCAGGGCGAGGCGACCGGCTTCGGTCATTTCCAGCCGGCGCCCGACGCGCTGGAACAGATCGACCCCCAGCGCCGCTTCCAGCAGGCTGATCTGCCCGCTGACAGTTTGCGCTGTCAGGTTCAGCTGTTCGCAGGCGCGCACAATGCTCCCGGTCTTGGCCACTACCCAGAAATAGTGCAGTTGTCGGTAATTGAGCATACTGATCGCCGATTCGTTAAAACCGAAGTATACGCCCCATAAAATCGAATTTTCCTTATGTTTCAAAATATCTAGAATCCGCCTCAACGCCGGACTGGACACACCGTCTGGCCCCTGTCTTATCGAGGAGCCCATGAATAAATCCATTTACGCTGCGCTGTTGAGCTGTTCGCTGCTGGTAATGGCAGGATGCGATCAGATAGAGTCGTCTACTAAACAGGTGCTGGGTACCGCAGCCAACACTGCCAAACAGGCGATTGATGACACGCATCAGGCCGCGACCAAAGCGCTTGATGAGGCCAGACAGGAACTTTCGGTACAAGAGCCACCACAAAGCTCGGCTGAAACCGAAAAAAATTCAGATAAAGACATTTAACCCACAACTATTGGCTCAGGCAGGGCAGTGATCTATGGAATACCTATTGGAACTGGCGACAAGTCCCGCAGCCTGGATCGCCTTGGCGACACTGGTGGTGATGGAAGTCGTGCTGGGCATCGACAACCTGATTTTCATTTCGATCATCACCAACAAGCTTCCGGAACATCAGCGCGAAAAGGCCCGCAAGCTGGGTATCGGCATGGCTCTGGTGATGCGCCTGGGCTTGCTCAGTACCGTCGCTTACATCGTCCAGCTGACAGAACCTGTGTTCGAGGTGTTCAACCAGGCGTTCTCGTGGAAAGACATGATCCTGATCGCCGGTGGTCTGTTCCTGGTCTGGAAGGCAACCACTGAAATCCATCACAGCATGGACATCAAGACCGATGAAGAGAAGGCCCTGGGTTCGGTTGTGGCATTGAGCATGGGCGCGGCCATTGTGCAGATCCTGATGCTGGACCTGGTGTTCTCCATCGACAGTATCATTACTGCCGTCGGCATGACCGAACACCTGCCTATCATGATCATCGCCGTGGTGTCCGCTGTGGTCGTGATGCTGGTTGCCGCCAACCCGCTGGCGAAGTTCATCAACGACAACCCGACTGTGGTCATGCTGGCACTGGGCTTTTTGATCATGATCGGTATGACGCTGATCGCCGAAGGTTTTGGTGCCCACGTACCGAAAGGCTACATCTACGCTGCCATGACATTCTCGGCAGCCATTGAAGGCCTGAACATGCTGGTGCGCAAGGCAAGACGCAAAAAGGCTGCCGCTGCTCAGGCATCCACTCACTGATAAACGGTTTCACTGAAGAAAAAACGGTCGACCCGGCTACCCGGATCGACCGTTTTGCATTCCACGTTTTGTTCAGGCACATGCCAATCGGCAGGCAGGTTTCAACTGATGACGGCAGCCTGAGCCTTCACAGGTTTTGCCACGACCGGCCGCTGTGGTACAGGCGGCTCGACACCGCGTGGGTGATAACGACGCGAAACACGCATGACGCCCCATAACATGGCGCTGGCAACTGCCAGCCACGAAGCGATCAGCATCACTATTGTCAGTTCCAGGCTCATAAGTGCCTCCCCATTCCTGCTTTTCTTGCGGTCTTGATAACTGACAGTCTAGTACGAAGCATGTTTCGGTTAGTTGACCAATGGCATCGGGCTATGAACGATTTGTGCTGTGAACACCAGCGGACTGCTGCACAACGCTATACCCCGATCGCCGACGGCTCTATGATCGGCACTCAGGCCGGGTCGCGGGTTGCTCGGCATCAGTTGAAGTGAGTGAACATGTTGTCGGTTTCTCTTTTTGCCGCTACTACCGGCGCCAGGCGTCCGTGGCTGGTTTTGGCGCTTATCGTCGGCCTTGCCGGCTGTTCATCGATGGTGACGCCCCAGATCAAACGCTTGCCGGACCGGGTCGAACTGACCTCGGTGCCGTTCTTTCGCGGTAATGCCTATCAGAGCGGGCCGGGCGCGCTAGCAAGCATGCTGGCCAACCAGCACGTGCAGACCACGCCCGGCCTGCTCGACAAGCCGCTGCAACTGCCGGCTGGCGAAGACCGTTTAGAGCAGAACATGCAGAACGTCGCGCGGGAATACGGCTTTATGGTCTATCCGCTGGGTGGCGAATTGCAGGATCTGCTGGCTCAGGTATCGGCGGGGTATCCGGTGATGCTGCGGTTTGCGCAGGGTTCTGTTCTCTGGAAAGGACCGCGTTATGGCGTATTGATCGGTTACAACCGGGTAAAGGAAACCGTCTTGCTGAATGCGGGCATGGACCGTCGCCATTCGATGAGCTTCAGCAGCTTCACGTCTGCCTGGAAAGACGCCGGCAGTTGGGCGGTGCTGGTTCAGTCGCCTCGGCAATTGCCTGCCGGGGTCGATCAGCAGCGTTGGCTGCAGGCAGCTGACGCATTGTCCAAAGCAGGGCAAGAGCAGGCGGCCGGCGAGGCGAAAAGGACTCTGGAACGAAGCGTTAAATGAAATCAACGCAGCGTTAATGAAAACGGCACCCATGAAGGTGCCGTTTTTAGTACCTGCGACCCGAATCGAGTCTAGAAACCCAAACGGTCACGCAAGCTGTAGTACCAGGCACCCAGTGCCGTGAGCGGCGTGCGTAGCATCTGCCCGCCGGGGAACGGGTAATGGGGCAAATCGGCGAACGCATCGAAACGTTCGGCCTGCCCGCGCAGGGCTTCGGCCAGCACCTTGCCGGCCAGATGCGTGTACGTCACACCATGCCCGCTGCAACCCTGCGAGTAATAGATGTTGTCGCCAAGCCTGCCAACCTGCGGCAGGCGAGACAGGGTCAGCAGGAAATTGCCGGTCCACGCGTAGTCGATCTTCACGTCCTTGAGTTGTGGGAATGCCTTGAGCATCTTCGGGCGAATAATGGCTTCGATGTTGGCCGGATCTCGTGCGCCATATACCACGCCGCCACCGAATATCAGGCGCTTGTCGGCGCTAAGGCGGTAGTAATCGAGCAGATAATTACAGTCCTCGACGCAGTAGTCCTGCGGCAGGAGTATTTTAGCCAGCTCATCGCTCAACGGTTCTGTGGTAATCACCTGAGTGCCGCACGGCATCGATTTTGCCGCCAGTTCCGGTACCAGGTTACCCAGATAGGCGTTGCCTGCCACGATAATGAACCTGGCCCTGACCTTGCCCTGCGCTGTATGAACAACCGGGTTGGCGCCACGCTCGATACGAATGGCCGCCGATTGCTCGTAAATGGTGCCGCCCAGGGTTTCGACCGCCGCCGCTTCGCCCAGCGCCAGATTGAGCGGGTGAATATGGCCGCCGGTCATGTCCAGCAACCCCCCGATGTATTGATCGCAGGCCACGACTTCGTTGATCCGGCGCTTGTCCATCAATTCCAGGTGGGTATGGCCGTAGCGTTCCCAGAGCCGTTGCTGGGCTTCCAGGTGCGCCAGTTGCTTGCTGGTCAGCGCCGCAAACACACCGCCGTCCTTCAGGTCGCACTGAATGCCATAGCGGGAAACCCGGTCACGAATGATGGCCGCACCTTCAAATGCCATCTGCCCCAGCAACTGCGCCTGACGCGGCCCTACGGTGCGCTCGATCACATCGATGTCGCGGCTGTAACTGTTGACGATCTGCCCGCCGTTACGGCCCGATGCGCCAAACCCGACCTTCGCCGCTTCGAGCACCGTGACCCGAAAACCGTTTTCCAGGAGAAACAGCGCGCTGGACAGGCCTGTATAGCCAGCCCCGATGACACACACGTCAGTCTCGACCTCGCCCTGCAAGGCGGGACGTTCCGGTACGGGATTGGCCGAAGCTGCGTAATAGGATTGAGGGTAGGGCGTGTTCGCCATCCTGAGACTCCGTTTAATATTCTTGACGATGGCGCTGATCGTACCCGAGATACCGGGCCGCTGCCAGCAACACAGAAAAACAGTTCTGGCCTGATCCCCTGCAAAAAACGCTGTAATTCATGGGCTTAGGATAAAAACGCATTGACAGGCAGTTGAATATCCGTAAAATGCCGACCCACAGCAGGCAAGTAGCTCAGTTGGTTAGAGCACCACCTTGACATGGTGGGGGTCGTTGGTTCGAGTCCAATCGCGCCTACCAAACAAAATCCGCTCTGCTGGGCGGTAAAAAAAGGGTCAACCGAGAGGTTGGCCCTTTTTTGTTTTTGCTCTGTGCGCAGGGAGCAAAAATTTCACGTATTCAGAGAGTTACTGCAAAAAAGAATTTGACAGGTATTCGAATATCCGTAGAATGCCGACCCACAGCAGGCACGTAGCTCAGTTGGTTAGAGCACCACCTTGACATGGTGGGGGTCGTTGGTTCGAGTCCAATCGCGCCTACCAAACAAATCCGCTCTGCTGGGCGGTAAAAAAAGGGTCAACCGAGAGGTTGACCCTTTTTTGTTGTACCTGTTTCGCCCCCGGCTTTTGTGCCAACGCAGAGCCTTGGCACAAGAGGGCAAGCAGCCTCAGGGAATCAGCCGATCACGACGCAGCTTTTCAAACACCTCGAAAAACGCATCATCACTTGCCTGAAATGCAGTAAAGCCCAGCTTGCGGCTTTTCGACATGTCGGTGACCACTTCGATCGGCCGGCCAAGGTCGGCGTCGGTGTGCCACGGTGAGATCAGCCGGTTGATGTCGCTTTCCTTGAGTTGATGCTCCTGGGCGATGCGGGTCCAGGCTGTCTGATCATCTGCCATCTGAGTTTCCAGCAGCGCAGGCTGGCTTGGGAAGTCTGCCGGTTCCAGGCCGAAGTACCCGGCGATCTGCCCCCACATCCAGCTCCAGCGGAACACGTCGCCGTTGGTGATGTTGAATGCCTGATTGGCCGCTGCCGGGGTCGTCGCGGCCCACAACTGCTGATGGGCCAACTGGCGCGCATCGGTCATGTCCGTCAGGCTGTCCCACTGAACGCGCGAGCCCGGAAACACGAAAGGTCGGCCAGTGGCTTTGCAGATCGATGCGTAAACGGCCAGGGTGGTTGCCATGTTCATTGCGTTGCCGACGGCGACGCCTGTCACGGTGTGCGGACGATGCACGCTCCAGGTGAACCGGTCTTTTTCAGCTGCGGCGAACACTTCATCTTCTTGCGCATAATAGAAGTTCTCGATATCCAGGCGCGGCTGCGACTCCCGGAAAGGCGTTTGCGGCAAGGTGCCCTTGCCGTAGGCCTCGAACGGGCCGAGGTAATGCTTGAGCCCGGTGACCAGCGCCACGTGTTTCACGCTGCCAGCAGGCCGTACAGCGTCCAGTACATTGCGCACCATTGCGGCGTTGACGCGGATATTCTCCGCTTCTGTCGCCTGGCGTGACCAGGTGGTGATGAAAATGTGGGTGGGCCGCAGATCGGCCAGCGCAGCAGTGACGGACGCGGGGTCCTGAAGGTCTGCCGCGACGGGAATCACGCCGGGCCGGGTCGATGGGCTTCGGGAGAGGGCGGCAACCTGCCAATCGTTTTCCAGCAACAACTGCGTGATTGCGCTGCCGACAATGCCACTTGCGCCTACAACCAGGGCGGTCTGAGTCATGGGGATCTCCTGAGACGGGGGTGAAAGTAATGAACCGTCTGCTGTTTCAGAACAGCATCAGGCCATACCGTTCAACCCGATCGTCATGATTACCCATACAACATGGCTGTTCTAGTTAGCGCTGAGTAAACCGTCTTCAGCCTGGCGGCCATACGACTTGACGATAGCCTTGGTCGCGCTGCTGGCCTTAAGGTCGCCAAGATTTTTGGGCGCAAGCCATTTGCAGGCAGAAATCTCGTTCTGGGGCGAAGGCTCGCTGTAGGCAGGAACCTGAGTGGTGAACACGTAATGCGTGACCTCGCCTTTCTCGTACACCGCCAGGTACAACAGGTCGAGATTTTCCAGACCGGTTTCTTCGCAAAGCTCGCGCACGGCAGCCTGGAAAGGCGTTTCCCCGGCTTCAATCTTGCCACCTGGCAAAGCCCAGCGGGATTTTGGTTTGCGTACGTAAAGCACCTGGCCGTCACGTTTGCAGATGACTGTCGCTCGTTGTTTCATAATTCGTTCACCTGTCGAACGTCCGTTGCCATCAGTATCTGCAAGGACTTTGTGAACTTGAGACCCAAAGGCAGTCAACAATAGTCACTAGCTTGTAATAAAAAGTTCACATATTTGACGAGGTCAGCCATGCAGCGCATTGAAACGGGCTGAATGCAGCGTGAAAGCGAGAGATTGTCTCAGTACTATCTCCTTGCAAGGAGTATGGACGTCAGTGGGCCATTGCCAGAAAACAGTTCCCGTATTGCGACGTACGGCATGTTCTCAGAACGCCTTGCCATCCTTGGCGACAGGCCTGCTCCTGCGATAAGCCGCGCGGTACCTTACGCCGCGTTCGAGTCGGCAGACACTTCCTGCTTGAGGCTGGCCATATCAATGACGAAACGGTATTTCACGTCGCCCTTGAGCATCCGCTCGTAAGCCTCGTTGATGTATTGCATGTCGATCACTTCAATGTCTGAAACAATGCCGTGCTCAGCGCAGAAATCCAGCATTTCCTGGGTCTCCTGAATGCCACCGATCAACGAACCGGCCAGGCTGCGGCGCTTGAAGATCAGGTTGAAGACGGCGGGCGACGGGTGCGGTTCTGCCGGGGCACCGACCAGCGTCATGGTGCCATCGCGCTTGAGCAGCGAGAGAAAGGCATCCAGGTCATGGGGCGCTGCGACCGTGTTGAGAATGAAGTCCAGGCTGTTGACCTGCGTTGCCATCTGCGCAGGGTCTCTGGACACGATCACTTCGTCTGCACCCAGACGCAAGCCGTCTTCGCGTTTGTCAGGCGAGGTGGTGAACAACACCACATGAGCACCCATTGCATGGGCAATCTTGACGCCCATATGGCCCAGGCCGCCGAGCCCGACGATGCCGACTTTAGTGCCCGGCCCGACTTTCCAGTGCCGCAGTGGAGAGTACGTGGTGATGCCCGCGCACAGCAGTGGCGCGACAGCGGCCAGATTATCGTCATGGGAGATGCGCAGAACGAATTTCTCCTTGACCACGATCTTGTCTGAGTAGCCGCCCAAGGTATTTTCACCGCCGAATACCGGGCCGTTGTAAGTACCGGTAAAACCGCTCTCGCAATACTGCTCGTCGCCCTCTGTACAGGAGGCACATTGCTGGCAGCTGTCGACCATGCAGCCGACACCGGCGAGGTCGCCGACCTTGAATTGCTTGACGCTGGCGCCCACCGCAGTCACCCGACCGACGATTTCGTGACCCGGGACCGAAGGATAAAGTGTGTTGTGCCATTCATTGCGCGCAGTATGCAGATCGGAGTGGCACACGCCACAGTAGAGAATGTCGATCTGCACATCATCGTCGCCTGGCGTGCGGCGCTCGAACTGATACGGCTGGAGCACGTCCTGGGCAGATTGTGCTGCATAGCTGTAAGCCTTGACCATGAGTGTCACCTGTTTGATGGATAGATGAGTTTTACATCGCAGGTCAGCGTAGTAGAGCTTCGCTGATTTTCCCTTTGAACCTCGCGACATGCTTGAATCTGACCGGTAATACGGCCCGATAGTGCGATTGAACAGTGCCGCACGTCACATAGGCACCTTATACATGCCGCTGGAGAGTCAAGAGATCTGCCAAAAAGGTATGAACTTTGCAACAATGTCGCGACACACTTGTAACTTTTGGTCATGGGGTTTTCACATGACCGCCGTTGGCTCATGTATCTGGTGTTTTCATGACAGTCTCACATCTGGCTACAGGCCTGTGTCCAAGCGTCGCTTGCGCGTCCAACTCCGATGCTGGCTCCACTCCAGCCGCCAGCCACGATACGTTTGCCCGTCATGGCTCCATCGCCGCACTGATGAGCGCCGCACACCAGCAGATGCCAGACATTGCCTGGGCGGCCTACGCGGCCGGTGAGTTGAAATGCCTGCTGGGGCAGGGCGACGACAAGGTCGTCTGGCCCGCGCACATCGCCGCTGAAGACTTTGATACCTTCTGTAATCATTTGCAGCTTCATTGCCGAGTCGCCGGCCAGGGCGAGGGCGTGCTGGGCTGGTTGCTGGCGCCCATCGCCGATAAAGATCATCCGCTGCTGGTGGAGCTGGCTGCCAGCCTGGGTTCACTGCTGCAGACGACGGCATTGATCAGGGCGCAGAACACTCAGCGAGTGCTCTATGAAATCAGCCTTCTGGCCAGTTCGACCCTTGATCGCGGCGCATTTTTACGGGGCATTCATGAGCAATTAGGTACGCTGATCGATGCCGAGAACTTTTACGTGGCGCTTTACGACCAGCAGAGCGGCAAGATCACCTACCCGTATTACATCGATCGGTTCGACGACGAAGCGATGGCGCACGAAGCGTTCGAGTTCATCAATACCGATCGAATCTCGCTGACCGGCTATGTCCTGAGCAGCGGGCAGCCCATGTTTCTCAATGCGTCCTGTATCGAGCAGGCCAAGGTTGACGGGCGTTTTTTCTGGGTGGGACGTCTCCCCGAGTTCTGGATGGGGGCGCCCTTGAAGAACGCCTCGGATGAAGTGTTCGGCATGGTGGCGATGCAGGTCTACGACGTGTCCCGGGTCTACAGCGCTCAGGACCGCGCCTTGTTTGCCGTGGTGTCGCGGCATGTGGCAATGGCGCTGGACCGCCTGTTGCGCCGCACGGACCTGGAGCAGATCGTGGCGCTGCGCACGCAACAGCTGTCGGCCGCCAACGACGCGTTGCGCCAGGAAGTGAAAGATCGCGAGCGCGCCGAGCACTTGCAAAGCGCCCTGTTCCAGATCGCTGCGCTGTCCAGCCAGCCCGGTGACATGAACGAACTGTTTCGTAGCCTGCACATGATTGTTGGTGAACTGCTGGTGGCGCTCAACTTCTACATCGCGCTATACGACGGCGCCACCGGCGAAGTGACCTTTCCTTACTACATCGACGAACACCAGCACACACCACCGCGATCACGGCGCGGGCAACGTGGCTTTACCGAATACGTGATCGGCCAGCGGCGGCCGTGCCTGATCGATTACGACGACGCCCGCAGGCTGGAGAGCCTCGGGGAAATCGAAGTGCAGAGAGACGCCGGTCGATCGTCTTCCTGGCTGGGCATTCCATTGTTCGACAGCGGGCAGGTGCGTGGCGTACTGGTGGTGCAGAGTTATTCCAAGGATGTCAGCTATACCCTGCGCGATCAGGAACTGCTGACCTTTGTGTCACGCCATATCGACACGGCGTTGTCCCGTCGCAGCGCCGCCGAAGCGATTCACACCGCCAACGTACTGCTCGAGGCGCGGGTTCGCGACCGTACCCGCGAGCTGGATCAGGCCAATGCCAGGCTGCAACACGAAAACTCCCACGACTCGCTGACCGGTTTGCCCAACCGCAGTCAGTTGCAACATCGTCTGCGACAGGCATGGCAGGACTTCTGCCGAAACGGCCGGCAACTGGTTGTCATGTTCATCGATCTGGATCGCTTCAAGATGATCAACGACAGCCTCGGCCATCATTGCGGCGATATCCTGCTGATTCAGGCTGCCGAGCGATTGCGCAGTTGCATGCGCGAAGAGGACCTGCTGGCCCGCCTGGGTGGCGACGAATTTGCTGTGTTGAGCATCGATACGCCGTTGCAGACCGGCACGGGCATCGCCCAGCGAATACTGACGGCGTTCGAGCAGCCGTTCGTGATTGACGACCATACGATTTTTTCTTCGTGCAGCATCGGTGTGGTGGGTGCCGACAGCCAGTTTCATCAAGAGCCGGCAGACCTGCTGCGCGATGCCGATACGGCCATGTACCGAGTCAAGAATGGCGGCCGTGACAGCTTCGCAGTGTTCAATCAAGCGCTGCGCCGGGAGGTTTCGGATCAGGTCGAGCAGGAAGGCGCGTTGCGCACGGCTCTGAAACGCACCGATCAACTGATCCCTTATTTTCAGCCAGTGATCTGTGTCAACACCGGTGACCTGCTGGCGCTGGAGGCGCTGATTCGCTGGCGCATGCCCGACGGGCGAATCATCGCGCCGGAAAGTTTTTTGCCAGCGCTGGAGGGGCTTCGTCTGATTGGTCGTCTGGACCTTTACATGCTCAAGCGGGTCATCACCATTCTCGCGCAACCCGAAAACGGCCATTGGCCGCCGGTGCATGTGAACTGCTCCAGTTACAGCATCACCCGTCCGGCATTCGCCGCTGAAGTGCTGGCCATGCTCGCCGAGCACAATGTCGCGCCCGGGCGTCTGTGTCTGGAGCTTACCGAAGGCGCGCTGGTGGCTGACCCGGAGCAGGCGCGCCTGTCCATGAAACAATTGGCCGAGCAAGGTATGTCGGTGATGCTGGACGATTTCGGCGCGGGGTTCTCTTCCCTCAGCTACGTGCATCAGTATCATTTCAGCGGTTTGAAGATCGACAAGTCATTTATCTTCGGCCTGGCCTCCAGCGTGCGCAGCCGGGCGATCGTTCGCGCCATTGTGCGGATGGCCGAGTCACTTGACCTGACCGTGGTTGCCGAAGGCGTCGAAGACCTCGAAACGCTGGAGCTGCTGCGCGAGATTGGCGCGACCCAGGCCCAGGGCTACTACTTCTCGGCGCCCTTGCCGATTGAGCAACTGGTGATCAGCGCGGGTCGTGCGGCAGGCTGAAGAACACGTTTTTTCGGCGAAGACTTGCCGCACAGGGCAAGGCTTATCCGATTATTGACGGTATCAACCACCGTGCATTTTTAGGGTCACCATAAGAATCAACAGGTTAGCGCCATAGTGCGTACTTGGCACCAGACTTGCTTTTGAACCTGCGCAGCATGTTCATCAGGAGGTGAAAGATGATTATTGGCACGAGTGCGCTTGAACAGCTTGTTTCCCGGGCTGTGGTTGGGCGCAAGACCGTCGATGAGGTGTCCCAGGACGCTTTCAGCGCGGTCGCCGCCGCTGGCCTGAATTCAGGCACGGCACCGGTCGTTGCGCAAACCAGCAATTCGACATCGCAGGACAGCAAGCAGGACAACAGCGGTTACAACGAATCCTTTGCACGGATGATGATCAACCTCAAGTCTGCCGGTGATACGTCACTGTCGGAAAAGACGGCTGATCGCGACAACGGCGTTATCGGTTCAGTGGCTAACACCACCAGCGCCAACGATGTTGCATCGACGGGTTCGGCAGAACAGAAATTCATGGACTCTCTGAAGCAGACAGCCGAAGAGAAAGTGCGCGAGAAGCTGACAGGCGTCAGCCAGAAAGACTACGACGCCATGGCACCTCAGGACCAACTGGCAATCGACCAGAAAGTCCAGGACGCGCTCAAGGACAAACAGAACGATGTGGCGGATGACATCAACACGCGCATCAGGGGTATCAAGGCCGGAATGGTGGCCTGATCGAGGTGACCTGTTCAGTTGTTTGTTCGTTGACTGTAACGGCCTCTTCACTTGCTAACAAAGCCTGTCTTTGACGGATCGTGCCAATGCCCGCATTGGCATGCATCCGTGGTGCTCTACGTCACAACCAAGCTGCCGCGCAACGTCATGCCTGCCCCGTATTCACTGCACATAAACAAAAGCGCTTCTTCACCGCGATATCACTGACGACGCAGAGTGCGACGTAAGCGACAGGGCGCAGAGGGGCGAAAAGGTGCCTTGAGCCGTAAACAAACATCACTGACCTTGCAGAACCGCTGTGTGACGCGGAGCGCCACAAAGAGGACGCAGAGCGTCCAGAACTGCATGCGACGCGGAGCGCCGCACGATAGTTGAAGCAATCGAAAAGGGCCGCTTCTCACCCCAACTGATGCCGATACGGCAGATCCGGGCCGACTTTGGTGCAGGTCAGCGCGGCTGCGCCGACGGCGAAATTGAGCATCTCATCCAGCGTTTCTCGCGAGAGCGTCGACAGGCCTTGCGGTGTGTCCAGCTGACGTTCGCTCAGAAAGGTCAGCAGTGCGGCCTGAAACGTGTCTCCAGCACCCACTGTATCGGCAGTCACCACGGTTTTGGCGGGCACTGACCAGGTGCCGTGCTGGCGGGTAAACACGCTGGCGCCCTGAGTGCCACGGGTGACGATTACCAGTTGCGTACGCTTGCCAAGCCAGCCCTCGGCGATCTGCTGTGGATCGCTGTCCGGGTACAGCAGGTGCAAGTCTTCGTCACTGACCTTGATCAGATGCGCATGTTCGGCGAACGCGGCAATCTGCGTGCGCCAGCGTTGGATGTCCGGTGCCGGGTTCAGACGCACATTGGGGTCCAGCGAGATCAGGCGCCTGGCGCTCTCACGGGCGACCAGTGCCAGCAACGTGTCGGCAATTGGCTGCACCACCAGCGAAAACGACCCCACATGAATCCCGCGTACCCGCTCATCGAGTTCCGGCAAGTGTGCCAGTCGTAACTGTCGATCTGCGCAGCCGTCGCCACGAAAGCTGTAGCTAGGCGAACCGTCGCTGCCCACCGCAACCATCGCCAGTGTGGTAGGCGCATCGAATTCGATCAGGTGCTCGGCATTGACCGTTTCCTGTTCCAGCACGGCGCGCAGGCGGCGCCCCAGGTAGTCGGTGGACAGCCCGGCAAAAAATGCCGCCTCCACGCCAAGCCGGCGCAAACCGATGGCCACATTGAAGGGGGAGCCGCCGGCAATGGCGTCAAACCCCAGTCTGTTCAGGGAACCGCCGTCGTCAGCGCGGGTGAAAATATCGAACAGTGCTTCGCCGCAAACCAGAAACATAAGTACTCCATGAAAAGACTGTGTTCAAACCTTGCGCAATTGCGCCTGATAACGCTGATAGACCTGCTGATAGGCTGCCACGTTCTGCGCAACCGGGTGGGTCTCGCTGTCTGGATCGAGGCTTACGCACCGTTCGCACAGCTGTAGCAGCGCCTCGGGCGTACCGTCAGCCTTCGACCGGCACCAGGCCGCCTGAATGGCCGCGCCCAGCGCGGCGGCTTCCGGCTGCACGGTGCAGATCACCGGGGTGTTCATGATATCTGCCACGATCTGTCGCCACACCGCACTTTTGGAACCGCCACCGATGAGCCGGATCTTCTCGCTCTTGATGCCGCTGTCGCGCAGCAGGTCCAGGCCGTAGCGCAAGCCGAACGTGGTGCCTTCGACCACGGCGCGGCACAGGTTGACCTGGGTCAGGTTGGTGCTGTCCAGCCCGACGATGCTGGCGGTGGCGTCGGGCAGGGCGGGTACGCGTTCGCCATTGAAAAACGGCAGCACCAACACGCCTTCTGCGCCGATCGGTGCCTGAGCGATGGCCTGATTGAAATCCTTGATGTCCAGGGCGAACAGCTCGCGGATGGCCGTGGTCGCATTAGTCAGGTTCATGGTGCAGATCAACGGCAGCCAGCCGCCGGACGACGAACAAAACGTTGCGACCGACTCATGCTCGCTGACCCGCACCTCATCGCCGTAAGCGTACACCGTGCCCGACGAGCCGAGGCTCATGGTGATCAGCCCTGGCTGAATGTTACCGGTGCCAATCGCGCCCATCATGTTGTCGCCACCGCCACTGGACACCAGCGCGTCCGGGTTGAGGCCCAGCAGCAGGGCGATGTCGGGAAGCAGCGTGCCAACTGGCGCGTCGGCCTCAAGCAATTGAGGCAGCGCTTTGCCCAGTCGTCCGCTTGGGTCGATATGGGCGAGTAATGGCAGGTCCCACTCGCGGTTGCGCACGTTGAAATAGCCGGTGCCCGACGCGTCGCCGAACTCGGTGCAGCAGCGCCCGGTCAGCCAGTAATTCAGGTAGTCGTGGGGCAGCAGCACCTTGTCGATACGCTCGAACACCTGTGGGTGCTGCTCTTTGGTCCATAATAGCTTGGACACGGTGTAGCCCGGCGCGATGACCAGACCGAGGCGTTGCAGCGAACCTTGTGCGCCGCCCAGATAATCCAGTAAACGCTGGTTTTCCGGGGCGGACTCGGTGTCGCACCACAATTTGGCCGGGCGCAGCAATTCACCTTGAGCATCAAGCAGCACCAGGCCATGTTGCTGGCCCGAAACACCGATGCCCTGAATCTGCTGCCCTGACACGCCCGCCTGCGCCAAGGCATCGCGGGTCGCCTGTTGCAGTGCGTCCAGCCACTGCTGGACGTCCTGCTCACGGCGGCCGTTATGGTCGCTGATCAGGCTATGGGGTGCTGAACCTTCGCCCAGTACCTTGCCGCTTTCGGCATTGAGCACCAGCACCTTGGTGCCCTGTGTGCCACAGTCGATTCCAAGAAACATGGGGCGTCCCTCAGAGGCCGTTGGCCAGAATTTTTTCCAGTGTGCCACTTACACCCAGCGAGCGCAGATCAGCGAGGTTCTGCTCGAACGCCGCAACAAATTCGGGCGACTGAGGAATGGCCAGACCGAATATTTCTTCCACCTGCAACAGGCGCTGGGCAATCAGTGCATCGTCAGCCACCAGCCCCTGACAGAACTCGGCGCGTGGGTCGGGAATCGTGTAGATCACACCGTTTTCGTCAACGCCCTTCAAATAAAGGGCCCAGGCAGCGACCACCAGCGAGGCGCGCTGGAAATTGCCCTGATCGACGATCAGCCGATTGATGGTTGGGACCGTGAATTTAGGGAATTTCGATGAGCCGTCCGAGCAGACCCGCGCCAACTGGTCGGCAATCGCCTGATTGGAAAAACGCTCGATCAGCGTGTCCTTGTAGCCTTCCAGATCGATGCCGGGCACCGACGCCAGTTGCGGGGTGACATCTTTGTCCATGTAGGCACGGATGTAACGCACGAACAAAGGGTCGTTCATGGTTTCATGGACGAAACGATAACCCTTGAGAAAGCCCAGGTAGGTCAGGGCCAAGTGGCTGCCGTTGAGCAGCTTGATCTTCATTTCCTCGTAGGGCGTCACGTCGTCTGTGAACTGCACGCCGACCTTTTCCCAGGCCGGACGGCCGTTGACGAACTTGTCTTCCAGCACCCACTGTACAAATGGCTCACAGACTACCGGCCAGGCGTCGTCGATGTGCTTTTCGTCCGCCAGCTTCAAGCGATGTGCCGCACTGGTCATCGGCGTGATGCGGTCGACCATCGCGTTGGGAAAGCTCACGTTGGCGGCGATCCAGTCATGCAGATCGGCATCGCGCAAGGCCGCAAACGTCAGCAGTGCCTTGCGGGTCACTGCGCCGTTGTGCGGCAGGTTATCGCAGGACATCAGGGTGAACGCGGGCGTGCCTTCGGCGCGGCGGCGGGCCAGCGCCGCGCAGAGGAAGCCAAATACCGTCTTCGGCTGGTTGGGGTTGGCGAGGTCGTGCTGGATCTGCGGCAGGTGGGCCATGAACTGGCCGTTGCTGTCGTCGATGCAATAGCCGCCTTCGGTGATGGTCAGCGAGACGATGCGAATGTCCGGGCTGGCCAGCTTGTCGATCAGCGCCTGAGGGCTGTCTTCGGCCAACAGCATGCCGCTGATCGAGGCAATGATGCGGGTTTCGGTATCTGGCGTGTCGCCCAGTTCATAGAGCGTGTACAGATAATCCTGTTGCGCCAGCGCATCGCGCACGGCGCGGTCTTCGGCACGCAGGCCTACGCCGCAGATACTCCATTCAAAGCCTTCGCCGCTGTTCATCAGTGCATCGGTGTAAAACGCCTGATGCGCCCGGTGGAAACCGCCGACGCCGATATGGGCAATGCCCTGGCGGGTGTCGTCGGCGCTGTAGGCGGGCAGGGCGATGTCTGCGTCCAGTCGTGAAATATTGTTCTTGTTCAGTTTCATGAAAAGGCTCTCCGGAACTCAGGCGGCGGCAGTCTGCAAGGCTTTGGCAATCACCAGGCCTTGAGCGTCGAACAGATGGCATTGGCTGCTATCGAGGTGCAGATTCAGCGTCTCGCCGTACTGGCTGGCCAGGTCACCGCGAATACGCAGGGTCAGCGGCTCGCCCGAGCGGGTACGCACGTGGCAATAGGTGTCGCTGCCAAGACGCTCGCTGACATCAGCGATGACCTGCAACTGACAGTCGTTGTTCTGGGCGAGATTCAGGTGTTCCGGGCGAATGCCCAGCGTGACCGGCGCGCCGACACTCTGGCCCGCACCGTTGACCGGCAGGCTGATGCGCGTTCCGGCGTCCAGTTCGACCTCGCAACTGGCGCTGTCGACGCGGCTGAGTTTGCCCTTGAGAAAGCCCATCTTCGGCGTGCCCAGAAAACCTGCGACGAACAGGTTGGCCGGGTGGTGATACAGCTCCAGCGGCGAACCGACCTGTTCGACCTTGCCGCCATTGAGCACCACCACCTTGTCGGCCAGGGTCATGGCTTCGACCTGATCGTGAGTCACGTAAATCATGGTGGCCTGCAGCTCTTTGTGCAGGCGCGACAGCTCCAGACGAGTCTGCACGCGCAGCGCGGCGTCGAGGTTGGACAGCGGTTCGTCGAACAGAAAGATTTTCGGGTTGCGCACGATGGCCCGGCCGATGGCCACACGCTGGCGCTGGCCGCCGGACAACTGCTTGGGTTTGCGCTCCAGCAGCGGGCCGAGCTCCAGAATGCGCGCAGCTTCATCGACCTTTCTCTTGATCTCGGCCTTGTCGCCCCCGGCCAGGTCCAGCGCAAAGGACAGGTTCTTGCCCACTGTCATGTGCGGATACAACGCGTAGGTCTGGAACACCATCGCCAGGTCACGCTTGGCCGGAGTGACCTGGGTGATGTCGCGGCCATCGAGTTCGATGGTGCCCGAGGTCACTTCTTCGAGCCCGGCGATCAGCCGCAGCAGGGTGGACTTGCCACAGCCCGACGGCCCGACGAACACCACGAACTCACGGTCTTTCACGTCCAGATCGATACCTTTGATGATCTGGTGACCGTCAAAGCCTTTTTGCAGATTGCGGATGCTCAGGTTAGCCATGTTGGACTCCTTATTGTTCTTGGGGCCGGGGCTATTTGACAGCGCCGAACGACAGGCCGCGAACCAGTTGTTTCTGACTGATCCAGCCGAAAATCAGGATGGGCGCACACGCCAGGGTCGAGACCGCCGAGAGCTTGGCCCAGAACAGCCCTTCGGGGCTGGAGTAGGACGCGATCAGCGCGGTAAGGGGCGCAGCGGCAGACGAGGTAAGGTTCAGCGACCAGAACGCTTCGTTCCAGCACAGAATCAGCGACAGCAACGCGGTGGATGCCAGACCACCCTTGCAGATCGGTATCAGCACGCGAAAGATCTCCTGCCGGGTGCTGGCGCCGTCCAAGCGCGAGGCTTCGAGGATTTCGCCGGGAATGTCCTTGAAGTAGGTGTAGATCATCCACACCACGATCGGCAGATTGATCAGCGTGTAGATGATGATCAGCGCCAATCGCGAATCCAGCAGGCCGAAGGTCTTGGCCAGCAGGTAGATCGGCATCAGCACGCCCACTGGCGGCAGCATTTTGGTCGAGAGCATCCACAGCAGCGTGCTTTTGGTGCGTTTGGTCTCGAAAAATGCCATGGAATACGCCGCAGGGATGGCGATCAGCATGGCCAGCGCCGTAGCGCTGAAGGAAATCAGCACCGAGTTCCAGGCAAAGTGAAAGTAATCGCTGCGTTCCTGAATGTGCAGGTAGTTTTCCAGGGTCGGGGTGAAGAACAACTGCGGCGGCGTCGCGAAGGCGTCGATCTCGGTCTTGAAGCTGGTCAGCACCATCCAGAAGATCGGGAAGAACACCAGGGCGGCGATCAGCCAGGACAGGGTCCCGAGCAGCAGGCTTTGTAAACGACGCGATTGTTTAAGGGTCATCATGGCAAGGTCCTCATGACTTGTCGGTGAGGTTTTTGCCGATCATCCGGATCAGGATGATCGCCGCGATGTTGGCGATGACAACGGCAATCAGCCCGCCCGCCGAGGCCATGCCGACGTCGAACTGCAGCAGCGCCTGGATGTAGATCAGGTAGGCCAGGTTGGTCGAGGCAAAGCCAGGGCCACCGTTGGTGGTGGTGAAGATTTCAGCGAACACCGAGAGCAGGAAGATCGTTTCGATCATGACCACCACGGCAATCGGCCGCGCCAGGTGCGGCAGGGTCAGGTGCCAGAAGATCGCAATGGGGCCGGCTCCATCCAGACGCGCTGCCTCCTTTTGTTCCTGGTCTAGCGACTGCATCGCGGTCATCAGAATCAGGATGGCGAACGGCAGCCACTGCCAGGACACAATGATGATGATCGACAGCATCGGGTAATGGGCAAACCAGTCGATGGGCTGCGCACCGAAGAATTTCCATACCGCCGCGAGCACGCCGGAGACCGGGTGGAAAATCAGGTTTTTCCAGATCAGCGCACTGACCGTGGGCATGATGAAGAAGGGCGAGATCAGCAGTACGCGAACGATGCCTCGTCCGAAGAACTCGCTGGCTTCGAGCAGCGCCGAAATCAGTACGCCGAGGATCACACTGATCGCCAGCACACTGCCGACCAGCAACAAGGTATTGCCGGCACCGGGAAGAAAGCCGCTGTCGGTCACGAAATACTGGAAGTTTTCCAGCCCGACGAATTCGTTTTCGCCGGGTGACAGCAGGTTGTAGCGGATCAGCGAGAAATAAATGGTCATGCCCAGCGGTACGATCATCCATACCAGCAAAAGCAGCACAGAGGGGCTGACCAGAAACCAGCCAGGTTTGAATCGACGACTTTTGAGCGGTGGCTGTTCGCCGGACAGGTCCGAGCGTTCAGGGGAGGCTGAGGTATTCATGGGGAGCTCCGAACCGGATTGCACCAGGGTTGTTGCGCAGTTGAGCGGCAGGGTGAAAGCCGCGGCCTTCACCCTGTTGCAGAGCGTTTACTTTTTAGGGTAACCGGCTCGTTTCATGTCCCGCTCGGTGGCGGTCTGCGCATTTTCCAAGGCTTTTTCAACCGTGGACTGGCCGATCAGCGCGGCCGAGAACTGCTGGCCGACACTGGTGCCGATGGCCTGGAATTCAGGGATGGTAACCAGCTGAATACCGACGTAAGGCACAGGCTTGAGCGTCGGAGACTTGGGCGTCACAGCCTTGAGCGACTCCAGCGTGATATTGGCAAACGGCGCGGCCTGTTTGTAGGCATCGCTGTAGGTCGAGGCACGGGTGCCTGGCGGTACGTTGGACACGCCGTCGGTGTCGGCCACCAGTTTGGCGTACTCTTTGGAGGTCGCCCACTGGGTGAATTCGGCAGCGTCCTTGGTGTTCTTGGCACTGGTCGGGATCGCCAGCGACCACGAATACAACCAGGCAGAACCCTTGTCGGTCACTTCGTGCGGGGCGTAGGTAAAGCCGACGCTGTCGGCAACCTTGCTTTGCTTCTTGTCGGTCACGAACGAACCGGCAACGCTGGCGTCGACCCAGATGGCGCACTTGCCACTGTTGAACAGCGCCAGGTTTTCGTTGAAACCATTGCTGGAAGCACCCGGCGGGCCGGATTGCTTCATGGTGTTGACGTAGAAGTTAAGCGCGTTCTTCCATTCCGGCTGGTCGAACTGTGGTTTCCACTGCTCGTCGAACCAGCGTGCACCGTAGGCGTTGGCCAGGGTGGTGATCAGCGCCATGTTCTCGCCCCAACCCGCCTTGCCGCGCAGGCAGATGCCGTACTGTTCCTTGGACTTGTCGGTCAGTTTGCCGGCGAATTCGGCAATCTGGGTCCAGGTCGGGCGTTCCGGCATGGTCAGGCCAGCGGCCTTGAACAGGTCGGTACGGTAGTAAGTGATAGACGCTTCAGCGTAGAACGGCAGGGCGAACAACTTGCCGTCCACTGACAGGCCATCGCGCACTGAAGGGAATACATCATCCAGCTCATAACTGGCGGGCAGGTCTTTCATTTCCTGCAGCCAGCCTTTCTGCCCCCAGAGTGAGGCTTCGTACATGCCGATGGTCAATACATCGAACTGACCGCCTTTGGTGGCGATATCGGTAGTCAAGCGCTGGCGCAGCACGTTTTCTTCGAGCACAACCCAGTTGAGCTTGATGTCAGGGTGCTTTTCTTCGAAGGTCTTGGAGAGGCGCTGCATGCGGATCATGTCGCTGTTGTTGACCGTGGCGATGGTCACGGTCCCGGCCGTGGCGCTGCCACTGAACACGAAACAGGTGCTGAGGACGGAACTGGCGAGCAGAAGCTTTGCTGAGGTCTTCATTGATCACTCCTCTTCTACGCCCAACAGGCTGCAGAAGGATGGTTATTGTTTTTTTCTCTTCCGGAGGTGAGGAAGATGTGCATTGATTACAACGGCGTTCGGGTCGAAAGACAAATCCTGCGCAGCACTCTGACTGATACTTTTTCGCACTGCGGCCTGAAATGTAAACATCGCTGAATCGCCCATAGGCTGGCTTCGGCGCAACGCAAGCGTAGACGCTGAGCGCAACGGCAGGGCGAATCAGTACAGGTTTTGTTCGGTCAGGCGCTGAACGGCGAGACGACGATAGTGCGAGGGGGTCATGCCCTTGAGCTGCTGGAAACGCCGATTGAAGTTGGAAATATTGTTGAAACCGGACTCGAAACACACGTCAGTGACCGTTTTGTCGCCGTCGGCGAGCAGTTCACAGGACTTGCTGATGCGCAACCGATTGACGAACTCGACGAAACAGCGCCCCGTGGCCTGCTTGAATACCCTGGAAAAGTAAGTGGGTTTCATGCCCAGGTACTCGGCAACTTCTTCCAGCGGCAGCTCCCGGCTGTAGTGAGCAAAAATATAGTCCACTGCGCGGTTGGTACGATCGACGCTGTGCTCATCGGCCGTGTGGGCGACGGCGGTGCCTGACAGCAACTGATAATCATCGCTGGCGGCCAACAGCTCAAGAAGAATGAAAAAGTGCCCCAGACGTGTAATGCCGCGCGAGTCGGCAATTTTCTGCATCTGCTTCATGGCCTGACGAATTGTGCGCTTGCAGCGAAATTCGATGCCGTAGCGGGCGCGTTCCAGCAGTGGGGTGAGGGTCTTGAGTTCGGCAAACACCTGATTGCCACTTTCCAGCAGTTCATCGGTGAAATTGACCAGCATGTCGCGCCGCGCCACGACTTCACCCTCGTCAACCTGGCTGATCCAGTTATGCGGCAGGTTAGGCCCGGTCAGGAACAGGCTGGCAGGGTTGAAGTTACCGATGTAGTCACCGACGAAGACCTTGCCGGAGCTGGCGACAATCAGATGCAGCTCGTATTCCTTGTGGAAGTGCCAGCGCACCAGCGGGCACGGAAAACCATGCTCGCGATAAATGATCGACAAGCCGTTATGGTCGTCCATCAGCTCGTAGGAAGGGTCAGTAATTTTTGTTGTTTTACTCATGGCGTCATTCTATTCAGCAGTTGCCAGCGCGCTAATGTGCCTGATTTTTTGTTTCGATGCCCGGTCGTTGGCAAAATCGCCTACGATCAGGCACCTGAAATGACTGCCACAATGGAGTGGTTATCCAATGAAACAGATCCTCCTGATCGGCATGGGCGCCGGTGATCCGGAGCAGATTACCTTACAGGCTGTCACTGCCCTGAATCGCGCCGAGGTTATTTTCATCATCGACAAGGGCTATGTCGATGACGAGCTGCTGCGTCTGCGCAAGGCGCTCTGTCAGCGCTACATCACTCACGATCGCTATCGGCTGGTTCAGGTTCAGGACCCGGTTCGCGGGCATGCAGGCCGCGAAGGCGAATCCGGCGCCTACGCGCAAGGCGTCGAGGACTGGCATCACCAGCGCGCGGTATTGTTCGAGCGGCTGCTGACCGATGAGCTGGGTGATGATCAGGTCGGCGCGTTTCTGGTCTGGGGCGATCCGGCGCTGTATGACGGCACAATGCGCATTCTGGACCAGGTGTTGGCGCGCGGTGCGCAGGCCTTCACGTATCAGGTGATACCGGGCATTACCAGCGTGCAAAGCCTGGTGGCGCAGCACCGGATACCGCTCAATCGCATTGGCGAGTCGATTCTGATCACCACCGGTCGGCGTCTGGCGGCCGATCCGCCTGAAAGCCACCACAACGTGGTGGTGATGCTGGATGCGCACTGCACGTTCGAGCGTTACGTCGGGCAGGGGCTGGACATCTATTGGGGAGCGTATCTGGGCACTGCGGATGAACTACTAGTGGCGGGCCGACTCGATGAGGTCTGCGAGCAGATCAAGCAACTGCGTACCGAAGCACGCAGTCGCAAGGGCTGGATCATGGACACCTATCTGTTGCGTAAACCCGTTCAGGCGTCTGGCTGACTGAGCGGGTTGCGATTCTTGGCTTCGATCCACTGCGCCATGTACTTGGTGCTCTTATGGTGATGGTGCCGAAGCATGCTGCCGGTGAAGTTCGCCAGCCGGTGTTCGGGCAGTTCGTCGCGCAACGTCTGGATACGCGCCATCAGGCTCTCGCAATGTTGCCGGTGCTGAAAGCGCGACTGCAGCAGCGCCTGGCCTGCGTGTTGCGCCTCCAGCCAGAGGTTCTCGTCCTGATAAAGCCTGACCGCTGCTGCGGCGATCTGCTGCGGGTTGTCGGCAATCAGCCCGGGCCAGGCCAGATCTCCGCTCATGGCTTCCGCGCCAATCGGGGTGGTGACTGACGGGGTGCCGCACACCATGGCGTCCATCAACTTGCCCTTGATGCCCGCACCGAAGCGCAGGGGGGCGAGGCAGACCCGCGCACCGGCCATCACCTGCAAGGCATCCTCAGCCCGGTTTTTCACGTGAAAACCCTGCGCTGCGTTGTGCAAGGCCGTTGCCTTGGGTGGCGTGTAAGCCCCGTAAATGTGCAACTGCGCGGCCGGCAGTTGTTGCCTGATCAGCGGCCATATGGCGGTTTTCATCCACAGCACGGCGTCCCAGTTGGGCGCGTGACGGAAATTACCGATGCTGAGAAAGTGCGCGCGCTCGGCGAACGGCCGGAAGCTGTCGGGCACGCCGTCGATCATCAACGGGCACCAGTGCAGCAACGCGGCGGGCAAGCTGAACATGCCGGTCAGCAGGGCTATTTCAACGTCCGAGGTCATCAGGTTGAGGTCGCAGCGGTAGAGCGAGGCGACTTCGCGTTGCGCCAGGTCACTGGCGGCTATCTCGCGAAACAGTGCGCTTTGCGAGCAGCCGAAAACGCTCTGCAGATCATCCGGCGCGCTCTTGACCAACTGATGGCGGGCGTGACGCAGGCTCTGGAAGTCCGACGTTTCCAGAATGCGCAGAGCGTCAGGGCACTGCTGTTCGACGCGCCAGCCAAACTGCTCCTCAATCATGAACTGGTCGAAAAGCACCACGTGCGGCTGCAGCTCGCTCACGAATACGTCAAAGCTGCTGTCGTTGAGCGCAATACGGACTTCGTGGATGCCTAGGCTGATCAGGTCGGCCCGGTGCTCGCCTTCGGTGGCAGGGCTGGCAAAGGTGATGTGCCAGTCCTGTTCGAGAAAGCATTGAATCAGCTGCATCATGTGACCGCTGGCAGCCGACGAACCAGGCTCGGGCCAGACGTAGCCAATGATCAGCAAACGGGTTGTGGGGGCTTCACTGCGGTGCGCAGCGGCAGTATCGATATCAGACAAGGATGCTTTTTACCTTGTCGCGCAACTGGTCGATCGAGAACGGCTTGCCTATCGCGTACATGCCTGGCGGCACGTCGATGTTTTCGGAGTAGCCGCTGGCGAACAGTACCGGCAGTTCAGGGCGCAGCTCAATGACCTTTTTGGCCAGTGCAGTGCCTTTCATGTCCGGCAGCCCCTGATCTGTCATCAGCAGATCAATGTGATTAGCGTTGTCGGTAACGATGGCAAGGGCTGTGGTGGCGTCTTCGGCCTCCAGGACGGTGTATTCCAGCTCCTCGAGCACGTCGACAATCAGCATGCGCACAATGGCGTCGTCCTCGACCACGAGAATGGTGCGGGCGGTGTCCGGCATGATTGACTCCTTTTAAACCTGAAAAATGGTTGTAGCGCAAACAGAGTGGAATGCCATGCATCCTTTCTCGCCGACTCAGCATAACCGAGCCCGGCCTGTTCACTGTTGATATCGTCCCTGTATCAGTAAATAAAACCTGCATGGAAGTTCAATCAACCGACAAATGCCGAGAATCGTGGCGACGATTCACAGCCTGCCCAGCCATCACTGAGCCAGCACACAGAACGTGCCCGAGCTTATCGCCGATTTATGTGTGAAATTTCAATCCTCTATGTCAGAAATAAGAGTGTTTTTTGTAGGTTTACGGCAAACTCCGTGGTTTTGATCCACTTGTCAGGGATATTTCATGAATCGGACGCCTTCCGTCGATGAGCAGCGCTTTCGAAAATTGCTGGGGCGCAATGTCGGGTTGCCGCTGGGTGTCGGCGTACTGAGCGCAGTTTTTTTCATTCTGCTGATCAGTTATCTGCTTAACGCCATTCAGTGGGTTGAACATACGGACCGCGTGATCAACAACACCAACCGCTCGATGAAGCTGTCGATTGACATGGAAACCGGCATGCGCGGCTTCCTGCTCACAGGCGATCAGCATTTTCTCGACCCCTATGAAATCGCCAAGCCGTTGCTGGTTGCCGAACTCAACGGCCTCCAGGACCTGGTCCAGGACAACCCGACGCAACAGGACCGGTTCAGGCGCTTGTTCACCATGCAACAGGAGTGGAACGTCTTTGCTCAGGACATGATCGACCTGCGGCGCAACAACGGCGACTTTCAGACGCCGGTGCTGGCCGGACGTGGCAAGCGCATTACCGATCAGATTCGCACCGAGTACGAACAGGCTGTCGAGATGGAGCAGCAACTTCGCCTGACCCGCAATGCCGAGGTCACGCGCAGCACGGTCATTTCCGTCACGCTGTACCTGATATTTGTGGTGATCGTCAGCGGCATTCTGGCGTACATAGGACGCAGGGATCTGCTGTCTCTTTCGGCCACCTACAGCGCAAATCTGAGGCAGCAGGAAGTCAATGCCGAGCGTCTGCAGAAAGTGGCATGGCTGCGCAACGGCCAGAGCGAGCTGGCCGAACAGGTGCTCGGGCAACTGACGCTGAACATGCTGGGCCGCAATATTCTGCAATTTCTGACGCAATACCTCGGCGCTTCGGTGGCGGCGATGTACATCCGTCAGGACCACGGCGGCTTGACGCGTGCGGCTTCCTACGGGTTTTCCCGCGAGCAGGAGCAACAGGATCAGACCATTCACAGCGATGAAGGCGTGGTGGGACAGGCGGCATCGCAGGACCGGATCATTACGCTGGACGAGCTGCCGGAGAATTATTTCAAGGTGGCTTCCGGGTTGGGCGAGGGTTCACCGCGCAGTGTGGTGGTGGTGCCTATCAGCAATGACGATCAGGTCAACGGCGTGGTTGAACTGGGTTTTCTGCGCCCTCTGACCGAGCAGGACGTCGAGTTTCTTGAACTGGTCTCGGATAACATCGGTACGTCCATCGAAGCGGCTCGCTATCGCCAGCGTCTGCAGGAAGTTCTGGCCGAGACTCAACAGCTCAACGAAGAGTTGCAGGTGCAGCAGGAAGAACTGCGCACGGCCAACGAAGAGCTGGAAGAGCAGTCGCGCATTCTCAAAGAGTCCCAGGCGCACCTGGAGACCCAGCAGGCCGAGCTGGAACAGACCAACGAGCAACTCGCCGAGCAAAGTCAGGCGCTGGCCGATCAGCGCGATGCGCTGGACCGCAACAATGAAGAGCTGAATATTGCCCAAGGCGAGTTGCAGGCCCGTGCCGACGAGTTGCAACGTGCCAGCAAGTACAAGTCCGAGTTCCTTGCCAACATGTCCCACGAGCTGCGCACGCCGCTCAACAGTTCGTTGATCCTTGCCAAGTTGCTGGCCGAGAACCCGAGCGAAAACCTCACCGCCGAGCAGGTCAAGTTTGCTGAATCGATCTATTCGGCGGGAAATGACCTGCTCAACCTGATCAACGACATTCTGGACATTTCCAAGGTCGAAGCCGGCAAACTTGAAGTGCGCCCGGAAAACAGCAGCGTGTCACGTCTGGTCGAGGGCTTGCGTGGCTTGTTCCAGCCGCTGGCCGCGGAGAAGAAGCTGGCGTTCACGGTCGACATCCAGGCCGGCGCGCCGACCATGCTGTTCACCGATCGCCAGCGTCTGGAGCAGATCCTCAAGAACCTGCTGTCCAACGCGATCAAATTCACCGAAGCGGGCGCGGTCAGCATGGTGGTTTCGCGCCAGCCGGGCGCTGGCATCGTGTTCAGTGTGCGCGATTCGGGCATCGGCATAGCCGAGGAGCATCAGCAAGGTATTTTCGAGGCGTTCCGTCAGGCGGATGGCACCACCAACCGGCGTTATGGCGGTACGGGGCTGGGCTTGTCGATTTCCCGCGATCTGGCCGCGCTGCTGGGCGGATCGATCAGTGTCACCAGCGCACCGGGGCAGGGCAGTATCTTTACCCTGGTGCTGCCGGAGCAGTATGTCGAGCAGGACCCTCAGGCGCCGGGCAGCGAGCCTTTGGTCATGCACACGCCTGCCGTGCTGCAACTGTCGGTTCCCGCGGCGCCGGTCATCCAGCCGCCGCTGCCAGCGCCTGTCGAGACGCCTATCGCCGTATTTGCCGATGACCGTGACAAGGCGCCGTTCGAGCGGCGCTGCATTCTGGTGATCGAGGACGAAGTGCGGTTCGCCCAGATCCTCTTCGATCTGGCCCATGAACTGGGTTACGACTGTCTGGTGGCGCATGCCGCCGATGACGGTTTCAACCTGGCGTCGCGCTACACGCCGGACGCGATTCTACTGGACATGCGCCTGCCGGATCACTCGGGCCTGACCGTGCTGCAGCGCCTCAAGGAGCTCGCCCCCACGCGGCATATTCCGGTGCATGTGATTTCCGTCGAGGACCGTCAGGAAGCGGCATTGCACATGGGCGCCATCGGCTATGCGGTCAAGCCGACCACCCGCGAAGAGCTCAAGGATGTATTTGCCAAGCTGGAGGCCAAGCTGACCCAGAAGGTCAAGCGCATCCTGCTGGTCGAAGACGACGACCTGCAACGTGACAGTATTGCGCGGCTGATCGGCGACGATGACATCGAAATCACCGCCGTAGGTTTCGCGCAACAGGCGCTGGACCTGCTGCGCGACCACATTTATGACTGCATGATCATCGACCTGAAACTGCCGGACATGCTCGGCAACGAGCTGCTCAAGCGCATGTCCACCGAAGATATCTGCGCCTTTCCACCGGTAATCGTTTATACCGGGCGCAACATGACCCGCGATGAAGAAGCCGAGCTGATGAAATATTCGCGCTCTATCATCATCAAGGGCGCGCGCTCCCCGGAACGCCTGCTCGACGAGGTCACGCTGTTCCTGCACAAGGTCGAGTCGCAGCTGTCCAGCGAGCGGCAGAAAATGCTCAAGACCGCACGCAGCCGCGACAAGGTCTTCGAGGCGCGCAAGATTCTGGTGGTCGATGACGACGTGCGCAACATCTTTGCCCTGACCAGCGCGCTGGAGCACAAGGGCGCCGTGGTGGAAATCGCCCGCAATGGCCTGGAGGCGATTGCCAAACTCAATGAAGTCGAGGACATCGATCTGGTGCTGATGGACGTGATGATGCCCGAAATGGACGGCTACGAAGCCACCATCGAGATTCGCAAGGACCCACGCTGGCGCAAGCTGCCGATCATCGCCGTGACCGCCAAGGCCATGAAGGACGATCAGGAGCGCTGCCTGCAGGCCGGTTCCAACGACTACCTGGCCAAGCCTATCGATCTGGACAGGCTGTTTTCGCTGATTCGCGTCTGGCTGCCGAAAATGGAGCGCATTTGAATGGGCGTAAAACGCAGGCGTGTTTTCGTTTTCGATGCTGCTTTCGAGAATGCTTCCGATGACAGTAACGGACGTCACCATGCACCTTGACCGTAGCGTCGAGATAGAGCTGCGTCTGTTGATCGAGGCGATCTATCTTCAGTACAGCTACGACTTTCGCGATTACTCCGGGGCATCGATCAAGCGCCGGGTCATCCATGCGTTGCGTCAGTTTGACTGCGCGACCATCTCGGCCCTGCAGGAACGGGTGCTGCACGACCCAGCGGCGTTCATGCAGTTGCTGCAGATTCTCACCATTCCGGTGAGCGAGATGTTTCGCGACCCGTCGCACTTTCTGGCGATCCGCAAGGAAGTCGTGCCGGTGCTGCGCACCTACCCCTCGATCAAGGTCTGGATTGCCGGGTGCAGCACCGGGGAAGAGGTGTACTCCACCGCCATTCTGTTGCGCGAAGAGGGGTTGCTGGAACGCACCATCATTTACGCGACCGACATCAACCCCAGCTCGCTGGCCAAGGCCAAGCAGGGCATTTTTTCCATGGACAACCTGCGGGCCTACACCGAGAACTACCGCAACTCGGGTGGCCAGCGCAATTTTGCCGATTACTACACCTCGGCCTACGATTACGCGATTTTCGACAAGACCCTGTGCGAGAACGTGACCTTCGCCGATCACAGCCTGGCGACAGATAGTGTATTCTCCGAAACGCAACTTGTTTCATGTCGTAACGTATTGATTTACTTCAATAAAAAATTACAGGACCGGGCTTTCGGGCTGTTCCATGACTCGCTGTGTCATCGCGGTTTTCTGGCGTTGGGCAGCAAGGAAACCGTGGATTTCTCTGCCTACGGCGATGCCTTCGAGACATTGGTAAAGCCCGAGCGGATTTACCGAAAGCGATGAGAACTACGTTTGGCGATGCCCCGTCTTCTCATGACCTGCCTGTGGTCGATGCCATCGTTGTCGGTGCCTCGGCAGGCGGTGTAGAGGCTCTGCTGAAGATATTCAGTTATTTGGGACCGGATTTCGGTCTGCCGATCCTGACGGTGTTGCACGTGCCGGAAGATCGCCGCAGCCAGTTGGCCCATGTGTTTCAGAATCGTCTGGCGATCCCGGTCAAGGAAGCCGATGACAAGGAGGATATTGTGCCGGGCACCCTGTATTTCGCGCCGCCGGGTTATCACGTGTCGGTGGAGTCTGATTTTTCTCTGTCATTGAGCCAGGAGGATCGGGTGTTTTATTCAAGGCCCAGCATCGACATTCTGTTCGGCTCGGCCGCCGATGCCTATGGCCCGCGACTGGCTGGCATATTGTTGACCGGCGCCAATAATGACGGCGCTCGAGGGCTGATGCAGATCAAGAAGTATGGTGGTTTCACGGTGATTCAGGACCCTTCGCAGGCGCAGGTGTCGACCATGCCCGAAGCTGGCCTGGCGCTGCATGCGCCGGATTACCTTCTTTCCCTGAACGATATTGGCCGTTTGCTGGTCGAGCTGGAACGAACCGCATGTTAAGTGAAATTCAGGCAAAACTGCTTATCGTTGACGATCTGCCGGAAAACCTGCTGGCGCTCGAAGCGCTGATCAAGCGTGCCGATCGCATCGTCTACAAGGCGCTGTCGGCGGACGAGGCGCTGTCGCTGCTGTTGCAGCACGAATTTGCCCTGGCCATCCTTGACGTACAAATGCCCGGCATGAACGGCTTTGAACTGGCCGAGATGATGCGCAGTACCGAAAAGACCAAGAGCATCCCGATTGTGTTCGTCAGCGCCGCCGGTCGCGAACTCAATTACGCCTTCAAAGGCTATGAAAGCGGCGCAGTGGACTTCTTGCACAAGCCCCTGGACATTCATGCGGTCAAGAGCAAGGTCAACGTGTTCGTTGATCTGTATCGGCAGCGCAAGGCGATGAAAATACAGGTCGAGGAGCTGGAACGCAGCCGCCAGGAGCAGGAGGTGTTGCTCAAACGCCTGCAATCGACTCAGGGCGAGCTGGAGCATGCGATTCGCATGCGTGACGACTTCATGTCCATCGTCTCCCATGAGGTGCGCACGCCCCTCAACGGCCTGATTCTGGAAACCCAGCTACGCAAGCTGCACCTGGCCAAGGACAACGAATCGGCGTTTACCATGGAAAAACTGCGCGCCATGGTCGATCGCGACGAGCGGCAGATTCAGAGCCTTATCCGCCTGATCGAAGACATGCTTGATGTATCCAGGATCCGTACCGGCAAGTTGTCGATCAGGCCCAGCCCGTTCGATTTGAGCGAGTTGGTCAGTCAGTTGCTGGAAAGCTTCGCCGCGCAGATCGCCGCCGCCAACTCCACCATCAGACAGTTTGCCGACGGGCCGGTGATTGGCGTCTGGGACGAGTTTCGCATCGAGCAGGTGGTCGCCAACCTGCTGACCAACGCGCTGCGCTATGGCGCGCGCAAGCCGATCGAAGTGCATGTGTACAGCAAGGAAGCCGAGGCTTTCATCGAGGTCAGGGATCAGGGCATCGGTATTACCGCTGAAAACCAGAAGCGCATCTTTCAACAGTTCGAGCGGGTCACGAGCAATCATGCGGTCGCCGGGCTGGGCCTGGGGCTGTTTATTTCCGAGCAGATCGTCATGGCGCATGGCGGCCGTATCGAGGTGGAAAGTGAAGAGGGCCAGGGCTCGGTGTTCCGGATTTGCCTGCCTTTGTGACGAGCGATCAAGTTAAATCACAGGCCGGCGCAACCTCCCATGCAAGCCGTGGTCGTAATGGCAGCTATCTACACGATCGAAGGCAGTTCCAATGAGCGCTGATGCAGAAAACGTCGTACTAATCGTCGAAGACGAACCCCTGATCCTGATGTTGCTGTCCGATTATCTGTCTGGTGAGGGCTATCGCGTTCTGCAGGCCGAGAATGGCGAGCAGGCTTTCGAGATTCTGGCAACCAAGCCCCACCTTGATTTGATGATCACCGATTACCGATTGCCCGGTGGTATCTCGGGTGTGCAGATTGCCGAGCCCGCGGTCATGCTACGGCCTGAACTGAAGGTGATTTTCATCAGCGGCTATCCGGCGGAAATTCTCGATTCAGGCAGCCCCATTGCGCTGAAAGCGCCGATCCTCGCCAAACCCTTCACCATGGAAACGCTGCAGTCGCAGATTCAGCGCTTGCTGGCCTGACCAGCAGCCTGAGCCCTTGAGCGGTGCTCAGGCTTCGATCATTTGCCGCACTTTCGAGGTCAGGTGGTCGAAGGCGAAGGGTTTGGTGATCAGTTCCATGCCCGTGTCCAGAAAGCCTGCGCGCACGGCGGCGTGTTCTGCATAGCCGGTAATGAACAGCACCTTGAGTGCGGGGCGCAGTTGCCGGGCGATTTCTGCCAGTTGCCGGCCGTTCATGCCCGGTAGCCCGACATCGCTGATCAGCAGGTCGATACGCTGAGCGGATTCCAGTATCGGCACTGCATCTGTCGCCTGGCCGGCCTCGATAAACGCATACCCCAGCTCGCTGAGCACTTCACTGACCAGCGCCCGAACAGCAGGGTCGTCTTCGACGATCAGCACCGTTTCGCCGTTCTCGGCATACAGTGCACTGCTCTGCAAGGTTGGCTCGGCTTCTTCCTTGAGCCCCTGAAAGCGTGGCAGAAACAGCTGCACGGTAGTGCCCAGACCGACTTCGCTCTTGATCGAAACGTGACCATGCGACTGCTTGCTGAAGCCATAGATCATCGATAGGCCCAGGCCGGTGCCCTGACCAATGGGCTTGGTGGTAAAGAACGGATCGAAGGCCCGACTGATGACCGTCTCTGGCATGCCGCAGCCATTGTCACTGACGCTCAGCACCACGTAGTCACCCGGCAGCAGGTTTTCGTGGGCGTTGGTGAAGGACGTGTCCAGTTGCTGATTGGAGGTCTCGACCACCAGCGTGCCGCCGTCAGGCATGGCATCGCGGGCGTTGAGCACCAGGTTGAGCAGGGCGTTTTCCAGCTGGTTGGGGTCGGCTTCAGCGGTCCACAGATCACCGGCAAGACGCAGCTGCAAGTGAATGCTCTCGTTGACGCTGCGCTGGAGAAGTTCGTCCATCGCGTCGACCAGGTGGTTTATTTCGACCGGCTTGGAGTCCAGCGACTGGCGCCGTGAAAAAGCCAGCAGGCGATGAGTCAGGGCTGCGGCACGGTTCGCCGATGTCACACCGAGGTCGACCAGGCTGTTCAGGTCTTCGGTATGGCCGCGCGATACGCGTCTTCTGATCAATTCCAGGCTGCCGATGATGCCGGTCAGCATATTGTTGAAGTCATGGGCAATCCCGCCGGTCAACTGGCCGACGGCTTCCATTTTCTGCGACTGGCGGAGAATGTCTTCCTTGTGCCGCAATTGAGCGGTGCGCTCTTCGACCTGATGTTCCAGCGTTTCGTTGAGGCGTCGTAATTGCGATTCAGCCTGCTTGCGCTCGGTGATGTCCGAGGTCACGCCTGCCAGGGAACTGACCGTGCCGTTCTTGCCGCGGATGGCACGAGCGCGCACATCGACCCAACTGAGCGAGCCATCCGGCCAGACGTTGCGGTATTCGATGATGAAATCGACGCCGGTATCCAGGCTGCGCTGGAGCGCAGACTGCATTCGCGGCTGGTCTTCAGAATAAACGGCGGCAAGCCAGTCGCGATAATCAAAACTGTCCCCATCGTCGCGACCGTAGTGAGCTTTGGTGATGGTCGAGGAAGTCAGCCGCAGATGTTCTGCTTCGAGCACCCATGACCCCAGCCTGCCGGCTTTCAGCGCGTTTTGCAGGCGTCCCTCGCTTTCGTGCAGGTCTTCCATGCGTGCGCGGGCTTCGTACTGGCGCCGTCTGCCACGTACCGCTGTGGTCACCAGGCTGACCAGCGTCACCGGATGAAAAGGGCGCTCCAGAAAGGTCACGTTGCCCAGCATGTTGCCCAGCCGCGCAGACGGGTTGTGATCAGGGCCGCCGTGATGGGTCAGCAAGACAATCGGCAGGTCGGACCAGGCGGGCTGCTGGCCGAGCAGCGCCAGCAACGGGCTGATATCGCCGTTGCGCAGCGCTTCGTCGGCAATAATCGCCAAACCGGCCCCGGCGGTCAGCTCTTTGACCAGCTCGAACAGGTCAGCCGCCGCCGTCGCCGGGTAGCCGGCTTCGTTCAAAATGCGCAGGGCAATCTGACTGTCGCGGCCTCTGGGGGCCAGAATGATCGCGCGTTCCGACAGTAATCCGTTAGCGCTCACTGGTCGTCGTCCGCCAACAAGGGTTTCATGTCACCAAGGTACGAAGGAACACCGCGCAAAACGCCCTGGAACGCTTCGAGCGGCTCACCTATTTTCAGTCCGCTGGAATTGATGCGGTATTCGCGAATGGTGGATTCGTGGGTGCCGGTACGCTTCTTGATGATCGAAATGGCACGGCGCACCTGGCCCAGTGCCTCAAAGTAGCGCAACAGAATCACACTGTCAGCAAGGTACGTGATGTCGACCGGCGAGCGCATGTCGCCGACTAGCCCGTGCTGCGCGACAGTCATGAAGGTCGCAGCCCCCTGACGGTTGAGATAGAGCAACAGTTCGTGCATGTGCAGCACCAGTGCGCTCTCCTCGGGCATTGCTGCCTGATAACCGTTGATACTGTCGATGATCACGGTCTTTATCTGCTTACGGTCCACTGCGCTTCGTACCCGGTGCGCGAACTCGCCGGGAGACAGTTCTGCTGCGTCGATCTGCTCGACGACCAGATTGCCGGTTTCTTGCAGCGCGCGCAGGTCAATCCCGAGTTTGAGCATGCGCTCGAACAGCAGTCCCATCTCTTCATCGAATATGAACAACCCGACGCGTTCGCCACGGGCCACTGCCTGCACGGCGAAGACCAGCGAGATGAGCGACTTGCCAGTACCGGCGGGGCCGAGAATCAGGGTGCTGGAGCCGCTTTCAATGCCGCCACCCAACAGGTTGTCCAGTTCTCGAATGCCACTGCTCAACTGGGCGCGTGAATAATTCGAGCGGTGCTCGGCGGCCACAAGGCGCGGGAATACATGGATGCCGTCCTCGGCAATCGTGAAGTCGTGAAAACCACCACGGTACTTCTGGCCACGGTATTTGACGATTTTCAAACGCCTGCGCTCGGCACCGTAAGTGGGCGTCAGTGCCTCAAGGCGAATGACGCCGTGGGCAACACTGTGCACGGTTTTATCGAGCGCTTCGGTGGTCAGGTCGTCCAGCAGCAATACGGTCGCGTTATAACGCGTAAAGTAATGTTTGATCGCCAGAATCTGCCGCCTGTAGCGCAACGAGCTTTGCGCCAGCAGGCGGATTTCCGAAAGACTGTCGATCACCACCCTTGACGGTTTGATGCGTTCGACCACTTCAAATATCTGCCGTGTGGCTTCGCCCAGCTCCAGGTCCGACGAGTAGAGCAGGCTCTGGTGGTGTTCCGCATCGAGCAGGCTTTCAGGCGGCGTCAGCTCGTATATATGGATCTGCGGGTCAAGCTCCCATCCGTGCGACGCAGCCCCGGCGCGCAGTTCGCGCTCGGTCTCGGACAAGGTGATATACAACGAGATTTCTCCCGCCGCTGCACCGGCCTGCAAAAATTGCAAAGCTACGGTTGTCTTACCGGTTCCGGGCTCTCCCTCAAGGAGGAAAACATGACTGCGTGAAAGACCACCCGACAGGATGTCATCCAGACCTTCAATCCCGGTTTCCGCTTTTGACGTATTCAAGTATCACCCTCTAGTAACCATTATCGGTTTTGATATCACTACACCACTGGACCGCTCGATATTCTGACCGTTCACCCTATTTAAGGGTAGCTGGGCCGCTGAACATATTCGTACCGGGGGCGAGGGCACAGTAAATGGCACTTCAGTCCGGTTACGACAGGCAGCCGACTATTGTTATAGTCCGGCGTCTGAACATAAAAAAAGCCTGAGGAAAACGTCGTGTCCGATTATCAGAGTTTCCGGTTCGAGCTGGCTGACAGTATTGCTCACGTACAGATAAACCGGCCTGAAAAGCTCAATGCCATGAATGACGCGTTCTGGACCGAAATCATCGAGATATTCGACTGGATCGAGCGCAACGATGAAGTGCGCGTGGTGGTGCTCAGCGGCGCGGGCAAGCATTTTTCCTCGGGTATCGATCTGGCCTTGCTGGCGTCGGTCGCCAGCCAGATGGGCAAGGACCCCGGACGCGACGCGCGGCTGTTGAGGCGCAAGATTCGTGACATGCAGGCGTCGTTCACTGCCGTGGACACGTGCCGCAAGCCGGTACTCGCCGCCATTCAGGGTTATTGCCTGGGCGGTGCCATCGACCTGATCTCGGCCTGCGACATGCGTTATGCCGCCGCTGATGCACAGTTCGCCATTCGCGAGATCGACATGGGCATGGCTGCCGATGTTGGGACATTGCAACGGTTGCCGAGGATCATCGGCGACGGTGTGCTGCGTGAACTGGCGTACACCGGGCGCACCGTCGGTGCCGAGGAAGCGCAGCGCATTGGCCTGGTCAATCGCACCTTCGATGACACCGAAGGTCTCTTGCAGGGCGTATTTGCGGTGGCGCGGGAGATAGCCGAAAAATCCCCGCTGGCCATCGAAGGCACCAAGCAAATGATCAGCTATATGCGTGACCACAGGGTCGAAGACGGCCTTGAACACGTTGCCATCTGGAACGCAGCCATGCTGCAATCACCTGACCTGAAACTGGCAATGGTTGCGCAGATGAGCAAGCACAAGCCGGTCTTTGATAATTGAAGCTCGACACTATTACGTCCGAGTATTTGAGTGTTGGCAAAGGAGTTTTTTCATGACACGCCCGCAGCGCTGGACAACTGCAGTTCTGGATGTCGAGGCCGACGGTGGTCTGGCCGTGGTTCAGGGGGATCAGGGTTTCTTGCTGGACAGTAACGGGGCACTGTTTCCCCGAAGCTGGTTGCGGGCGCTGGATCTGCCGGTGCAGAGCGAGCACGGTATCGGTTACTTCGACGGTGAGCCGGTCTACCTGCTGGTTTTGCAACACTCGGTGGTTGTCGAGGGGTGTGCCTGGCAGGGTTTGCGTCAGTTCATGCTGGAAGGTGACTTTGCGGTCTTCCAGATGCTCGGTTACGCCGCGCAAGTCGCTACCTGGGCCAGGGAACACCGCTTTTGCGGGGCGTGCGGGCGGGCAACGGTGCAGATTGCGGGCGAGCGGGCGATGTACTGCGAGCACGATAATCTGCGTCTGTACCCGCGTATTTCGCCGAGCATGATTGTGCTGGTCACCCGGGGCGATGAAGTACTGCTTGCCCGTTCACCGCGTTTTGTCAGCGGGATGTACAGCGCGCTGGCCGGGTTTGTAGAGCCGGGCGAGTCTGCCGAAGACTGCGTGCATCGCGAGGTGATGGAAGAGGTTCAGGTGCGCATCAAGAACCTGAAGTACATGGGCAGCCAGTGTTGGCCGTTTCCGCATTCGATGATGCTCGGTTTTCATGCGCAATATGCAGGCGGCGACATCGTACCCCAGGTCGACGAAATCGAAGACGCGCGCTGGTTCCATATCGATGACCTGCCGCCATTACCGGCCAATAGGTCTATTGCTCGTTATCTGATCGAAGCTTATCTGGCCGAGCGCTCAGGCGCCCCCGAACCAGTGCTGCCAGGCTAGGCGCACGGTCAGCCCGAGCACCACGGTGATGAACACCGGGCGGATGAACTTTGCACCGCCCTTGATTGCCGTGCCTGCGCCAAAGTAGGCACCCAGCATTACCGCAAGGCCCATGGTCAGGCCGATGATGTAGTCCACCTGACCGGAAAAGATGAACACCGAAAGCGCCACGATATTGCTGACGAAGTTCATGCTTCGCGCAACGCCGCTGGCCTTGACCAGATCCACCGGGTACATCAGCAGGGTGCTGACCGTCCAGAAAGCGCCGGTACCCGGCCCGGCGACGCCATCGTAGAAGCCCAGGCCCAGCCCTTGCGGCAGTTGCCATTTCTTCTTGATGGGCGCGTCGCTGTCCAGCGGTGCCTTGGGCGTGCCACCGAACAGCAGGTAAAGCCCGCAGCCGAATACGATCACCGGGAGCATCTGGTTCAGCCATTCGGCGGGCAGGTAATGGGCGATGATCGCGCCCAGTGCCGCACCCACGGCTGTACCGACGATCGCGTGTAGCCACTGCCGGGGGTGAAACAGCTTGCGGCGGTAGAAGGTGAAGCTGGCGGTCGCCGAGCCGAAGGTCGAGCTGAGCTTGTTGGTGCCCAGCACCAGATGCGGCGGCAGGCCGGCGGTCATCAATGCAGGGGTGGTGAGCAGTCCGCCGCCACCGGCAATGGCGTCGATAAAGCCCGCCACAAAGGCGACGGCAGCCAGAATGGCGAGGGTGGTCAGGTCTACGCTAAGTTCAAAGGGCATGAGGCGAGAGGCTTATGGCAGAAGGCGGCAAGGGGCAGAATGGCTGCCCGAACGTGGCGCATTCTACCCCTTGGCTCACCGTTGCAGGAAGCCTGTTACAGCACCTCAGATATCGTCGAGCGCGACCCAGCGCTGTTCGTGCGCGGCGAGGCGAATGGCGGTGGCCAGACGCTCGATCTGCCAGGCCTCTTCAAAATCCGGGCCTCGGCTGCCCTGGCCGCAGACCGCGAGAATCAGCGCCTGCACCTCCAGTGCCTTGAGTTCGTTATAACCCAATTGATGCCCCGGCGCGGGGCAGAACGCTGCGTAACCGGGTTGCGCAGGCCCCGCCAACAGTCGCTGAAAGCCATCGCGCCCCGGCGCGCCGGGGCGATAGATACGCAGCTCGTTCAAACGCTCCTGATCGTACGCCAGCGTGCCTTGGGTGCCGCTGATTTCAAAGCTCAGGTGGTTTTTATAGCCGTGCTTGAGCCAACTGCTGCTGAAGGTTCCGCGCGCGCCGTTGGCAAAGCGCAGCAGCGCGTGGGTCTGGTCATCCACGGCAATGGCGCGCATCTCGTTGCTGTCCGGGCTGGCAGGCCGCTGGCGGTGCACGGTATTGGCGTCGGCGCAGACGGCTTCGATGTCGCCCAGCAGGTAACGGGCCATTGCCAGCAGGTGGCTGCCCAGGTCGGCCAGTGCGCCGCCCGCATGGGCCGCTTCACAACGCCATGACCAGGGCGACGTGGCGCTGCCCATGAAGTCCTCGCTGAATTCGCCCTGAAAACTGACGATATCGCCCAGCTCACCTGCTTCGATCATTTCTCTGGCCAGGCCGATCATCGGGTTGTGCTGGTAGTTGTAGCCCACCTGGGTCACCACGCCTGCGGCCTTGGCGCTGCGCCGCATTTCATCCGCCTGGGCCAGGCTGACTGCCAGCGGCTTTTCGCAGTACACCGCTTTGCCAGCCGCGATGGCTGCCATGGCCATTGGAAAGTGCAGGTGGTTGGGCGTGGTGATCGCGACGATCTGCACCCGTGGGTCCTCGATCAGTTGCTGCCAGTCGGCGTGGCTGCGATCAAAGCCCCAGGCCTGGGCACACTGCTCGGCCCTTGCGCTGTCGGCATCCGCCAGAGCGGCCAGATGAATACGTGCCGGCAGCTCCAGGGCGGCATTGGCACTTCCGAACGCCAGCGCATGGGCGCGCCCCATAAAGCCTGTACCGATCAGCCCGATGCCCAGTTGCGGTCGCGATGTAGAAGGGGATTGCTGCATGACACTCTCCAGAGAGGATTGTTGTTATGCAGAAAATATATTCCAATTATGTGGAAATGGAAAATTAATTCACTCTCCAGGCTGATTCGCCGTGGGTTGATCAGGACAGAAAACCGCCGTCCACATTTAGCGCCACGCCGGTGGTGTAGCTGGACGCTTCGCTTGCAAGGTACAGAACCGCACCGGCCATTTCGCTGGGCGCTGCGACGCGTTTCAGCGGAATCTGCGACAGGGCCGTATTGAGAATCGCGTCGTTCTTGACCAGCGCCGATGCAAATTTGGTGTCTGTCAGGCCCGGCAGCAGAGCGTTGCAACGAATACCGAACTCGGCGCATTCCTTGGCGAACACCTTGGTCATGTTGACCACCGCAGCCTTGGTCATCGAATAGACACCTTGATAGGCACCCGGCGATACCGCGTTGATCGACGCAACATTGATGATGCTGCCACCGCCGCCTTCGCGCATCAGCTTGCCGGCCTCCACAGACATGAAGAAGTAACCGCGAATGTTCACGTCAATGGTTTTTTGAAACGCGCTGAGGTCGGTGTCTAGTACATTGCAGAACTGCGGATTGGTCGCGGCGTTGTTGACCAGGATATCCAGCCGGCCAAACTGCTGGCGTATCTGCGCAAAAACATGGGTGATCTGCTCCATCTCGCCAATATGGCAGGCTATCGCTGTGGCCTGACCGCCCTCGGCAATGATGGCATCAGCCACGGCCTGGCAGCCTTCGAGTTTACGGCTCGACACAATAACCTGCGCACCTTGCTGGGCCAGCAGCCGGGCAATCGCTTCGCCAATACCTCGGCTGGCACCTGAAACAAAAGCAACCTTGCCATCAAGGTCGAAAAGCTGGGTTCTGGACATGTGGTTTCCCTGTCTTGGCGGTGGCGGTCAAAGGCTGGATTTGGCGATCACGCCCAGGCTCATTTGCTCCAGCAGCCGGTTCATGTCAATGAACCGGGCGAAACGCTTGTCCTGAGTCTGGCCGTGGAAAAAACGGTAATAGATCTGCTGCACGATACCGGCCAGGCGAAACAGGCCGTAGGTGTAGTAAAAATCGAAATTGTCGATACGAATGCCCGAACGTTCAGCGTAGTAGTCGACGAACGCCTGGCGCGTCAGCATGCCGGGCGCATTACTCGGCTGGCGACGTGTCATCTGTACTGCCAGCGGATCATCCGCCTGCACCCAGTAGGCGAGGGTATTGCCCAGATCCATCAGCGGATCGCCCAATGTGGTCAGTTCCCAGTCCAGAACGCCGATGATGCGCATGGGGTCCGCCGGGTCGAGGATCACGTTGTCGAAGCGATAGTCGTTATGCACGATGCTTGAGGCAGGCGAATCGGCAGGCATTTTGTCCACCAGCCAGGCCTTTACCTGCTGCCATGCCGGCGCGTCCGGGGTCATGGCTTTTTCGTAGCGTTCCGACCAGCCGGCAATCTGCCGTTGCACGTAACCGTGCGGTTTGCCCAGATCACCCAGGCCGCAGGCCTGATAGTCGACCTGGTGCAAGTCCACCAGCTTGTCGATGAAGCTCTTGCACAGGCTTTCGGTGTGCTGCGCGTCCAGTGCCAGCTCGGGCGGCAGGTCAGAGCGCAGAATGATGCCCTTGAGGCGCTGCATCACGTAAAACTCTGAACCGATCAGCGACTCGTCGGTGCAGTGCAGATAGGCCTCGGGGCAATAGGGAAAGGCATCCCTGAGCTGATTGAGGATGCGGTACTCACGCCCCATGTCGTGTGCCGAACGGGCCTTTTGCCCGAAGGGCGGGCGACGCAACACCAGCTCTCTGTTCGCATACTGGATCAGATACGTCAGGTTGGATGCGCCGCCCGGAAACTGACTGATCGTCGGCGTCCCATGAAGCTGCGCAATGTGCGCTTTGAGGTACGGATCTATCAGGGCAACGTCCAGCTCTTCGCCAGCGCGAATGTCGGTGGACTGGTCAGTCAGTGCCATATCTATCCCTTTTGCTTATTATGGTCCGCGCTAATCATTGACTAATCTAATGATCGACGAACTCATGATCAACCTTCCATGAGCCTTATAGGCCAGCGTGTTGCCGAGCGATCAATCGGTTTGATCGCTGCGCAGACGAAAAAAAACCGAAGCCGGCGGGGCTTCGGTTTTTCTTTTTTGCAGTATTCAGCGCGCTCTACGGTTATACCGGGAACAGTTCACTGAGTTTCATGGCCAGCATCATGTCGCCCTCGGCGCGCAGTTTGCCGCCCATGAAGGCTTGCATACCGTCGGTTTCACCGCTGACGATACCTTTGAGCGTTTCGCTGTCCATGACCAGGGTCACGTTGGCGTCAGGGTTTTCACCTTCCTGCAGCTCGCAGGTGCTGTCCTTGACGATCAGGGCGTAGTGCTTGTCTTCATCGGTGATGTTGAAACCGAAGATCAGGTCCAGACCGGCAGCAGCGGCTGGGTTGAATTTTGCTTTCATGCTCTGGACGGCTTCGGCGACTGAGGTCATGTCTTGATCCTTTCAGGGTGAGTGATGGCGTGCGCGTGGACACTATTGTCCGGGTTCAGCGATAAGTGACGAGTTCCGGCATCTTCTGCAGTTGCAAGTGCGTGTAATTGTTGAAAGACGCCAGGGCAACGTCGTTGCCTTTGAATTTAAGCTGATGCAGCGAAGTGTTGACGATGTGCCAGTGCAGGTCGAGCGCCTTCGCTGCGGGTATTTGCATGATCAGATGCAGCAAGGCCGTGATCGTGCCGCCGGAGGTGAACACTGCGATACGCTCATGCGGGCCGGCTGTGTGAAGAATCCGGTCGAGACCTGCCTTGACCCGCGCCACGAACCCCAGCCAGCTTTGCAGCCCCGGCGTGTCGTGGTTGCCTGACAGCCAGCGCTCGGTAATGAGGCTGAACAGGCGCTGAAATCCGGCGGGGTTGGTGGTGGCGTTGCGCAGAATATCCAGCGCTTCGGGTTCGTCCTGAAGCATGGCCGGGATCAGCGCCTTGATGACGGCTTCAGCGTCGAATTCGTCAAAAGCACTGTCGATTTCCAGAGGCGGGGTAGCGATGCCGGCTTCGGCGTACTGGGCCAGCGTGTGCTGCGCGGTGTCCTGCTGACGGCGCAGTTCACCGGAAACGCAACGATCGAAGCTCAGGCCCAGCCCGGCCAGGTGCGCCCCCAGCACCCGTGACTGCCGAATGCCGACGGGCGACAGCACGTCGTAATCGTCTGCACCAAATGAGGCCTGGCCATGTCGTATCAGGTAGATGCTGCCCACGTCCGTCTCGTCTCGGTACGTTGAAGGTCGAGCGAGGTTATGAGGGATGCCGGGGAGCTGTCAATGAAAAAACATACGCTCGTTTGAAATCATCGTTTTAATGGTTTGTAACGGCTCGGCCGCTGGTGCGCTGCACAGGGCGTCGGTATGCTGCATTCATCGCCGCCCTTGATCGGTAAGGGCGTAACGCAAGTGAGGAATATTCGTGGATTTTGTTGTCGATTACGCAAGTTTTCTGGCCAAAACCGTCACGCTGGTGATCGCCATCGTTGTGGTGCTGGTTGCAATTGCGGCCGTGCGTGGCAAGGGGCGTCGCAAATCAGCCGGGCAATTGCAGGTCACCCGGCTCAATGACTTCTATAAAGGACTGCGCGAGCGACTGGAACAATCGCTGCTCGACAAGGACCGCCTCAAGGCTTTGCGCAAGGAGCAGGGCAAGGCACTGAAAAAAGACAAGAAGCTCGCCGAGCCCAAGGCGCGTGTCTACGTGCTGGATTTCGACGGTGACATCAAGGCGTCGGCGACCGAAAGCATGCGTCACGAGATCACGGCGCTACTGACGCTGGCCACTGACAAGGACGAAGTGGTCCTGCGTCTGGAGAGCGGTGGCGGCATGGTGCACAGCTACGGACTGGCGTCCTCGCAACTGGCGCGCATTCGTCAGGCGGGCATTCCGTTGACTGTGTGCATCGACAAGGTCGCGGCCAGCGGCGGTTACATGATGGCCTGCATCGGCAACAAGATCATCAGCGCGCCGTTCGCCATTCTCGGCTCTATCGGCGTCGTGGCGCAGTTGCCCAACGTCAATCGCCTGCTGAAGAAACACGACATCGATTTTGAAGTGCTGACCGCCGGCGAGTACAAACGCACCCTGACCGTATTTGGCGAAAACACTGAAAAGGGCCGCGAGAAATTCCAGCAGGACCTGGACATCACTCACGACCTGTTCAAGAACTTCGTCGCCAGCTACCGTCCGCAACTGTCCATCGACGAAGTTGCTACCGGCGAAGTGTGGCTGGGCATGGCGGCAGTCGACAAACTGCTGGTAGATGAACTGAAAACCAGCGACGAATACCTGGCCGAACGTGCCAGACAGGCCGACGTGTTTCACCTGCACTACGTGCAACGCAAGAGCTTGCAAGAGCGCATGGGCATGGCGGCTGCGAACTCGGCGGATCAACTGGCTACCAAGTGGTGGGGGCGTTTGACCCAGCAGCGATTCTGGTAGGCATTGTTCAGGTGTGACGACTCGTGCCAATGCTCCGGGGCGAGCAATAACCTCAACTGTCGTGCGGCGCTCTGCGTCGCACATCAAGATCGGACGCAGAGCGTCCAGAACTGCATTCCCACGCTGGAGCGTGCGGAACGATAATCTTATGTCGTGCGGCGCTCTGCGTCGCACATCAAGATCGGACGCAGAGCGTCCAGAACTTCGTTCCCACTGAGCGTGGGAACGATAGTCAACGCTGATTTAAGCCAGCGCAATCAGCGCCGGCGGAACAGCGGCAGCGGCTCGTCGGTTGCTGCCTGATACGTTACCGAAAAGTCCTTGAGGCCTTCCAGTGCGTCATACGGGTCTTTGTCGGCACGCACAGCGAAGGCATCGAAGCCGCAGCGGCGCATGTAGAACAACTGGTCGCGCAGCACATCGCCAATGGCGCGTAATTCACCCTTGAAGCCATAGCGATCACGCAACAGGCGCGCATTGGAGAAACTGCGGCCGTCGGTAAATGCCGGGAAATTCAGGGCAATGACCGGAAACTGATCGACATCCTCACCAATCTCTTCAGCTTCTTCATCGCTATCCAGCCATACCCCCAGCCCGCCATCACGCGCCTTGAGTGCATGCGCGTGCTCGCGCCACAGTGCCAGCGGCACGATCAGGTCGTCGCAGTTGGACAGGCTGTCAAAGGTCGTATCCTTGGGCAGCAGGTGCCAGGTTTCATCGATGACTTCGTTGTTCTTAATGATTCGCTGCATAGACACGCTCCTTGAAAGGGTCAATGCCAATCCGCTGGTAAGTGTCGATGAAGCGTTCGTCTTCGTTGCGTTTCTCAACGTACACGTCGATCAGCTTCTCGATCACGTCAGGCATCGCATCCTGGGCAAAGGACGGGCCGAGGATCTTGCCCAGGCTCGCGTCACGGCTGGCGCTGCCGCCGAGTGAAACCTGGTAGAACTCTTCGCCTTTCTTGTCCACGCCCAGTACGCCGATGTGGCCCACGTGGTGGTGGCCGCAGGCGTTCATGCAGCCGGAAATGTTCAGGTCCAGCTCGCCGATATCGAACAGGTAGTCCAGATCGTCGAAACGGCGCTGGATCGATTCGGCAATCGGGATCGACTTGGCGTTGGCCAGCGAGCAGAAATCACCGCCAGGGCAGCAGATGATGTCAGTCAGCAGGCCGATGTTCGGTGTGGCAAAGCCATTGTCACGCAACTCGTTCCACAGCGTGAACAGCTCGGCCTGCTCGACGTCGGCAAGAATGATGTTCTGTTCGTGCGAGGTGCGCAGTTGACCGAAGCTGAAACGGTCAGCCAGGTCGGCGATGGTGTCCAGTTGCTTGTCTGTCACGTCGCCCGGCGCAACGCCGGTCGGCTTGAGCGACAGGGTCACGGCAATGTAACCCGGCTTCTTGTGCGCCAGCACATTGCGTTGACGCCAGCGCGCAAAGCCCGGGTGCTGAGCTTCCAGCGCAGCCAGCTCGGCGTGCTGGTCGTCGAGGGCCTTGTACTGCGGGTCGACAAAGTGCCGCGAAACGCGCTGCACTTCGGCTTCGGTCAGGGTGGTCTGGCCGCCGCGCAGGTGAGCCATTTCGGCATCGACCTTGGCCGCGAAGACCTCAGGGGTCAGCGCCTTGACCAGAATCTTGATGCGCGCCTTGTACTTGTTGTCGCGACGACCATAGCGGTTATAAACCCGCAGAATGGCGTCCAGGTAGCTCAACAGGTCCTGCCACGGCAGAAACTCGTTGATGAAGGCGCCAACCACTGGCGTGCGGCCCAGACCGCCGCCGACCAGCACCCGGAAGCCCAGCTCGCCAGCTTCGTTGCGCAGTGGCTCAAGGCCTATGTCATGCACTTCGATGGCGGCACGGTCGCTGGTCGAACCATTGATGGCAATCTTGAACTTGCGCGGCAGGTAGGCGAATTCCGGGTGGAAGGTGGTCCACTGACGGACGATCTCGCACCACGGGCGCGGGTCTACCAGCTCGTCCGCAGCCACGCCGGCAAACTGGTCGGTGGTCACGTTGCGCAGGCAGTTGCCGCTGGTCTGGATGGCGTGCATCTGCACGGTCGCAAGCTCGGCCAGGATATCGGGCACGTCTTCCAGCGCAGGCCAGTTGAACTGCACGTTCTGACGGGTGCTGATGTGCGCGTAGCCCTTGTCGTAGTCGCGGGCAATCTTCGCCATCATGCGCGCCTGACGCGAAGTCAGTTGGCCGTAGGGCACCGCCACGCGCAACATCGGCGCAAAGCGCTGAACATAGAGCCCGTTTTGCAGGCGCAACGGTCGAAACTCTTCTTCGCTCAGTTCCCCGGCCAGGTAACGGCGGGTCTGATCCCGGAACTGCTTGACGCGGTCCTCGATGATCTTCTGATCGTAATCGTCGTATACGTACATATAGGTCCTGTTCTCAGGCTTCGTCATGAAGCAGGGCGGCTGCGTCAGTACGGGCGTATGGCCCGTCGCTTGCTGCTAGCTGCTTCATCTGGTCAATTCTGCGCGCACGGCCGCGCACTCCCTCGGGAGCGGAGGCGACGATAGCAGTTTGCAGATATCGATAAAAGTGATGTTTATATATATGCAAATCACTAAAAGCGATAAGCAATTTTCCCTTCAATCATATCCCCACTTGCCGTGTGGGCAAGACTCGACTTAACTGAGCGGTACCGCAGCCAAAAGCGCGGCGGATCACATTTTCATGTGCAATCACCCATAAGACCGACAAGAGGCGATGCGATGAGCAAGCACCCCAAAGTAGCCAAGCCAGGCCGATCCGTGGACACCTGGGCCATTCTGTTTATTGTGATTCTGGCCGTGGGCGCGGCGATGTTCTGGGCCAGCAGCCGGTAACGGGCTGAATAAACAGGCAGCCAGTCTCCAGAACCTTGCGCTAGCAGCCGATAAATCGCTTGTAGCGATAAATCCCAGTTGTTTCAAGGTTGGACTATGAAGGCGTTTTTTGCTGGCTGGTTGATGGTGGTTGGCTGTGTGTGGGCCGGATCTGCATTCGCCGCCTCTGTGGTATTTCTCAGCCCCGGTACTGAAACCGACGGCTATTGGCAGAGCCATGCCCGGGTGATGCAGACGGCTGCCAATACCACCGGCATGTCGCTGAAAATACTGTATACGGACCGCGATACCCGCAAGTTGCTCGCCTTGGCGCGCGAAACGTTGCAGGGCTACGTGCGTCCGGATTACCTGATGTTCTCCAATGAGCTGAACGTTGCCCCGGAGATCCTGCGCATGTCGACGGGCAGCGGGGTCAAGCTGTTTGCGGTGAACAACACGCTGACGGCGGATCAGATCCGTATTCTGGGTGATCTGCCAACGCGCTACCCGGATTTCATCGGCAGTCTGGTCGGCAACGATGAGGAGGGCGGCTATCTGACGGCTAAGCGACTTATCAGCCTGGTTCTTCCGGTTGCCGAGGGGCAGGTTGTCGACATGCTGGCGTTCTCCGGCACCAACACCACACCGGTTTCCCTGCAGCGTGAAAAAGGCATGTTGCGTGCGCTGTCCGAACACCCTGAGGTGCACCTGCGGCAGATCGCGCTGGGTGGATGGCGTCGGGATCGAGCGGTCGAGCAGGCCCGCGTGCTGTTCAGGCGCTACCCGCAGACGCGCCTGGTGTGGGCGGCCAACGAGCAAATGGCGTTTGGTGCAATGGATGCCCTGCGGGAAAAAGGCGGCAAACCTGGCGAGGACGTGTTGTTCAGCGCCATCAACGGCACGGCTCTGTCGTTGCAGGCACAACTCCATGGCAGCCTGAGCGCAGTGGCTACCGGGCATTTTACCTTGGGTGGGTGGGCGATCATTCTGTTGCATCGCTACGACACGGCGCAAAAGCAGGCCCGCCAGCAAGTCGGCGCGCGGACCATTGACGTGCTGCACCTGGTCGAGCCACAAGACACACAGCGATTTCTCGACGCGACCCGCGATGAGCGTTACAGGCTTGATACCCAGGCGTTCAACGTGGATGTTTTTGGCGAAGAGTCGCCGTTTTCGTTGAAAAGCATGTTGCCGCCTGTAGGGCCAAGCGGCAAATAGCCGTCTGCTTTACTCGTCGTAGCCAAGGTTGGGTGCCAGCCAGCGTTCGGTGACGCTCAGGTCCTGACCCTTGCGTGCTGTGTAGCTTTCGACCTGATCCTTGTCGACCTTGCCGACTGCAAAGTACTGCGCTTGAGGATGAGCGAAATACCAGCCGCTGACTGCCGCCGCCGGGAACATGGCGTAGTGCTCGGTCAGGAACACTCCGCTTTTACCCGGCGTGTGCTCGGGCGTGCCTTCCGGCAGCGGGTCGAGCAGGGCGAACAGGGTGCCCTTTTCGGTATGGTCAGGGCACGCCGGATAGCCCGGAGCGGGGCGAATGCCCATGTACTGCTCCTTGATCAGCGCCTCGTTGTCCAGCGCTTCGTCTTTCGCGTAACCCCAGTAATCCTTGCGCACCTGTTGGTGCAGCCATTCGGCGCAGGCTTCGGCGAGACGGTCGGCCAAGGCCTTGACCATGATCGAGTTGTAGTCGTCGCCGTTGTCCTGATAAGCCTTGGCCACTTCCTCGGCGCCGATGCCTGCAGTGGTGATGAAACCACCAATGTAGTCGGTCAGGCCGCTGTCCTTGGGCGCAACGAAGTCTGCCAGCGAGAAATTCGGTTTGCCGTCGGGCTTGATGGTCTGCTGGCGCAGGTGATGCAGTTTCGCCAGCGGCTTGCCGTCTTCGCCATAGACCTCCAGATCGTCATCGTTGATCTGGTTGGTCGGCCAGAAGCCGAATACGGCGCGCGCGCTGATCAGTTTTTCATCGATCAGTTTGCGCAACATTTGCCGGGCATCTTCAAACAGTGCAGTGGCAGCTTCGCCAACCACTTCGTCGGTCAGGATGCGCGGGTATTTACCGGCCAGGTCCCAGGAAATGAAGAACGGCGTCCAGTCGATGTAGTCAGCCAGCACGTTCAGGTCGATGTCCTGCAGAACGCGGGTGCCAGTGAAGGTCGGCTTGGCAGGGGTGTAACTTTCCCAGTCGAACTTCGGCTTTTTCGCCACCGCTGCGCCATAGCTCAGGCGCTCGGTGCGTGCACTGCGCGCCGACGTGCGTTCGCGGACTTCGACGTACTCAAGGCGGGTTTTTTCAATGAACGCCGGTTTCAGCTCTTTCGACAGCAACTGGGTCGCGACCCCCACCGCTCGGGAGGCGTCGGTGACGTAGATCACTGCATCGTTGCTGTATTTAGGCTCGATCTTGACCGCCGTGTGCGCCTTGGAGGTGGTCGCGCCGCCGATCATCAGGGGCAGGTGGAAGTCCTGACGCTGCATTTCACGGGCAACGTGCACCATCTCGTCCAGTGACGGGGTGATCAGCCCGGACAGGCCGATGATGTCGCACTTCTCGTCGCGGGCAACCTGCAGGATCTTCTCGGCAGGCACCATCACACCCAGATCGACGATGTCATAGCCGTTACAGCCCAACACCACGCCGACGATGTTCTTGCCGATGTCGTGAACGTCGCCCTTGACCGTGGCCATGAGGATCTTGCCCTTGGCTTCGGGCTTGTCGCCTTTTTCCAGTTCGATGAACGGAATAAGGTGCGCGACCGCCTGTTTCATCACCCGTGCAGACTTCACCACCTGCGGCAGAAACATCTTGCCCGCGCCGAACAGGTCACCGACCACGTTCATGCCGGACATCAGCGGGCCTTCGATCACCTCGATAGGCCGGGTGAAGCCCAGGCGCGACTCTTCGGTGTCCTGCACGATGTGGGTAGTGATGCCCTTGACCAGCGCGTGCTCCAGGCGCTGGTTGACCGGCCAGCTGCGCCATTCTTCGGTTTCAGCTTCCTTGACGCTGCCATCGCCCTTGTACTTGTCGGCAATGGCCAGCAACGCGTCGGTGCCTTCGGGATTACGGTTGAGCACCACGTCTTCGACACAGTCGCGCAGCTCGGCCGGGATCTGGTCGTAGATTTCCAGCTGCCCGGCATTGACAATGCCCATGCTCAGGCCATTGCGGATCGCGTGGAGCAGGAACACCGAGTGAATGGCTTCGCGTACCGGGTTGTTGCCGCGGAACGAGAACGACACGTTGGACACGCCGCCCGAGGTCAGGGCGTGCGGCAGTTCATCGCGGATGTAGGCACAGGCGTTGATGAAGTCCACGGCATAATTGTTGTGCTCTTCGATACCGGTGGCAATGGCGAAGATGTTCGGGTCGAAGATGATGTCTTCCGGCGGGAAGCCCACTTCGTTGACCAGAATGTCGTACGAGCGCTTGCAGATTTCCTTCTTGCGCGCTTCGGTGTCGGCCTGACCCTGTTCGTCGAAGGCCATGACCACGACTGCCGCACCGTAGCGCTTGCACAGGCGAGCGTGATGAATGAACTGCTCGACGCCTTCCTTCATGCTGATCGAGTTGACGATGCCCTTGCCCTGAATGCACTTGAGACCGGCCTCGATCACTTCCCACTTGGAGGAGTCGATCATGATCGGCACGCGAGAGATATCCGGCTCGCCTGCGATCAGGTTGAGGAAGGTGACCATGGCCTTCTTCGAGTCGAGCATCCCCTCGTCCATGTTGATGTCGATCACCTGGGCACCGGCTTCGACCTGTTGCAGGGCGACCTCCAGCGCTTCGGTGTAGTTGTCTTCACGGATCAGGCGGGCAAAGCGGGCGGAGCCGGTGATGTTGGTGCGCTCGCCGACGTTGACGAACAGCGACTGGCGATCGATGGTGAACGGTTCAAGGCCCGACAGGCGACAGGCTTTCGGGATGTCTGGAATTTCACGGGGTGCATAACCAGACACTGCCTCGGCGATCGCCTTGATGTGCTCAGGCGTGGTGCCGCAGCAGCCGCCGACAATGTTCAGGAAACCGCTTTGAGCGAATTCTTCGATGATCTTCGCAGTCTGGCTCGGCAGTTCGTCGTACTCGCCGAACGCGTTGGGCAGACCGGCGTTGGGGTGCGCAGACACATGAGTGTTGGCCTTGTTGGCCAGCTCTTGCAGGTAAGGGCGCAGTTCACTGGCACCCAGGGCGCAGTTCAGGCCGACGGAGACCGGTTTTGCATGGCTGATCGAGTTCCAGAACGCTTCGGTAGTCTGGCCCGACAGGGTGCGGCCGGAGGCGTCGGTGATGGTGCCGGAAATCATGATCGGCAGTTCAAAACCCAACTCTTCGAACACGCCCTGCACGGCGAAAATCGCCGCCTTGGCGTTGAGGGTGTCGAAGATGGTTTCGATCAGAATCAGGTCGGCGCCGCCCTCGATCAGGCCTTTGGTGGCCTCGGTATAGTTCTCCACCAGTTCGTCGAACGTGACGTTGCGATAGCCAGGGTTGTTGACGTCCGGCGACAACGAACAGGTGCGGCTGGTCGGGCCGAGCACGCCAGCAACGAAGCGCGGTTTGTCAGGGGTTTCGAGGGTTTTGGCGTCTGCGACCTTACGGGCCAGACGGGCGCCTTCGACGTTCAGCTCGTAGACGATCGATTCCATGCCGTAGTCGGCCTGGGACACCTGTGTGGCGTTGAAGGTGTTGGTTTCGAGGATGTCGGCACCGGCATCCAGATACGCCTTCTCGATGGCGCCGATCACGTCGGGACGGGTCAGGATCAGCAGGTCGTTGTTGCCCTTGACGTCACTTGGCCAGTCGGCAAAACGTTTGCCTCGATAGTCTTCTTCCTCAAGCCTGTAGCTCTGGATCATGGTGCCCATGCCGCCATCGAGAATCAGGATTCTCTGTTTCAGAGCAGTGATAAAGGCTTGATGGCGGGCGCTGCGGTCAGACATGGGGGCTACCTTGAGAAGGTCGATGCTTTAAAGGTGGCGATGATAGCAAACCGGAACGCTTTTGGTGGTGCTGTGCCTTTTGCATGAAAATCATTCATGTTGAGGTTGGCTGTGCGCTTGTAGAATTATGCCATTTTAATATCAGAGCCTTCGGGATATGCCGCTCCGTTTGTTGGCAAGCGTCGCCTTGCTGTTTATCTGCTGTGCTACCCAGGCCCAGAACCTCACATCGCCCGCTACATCAGCGCCACCGGCTATTTCCTATGTTCAGGACATTCAGCCAATCCTTACCGAGAAGTGCGTTGCCTGCCACGCCTGCAATGACGCGCCGTGCCAACTGAATCTGGGCAGCGGGGAAGGGCTGAGCCGTGGCGCGAGCAAGATTCCTGTTTATCAAGGGGAGCGTAGCGAAGCGGTTGCGCCCACCCGGTTGTTTTACGATGCGCGCAACACTGATGCATGGCGCGGTAAAGGCTTCTATTCGGTACTGGAAGCTCAGGGCGGTCAGGCGGCTTTGATGGCGCGCATGCTCGATCTGGGGCGCAGCGCGCCGTTGCCGGCCAACAGCAAAATCCCCGATGAGATCGCGCTGGGCCTCAATCGCGAGAACGTCTGCCCGATGCCCGGCGAATTCAATGCCTATGCTGCGGCCCACACGCAGCAAGGCATGCCGCTGGCAGTCGCCGGTCTGACCGACGCTGAATACCAGACACTGCAGCGCTGGCTGGCCGCCGGTGCCCCGGTCGAACAGCAGTCGATCACCCCGAGCGTCAGTGAGACCGCGCAAATCAACGCCTGGGAGGCGCAGCTCAACCAGCCGGGTGCCAGGCAGGCGCTGGTTGGCCGCTGGCTGTTCGAGCATTTGTTTCTGGCACACATCTATTTCGAGGGCGGCGAGACGCAACACTTTTTCCAATGGGTACGCTCGCGAACCCCAACTGGCCAGCCGGTGGACCTGATCGCCACCCGGCGCCCCGATGACGACCCAGGCAGCGACTTCTATTACCGCCTGGTGCCTGTGCAAGGCGTGATCGTTCACAAGACCCACATCACCTATGGCATGAACCCGCAGAAACTCGACCGGGTCCGCCACTTGTTCTATGGCACCGACTGGACAGTCAACGCGCTGCCCGGTTACGGTCCGGGCCACCGTGCCAATCCGTTTCTGACCTTTGAAGCGATTCCGGCCGTCGCGCGTTACCAATTCATGCTCGATAACGCCGAGTATTTTGTGCGTACGTTTATCCGCGGGCCGGTCTGTCGCGGGCAGATTGCGACTGATGTGATTCGTGACCAGTTCTGGGTACTGTTTCAGGACCCCGCGCACGATCATTACATCACCGATGCCGCTTATCGGGGGGGCACGCCATGCCTTTGCTGGCCATGCCGGGGCAGAACGACGACGTCGGCAGTGTGCTCGGCCTGTGGTTGTCCTACCGGGACCGGCGCAACCAGTACGAGGACCTGCGCCGCGACAGCTACGCGAAAATGCCTGCGCCGGGCTGGAGTACGCTATGGACGGGTAACGATAATGCCTTGCTGACCGTTTTCCGCCATTTCGACAGTGCTTCGGTGAATAAAGGCCTGATTGGTGATGTGCCGCATTCCATGTGGTTGTTCGACTTTCCCCTGCTTGAGCGCACCTATTATCAGTTGGCGGTGAATTTCGATGTGTACGGCAATGTTTCGCATCAGGCACAGACACGTCTGTATTTCGACCTGATCCGCAACGGCGCGGAGATCAACTTCCTGCGCCTGATGCCTGCCGACCAGCGCGACGGCATGCTCGGCGACCTTTATCAGGATGGCGGCAAATTCAAGATGTGGCTCGATTATCAGAGCATCGACGATGATACGCCGACCGGCATCAAACTCGACGCAAAGGCCCCGCAGCGTGACTTCGCATTCAAGCTGATCGAGCGCGCCGGCAGCCTGAACGCCGCGCCGGACCCGATCAATCGCTGCGCAGGTGCTTATTGCTCGCGGGCCAGTCTGGACAGCACGTTCGCCCTGGCAGAGCAGGCGCTGAGCCGCTTGACGTCGCGTCCGGCGGCGGGCCTGAAAGTCATCGATCAACTGCCGGAAGCGAGCATGCTGCGCATCCAGGGCAGCGACGGCAAGCGGATGATGTACAGCATGCTGCGCAACCGCGCGCACAGTAACGTCGCGTTTCTGCTGGGTGAGTCATACCGCTATATACCGGGGCTGGACACCTTGACCATTTATCCCGGCGTACTGAGCAGCTACCCGAACTTCATCTTCAACATTCCGGCTGCGCAAGTGCCTGCCTTTGTCGACGCCATGCAGCGGAGCAAGGACCAGGCGAGTTTTGAACAGATCGTCCAGCGTTGGGGCATTCGTCGGACCCACCCACTGTTCTGGACCTATTTCCACGACCTGAATCGCTATCTTCAGGAAACCGAACCGCGTGAAGCGGCGGTGCTTGACATGAATCGCTACGAGAACCTCTAAACGGGCGTCGTCGCGCCGTAAGCCATAAGGAACATGGCCTGCGGCCATCGCCAGTTCCTGAACGAAACGCATCTTGCGCGACCTTTTTTTCAAAACAGTGGTCGGAAATGGTGCGCGTCATGGGCCGGTTGCAGACCGGCGCGTGATTGAAAGTCAGGCGGTAGAGGTTTTTGTGATGTTGATTTCAGTTCAGGCGCTACGGGCATTCGCGGCGTGGGTCGTGGTATGCCATCACTTCATGCAGATTTTTTTCGACTTCAAGGCCGGTGGACCAATTGGCGAGTTTTTTGTGTCCAAGGGGGCGGTCGGCGTCGATATCTTCTTCGTCATCAGCGGTCTGGTGATTTTCCTTTCCACCCAGAACAGCGACATTCCACCCCGGCGTTTCATCCTGCATCGTCTGATTCGCATCGTTCCAGCCTACTGGCTGTATACCGCCGCCATGGCCTTGCTGTTGCTGATCGCCGCGCCCATGCTGCCGCATCAGGTGATTGGCTGGCAGAATTTCCTTTTGTCGCTGGTTTTCATCCCTTCGGAAAACCCCGGCGGCTATGGCCTGTACCCTACGCTGAACGTCGGCTGGACGCTCAACTACGAAATGTTTTTCTACCTGCTGTTCTCCATGGTCTTTTTGTTTGAACAGCGTCATCGACCGCTGATCATTTCCGCGGCGCTGTTTGCGGTCAGTGAAGTGCTGGCCAAAGCAGGGCTGATCAGCCGGTTCTACGGCAATGACATTGTTTACGAGTTTCTGCTGGGCATCGGTATCGGCATCCTCTATCGCCGTGGCTGGATCAGGCAGGCAGTGTGGCTGCCGCTGGCAGGCATCGCGGTGGGGCTGTATGCCATTAATCACCTGACCAATGAGCAGCGTCTGCTGAATTGGGGCCTGCCGAGCGCCTTGATTGTGCTGTCGTGTATTTCTCTGGAACCGTTTTTCAAAAGCAGCCGTCTGCTCAAAGTGCTGGGTGACTGCTCGTATTCGGTGTACCTGCTGCATGTGCTGGTGCTGTACGGCGGATTGTTGATGGCGCAACGCTATGGCTTGAGCCCTTACGTGGTATTCGCGTTCTGCGTGCCGATCATCGCCATAGGTGCATGGGTGAGTTACGAGTGGATCGAGAAGGGCCTGTACCGGCGCATGAAGGGCTGGCTGGACGGTCGCCGGGCAGTCAGTCAGGCGCAGGCATTAACCTGACAAAAACACTAGGACTTTGTATGGCGCGGCTGATTGGCGTAAACTGCCCGCACGTCTGCGAGGAATTTTCATGACCGCTATCACTATTACCGATGCCGCCCACGATTATCTGGCCGATCTGCTGGAAAAGCAGAATACCCCAGGCATCGGCATCCGCGTGTTTATCACCCAGCCCGGCACCCAGTACGCTGAAACCTGCATTGCCTACTGCAAGCCGGGCGAAGAAAAGCCGGAAGACAAGGCCATCGGCCTGAAGAGCTTCACCGCCTGGATCGATGGTTTCAGCGAAGCCTTTCTGGATGATGCCGTTGTCGATTACGCCACCGACCGTATGGGCGGCCAGTTGACCATCAAGGCCCCGAACGCCAAGGTGCCAATGGTCAATGCCGACAGCCCGATCAACGAGCGCATCAATTATTACCTGCAAACCGAGATCAACCCTGGGCTCGCCAGCCACGGCGGCCAGGTCACACTGATCGACGTGGTCGAGGAAGAGGCGAAAAACATCGCTGTCCTGCAATTCGGTGGCGGTTGCCAGGGTTGCGGCCAGGCGGATGTCACGCTGAAGGAAGGCATTGAGCGCACGCTGCTCGAGCGTATTCCAGAGCTGTCGGGCGTTCGCGATGTGACCGACCACACGCAGAAAGAAAACGCTTACTACTAAACTAATAAGCGTCGATGCTACCGAGCTAAGCGTCATATACCCGTCTGCTTCTGATTCTGGCCAAAGGCCGTGGGAGCTGACCGGGCGACGCTTCGCCTGTCCGCGATCTCTTGACTTTCGTAGGAGCGGACTTGTCCGCGAACTGCCGGGAACCGGCAGCAAAACCGGTGCGCACGGTACACCAGGTGCAACCGAGGTAGCAGGATTCCAAGGCGTTTCGCAGCCAAACATCCAGCCAGGGCGCTAATCTGCGCAGACAGATTACTCAACCCATCTCCACCAGCACGGCCCCCTCATTGACCATCTCGCCCTCACGGCAATAAAGCGCGTTGATGACCCCGGCATTGGCTGCACGGATGCTGTGTTCCATTTTCATCGCTTCCAGCACCACCAGTTGCGCCCCGGCCTCGACCGTCTGGCCCACCTCGACCAGCACACGCACGATGCTGCCGTTCATGGGCGCAGTCAGGCCGCCGTGCTGGCCTTGAGCAGCGTCGGTGTGGCTGAGCGGATCGACTTTACTGACGGTGTAAAGGACGCCCTGCCATTTGAGATACAGCGTATCGCCACGACGGACTGCCAGGTTTTTCTGGCGCACGCCGTCGTGCTCGCTGTGCAGATGCTCGCCATCCAGTCGCAATAGCCGGGCATCGTTATCCAGCAAGCGAACCGCCCGGCTTTGGCCGTCGCAGCTCAGTTGCAGGTCCGTTTCGGCAGGCATGCCGGCGCGAAAGCCGCTCATCGCGGCCCACGGCGAGTACGGGGCTGCCTGATCAAGACGTGCCGGCTCGCTCTGCCTGAACGCTTCGCCAGCGGCTTGCCAGAACGTCTCGTCGGGTTCAGGGATTTGCGGCAGCAACTGATCCTGATGGCGGGGGATAAAGCCGGTATCCAGTTGCGCAGCGGCAAACGCCGGATGGGCGATGATGCGGCGCAGAAACGCCAGGTTGGTTTTGACACCGCCCACGGCGAACTCGTCGAGCATGCCGAGCAGGCGCAGGCGTGCTTCTTCACGGTTTTCGCCCCAGGCAATCAGCTTGCCGAGCATGGGGTCGTAAAATGGCGAAATGCTGTCGCCTTCGGCCACGCCGCTGTCCACGCGCCTGCCAAGGCCGCTGGCAGGTTCTCTATAGAGCTGCAGCGTGCCGGTTGCGGGCAGAAAATCGTTGGCCGGGTCTTCGGCATACAGCCTGACTTCCATCGCATGGCCGATCAGCGGGACCTGCTCCTGGATGATAGGCAGCGATTCGCCTCGGGCCACACGGATCTGCCATTCCACCAGATCAAGCCCTGTGATGCATTCGGTCACCGGGTGTTCGACTTGCAGGCGGGTGTTCATCTCCATGAAGAAGAACTCGCTGCGTGCGTCCAGCAAAAACTCCACCGTACCCGCGCCCACGTAGCCAATGGCCTGCGCGGCTTTGACCGCCGCTTCACCCATCGCTTTGCGCAACTCAGGCGTCAGGCCCGGCGCTGGCGCTTCCTCGACGACTTTCTGGTGGCGGCGCTGAATGGAACAGTCGCGCTCATTGAGGTACAGGCAATGACCCTGCTGATCAGCAAACACCTGAATCTCGACGTGACGCGGGCTGAGGACGTACTTCTCCACCAGCATCCGCGCATCGCCAAACGAGGAAAGCGCCTCACGTTGAGCCGAGGCCAGCGCTTCGGCCATTTCGCTGGCCTGCTCGACCACTTTCATGCCTTTGCCGCCGCCGCCCGCCGTGGCTTTCAACAGCACGGGGTAGCCGATGCGCTCGGCAGCCGCATGGAATGTGTCGATGTCCTGCGCAGCACCGTGATAGCCCGGTACCAACGGCACGCCAGCCTGTTCCATCAGCGATTTGGCAGCGGACTTACTGCCCATTGCGTCGATGGCCGAGGCGGGCGGGCCGAGGAAAACCAGCCCGGCAGCTTCGATAGCGCGGGCAAAATCAGCGTTTTCAGACAAAAAACCGTAACCGGGATGGATCGCCTGTGCGCCGCTGGCCTTGGCTGCTTTGATGAGCTTGTCGATCACCAGGTAGCTTTCAGCCGCCTTGCTCCCGCCAAGGTCGACGCAGATATCGGCCTCGCGACTGTGGCGCGCGTCGCGGTCAATAGCGCTGTGTACGGCAACCGTGGTCAGGCCCATCTTTTTTGCGGTGCGCATAATGCGGCAGGCAATTTCCCCGCGGTTGGCGATCAGCAGTGTGGTCAGTTCAGGCGTGTTCATCGTTGCGAGTCCTTTTGTCGGTCTTCCAGAGCCGCAGGCTCGTCATCGCGTTGCTGCCAGCGGGGTGCACGTTTTTGCAGAAAGGCGCGCAAACCTTCCTGCCCCTCGGCACTGGTGCGGATGCGCGCAATGGCGCTTTCACAGTAGCGACGCAGTGCAGGCGTGAGTTCGCCACTGCCGACTTCGCGCAGCAGTTCCTTGCTGATACGCATGGCCTGAGGGCTGTTGAGCAGCAGGTTGTCTATCCAGCCAAGCGTTTGATGTTCAAGGTCGGCGACGGGGTAATATTCGGCGATCAGGCCGATATGTCGGGCTTGCCGCCCATCGAAGCGCTCGGCGGTCAGGGCGTAACGGCGCGTCGCACGTTCGCCGATGGCCTGCACCACGAACGGGCTGATAACCGCCGGTGCCAGACCAATGCGCACCTCCGACAGGCAGAACTGCGCGTCTTCGGCGGCGATGGCCATGTCGCAGCAACTGATCAGCCCCAGTGCACCGCCGAACGCCGCACCTTGCACCACCGCCAGGGTCGGAATTTTCAGTCTGGCAAGGTTGTACATCAGCTCGGCCAGCTCGCGTGCATCGTCCAGGTTGGTGTTGTAGTCCAGGTCCGCCGCCTGCTGCATCCAGGCAAGATCGGCACCGGCACTGAAATGCCGGCCACGGCCGCGGATCAGCAAGAAGCGCAGGCCTGCATTGCCTTGCACCTGATCCAGCGCCAGGATCAGCTCGCGGATCATCTGCGCGTTGAAGGCGTTGTTCTTGTCCGCGCGATTCAGCCACAACGTGGCGAAACCGCGTGGGTCGTGAAGCAGTTCTATGGTCGCGAATGAAGTCGAAGTCATGGTCGTTTCCCGGCTCACATTCGGAACAGCCCGAAGGTGGTAGGTTCGATGGGCGCATTGAGCGAGGCGCAGAGGGCCAGGGCGAGAATCTCTCGGGTCTGTGCCGGGTCGATGACCCCGTCGTCCCACAGGCGCGCACTGGAATAGTAAGGGTGGCCCTGATGCTCATACTGATCGAGGATCGGTTGTTTCAGCTCCGCCTGCTGCTGCGCGCTGAACGCCTGACCGGCACGTTCGGCCTGCTCGCATTTGACCTGCACCAGCACACCGGCGGCCTGTTCGCCGCCCATTACGCCAATCCGGGCATTGGGCCACATCCACAGAAAGCGCGGATCGTAAGCGCGACCGCACATGCCGTAGTTACCGGCTCCGAAACTGCCGCCGATGATCACCGTGAATTTCGGCACCTTCGCGCAGGCCACGGCGGTGACCAGTTTGGCGCCGTGTTTGGCGATACCGCCAGCTTCGTACTTCTGGCCGACCATGAAACCGGTGATGTTCTGCAGAAACAGCAGGGGAATGCCCCGTTGGCAGGCCAGCTCGATGAAGTGCGCGCCTTTTTGCGCAGCCTCGGCGAACAGAATGCCGTTGTTGGCCAGAATCGCGATCGGGTAGCCATGCAGGCGCGCGAAACCACAGACCAGTGTGGTGCCGAACAGCGCCTTGAACTCATCGAGCGTCGAGCCATCCACCAGCCGGGCGATCACTTCCCGCACATCGAATGGCTGCTTGGTATCCGCCGGGATAATGCCGTACAGCTCTTCGCCGGCGTACAGCGGCGCAATGGGCGCGATTGCGTTCAGTTGGCCCTGCTTGCGCCAGTTCAGGTTGGCGATACTGCGCCTGGCCAGCCCCAGCGCATGTTCATCGCTGTCGGCGTAATGATCGGCCACCCCGGATGTTCTGCAATGCACATCGGCACCGCCCAAGTCTTCAGCGCTGACCACTTCACCGGTGGCTGCCTTGACCAGCGGCGGGCCAGCGAGAAAAATCGTGGCTTGCTGGCGCACCATGATTGCTTCGTCGGCCATTGCTGGTACGTAAGCTCCGCCTGCGGTGCACGAGCCCATTACCACGGCAATCTGTGGAATGCCCTGGGCACTCATGTTCGCCTGATTGAAGAAAATCCGCCCGAAGTGTTCGCGGTCAGGAAACACCTCGTCCTGACGGGGCAGGTTGGCACCGCCGGAATCCACCAGATAGATGCACGGCAGGCGGTTCTGCTGGGCGATGGCCTGCGCCCGCAGGTGCTTTTTCACCGTCAACGGGTAGTACGAGCCGCCTTTGACCGTCGCGTCATTGGCAATGATCATGCATTCGACGCCTTCGACACGACCAATGCCGGCGATCACTCCGGCAGCCGGAACGTCTTCGCCATACACCTCGTGGGCAGCCAGTTGGCCGATCTCCAGAAATGGCGAGCCGCTGTCGAGCAAGCGGTTGATACGCTCGCGCGGCAGCAGTTTGCCGCGTGAGGTGTGACGTTCCTGAGCCTTGGCTCCGCCGCCCTGGCGGACTTTACCCAGCAGGCTGCGCAGTTCCTCGACTTGCTTGAGAAGTGCGTCGTGATTAAGGGCAAACTCCGTAGAGCGGACGTTGATTCGGGTGTGCAGAATGGCCATGGGAGCTCCGTAATCAACGGGTTTCGTTGAACAGTTCACGACCGATGAGCATGCGTCGGATCTCGCTGGTGCCGGCGCCGATCTCGTAGAGCTTGGCATCGCGCAGCAGTCGCCCGGCCGGAAACTCGTTGATGTAGCCGTTGCCGCCGAGAATCTGGATGGCGTCCAGCGCCATCTGGGTGGCGCGCTCTGCGCTGTAGAGAATCACCCCGGCGGCGTCCTTGCGCGTGGTCTCGCCACGATCACAGGCTTGGGCCACGGCATACAAGTAAGCCCGGCTGGCGTTGAGCTGGGTGTACATGTCGGCAATCTTGCCCTGAATCAGCTGGAATTCGCCGATGCTCTGGCCGAATTGCTTGCGGTCGTGAATGTAGGGGACCACCACGTCCATGCAGGCCTGCATGATCCCGGTCGGCCCGCCAGAAAGCACGACGCGTTCGTAATCAAGGCCGCTCATCAGCACTCTGACGCCGCCGTCGAGTGCGCCCAGCAGGTTTTCCTCAGGCACTTGGACGTCGTCGAAAAACAGCTCGCAGGTGTTGGAGCCGCGCATGCCGAGCTTGTCGAACTTGCTGCCGCGAGAAAAGCCTTTCCAGTCGCGCTCGACGATGAACGCGCTGATGCCATGTGCGGCCTTTTCCAGATCAGTCTTGGCGTAGATCACGTAGGTGTCGGCATCCGGCCCGTTGGTGATCCAGGTCTTGCTGCCATTGAGCACATAGTGATCGCCACGCTTGTCGGCGCGCAGCTTCATCGACACCACGTCCGAGCCAGCATTGGGTTCGCTCATGGCCAGTGCGCCGACGTGCTCGCCGCTGATCAGTTTCGGTAAATAGCGGGCTTTCTGCGCCGGATTGCCATTGCGGTTGATCTGGTTGACGCAGAGGTTAGAGTGCGCGCCATAGGACAATGCCACCGAGGCCGAGCCACGGCTGATTTCTTCCATGGCTACAACATGCGCCAAATACCCCAGGCCCGCGCCGCCGTACTCTTCGCTGACGGTAATGCCCAGCAAGCCCATCTCGCCGAACTTGCGCCACATGTCGGCAGGAAACAGGTTGTCCTTGTCGATCTGGGCGGCGCGCGGGGAAATTTCTGCGGCAACAAAAGACTGCAACTGGTCGCGCAGCATGTCGATGGTTTCGCCCAGGGCGAAGTTCAGGCTGGGGTAACTCATGGGTAGCGTTCCTGTTTTATTCTTGGAGATGGTTCTGTGCGGATTGGCTATGACCTTTACGTTAACGTAAACCTGCGCGTGTGTGCTGTCAATCAGGCGCGTTTGCGCAGGGGCGGGGGAAGTTGAGCAGGCAAAAGCAAACGTCGGAAAGCACGAAGGGGAGCCTGGGCTCCCCTTCAAGGTATGTCTCTATGCTCTTTTTTGTTTTTCGGGAGGCCTGTTGTTGTTTTTGGCGACCTGACCCTTCACATCTTTTTTGAGCGGTCCAGAGGGTGGACCAAGAGCAAACGTATTTTTTTGAGCGCTGATGTCACTTTCATCGTGCTTTCTATCGCAACGATTCAACCAGTTCCGGAGCTGCCTCGGGGCAGTTTTATTGTTCTCTGTCTGGCTGCAAACGACTTGCAGGGCAAGTGGTTCAGAAAAGCTATCCACTTCAAAAAAATCTGTTAGCTACGTCTCTGTCCGTGTTGTTCTTGTTATGTCAGAGCCGGTACGTATTGTTTTTATTGGTGTGCTGCGTGCTTTTATTCTTGTTGTGCAAGAGATATAGCAGGACCCGTGCCAGTTTTTCAGAACGCCTGCAAACACGAGGTTTTCCGGGTTTTTTCTGGCACCGAACCGTCTGGTTTCGGCGTCGATTGTTTCCGTGTTACCCGCTTGCCTCAACAACCTGCGGGGGAGAGTAACACTCTGTGACAAGTTGTCGCACCCTGTTACCGACCGGTGACGTTTGTCACGCTGACAGCCGAGCCTTGGCCACTCGCGACCCGTTGCTGCGTTGTAATACGTTACAGATGCGCTGACCGGCCTTGATGACCTGATCCAGGTCCACGCCTGTGTCGATGCCCAGGCCTTGCAGCATGTACAGCACATCTTCGGTGGCGACATTGCCACTGGCTCCCTTGGCATAAGGGCAGCCGCCGAGGCCCGCAACAGAGCTGTCGAAGACCTGCACGCCTTCTTCAAGGCTGGCATAGATGTTCACCAGCGCCTGGCCATAGGTGTCGTGAAAATGCCCAGCCAGTTTGCCTCGCGGGACCTGCGCGGCCACGGCGTTGATCAGCGCCCGGGTGGCCCCCGGTGTGCCGGTGCCGATGGTGTCGCCCAGCGAAATTTCATAGCAGCCCATTGCGTAGAGTTCATTGGCAACGGCGGCCACCTGCTCAGGTGCAACAGTGCCTTCGTAAGGGCAGCCCAGTACGCAGGACACGTAGCCCCTGACCCGCACACCATGCAGGCGCGCCGCTGCCATGATCGGCGCGAAGCGCTCCAGACTTTCGCTGATCGAACAATTGAGGTTGCGCTGCGAGAACCCTTCGGTTGCTGCTGCAAACACCGCAACTTCTCTGACGCCAGCCGCCAGCGCGTCTTCAAAGCCACGCAGATTGGGAGCCAGGGCCGAGTAGATGACACCCTCGCGGCGCTGGATCTGCTCGAACACCTGGGCGGATCCTGCCATCTGCGGAACCCATTTGGGCGAGACAAAACTGCCGACCTCAATGTGCATGAGGCCCGCAGCCGTCAGCTCATCCACCAATCGCACCTTGTCTTCGATGCTGATGGGCTGCGGCTCATTCTGCAGGCCGTCACGCGGGCCGACTTCGACGATATTCACCTGTTGCGCAAGGGGCATGGCAGGGGCCTTGTAGTCAGTGATAATGGATCAGTGTGAGGTGGCAGCGGTCTTGTCGAGCTCAGCCCGGCAGCGCTCTTCAGCGGTGTCCAGTTCCAGTTGCATCTGCTGGATGTCGAGCAACTGCTGCTCCAGTTGTCCGCGGCGCTCGGCGATCTTGCCGAGCATGGTCTGCAGCTGCTTTTGATTGCCGCCGCTGGGGTCGTACAGTGAAATAAGCTCTTTGCACTCGGCCAGCGAGAAGCCGATACGCTTGCCGCGCAGGATCAGTTTCAGGGTCACTTTGTCGCGGGCCAGGTAGATACGTTCCAGCCCCTTGCGTTCAGGGCTGAGCATGCCTTGCTCTTCGTAAAAGCGAATGGCGCGAGTGGTGATGTCCAGCTCGCGGGCAAGCTCGGAAATGCTGTAAGTCTGACTGCTCATGGCGCGGCTCGGCGACTGGGTATAAGCCGCTAAGCTAAAGCTTGCTTTACGTAAGCGTCAAGCAATCCGGATCATGTCGACACTCTGGCAGCCGTGTTTTCAAGGCTAGAAGCAAATTTAAGTTTGTTAATTAAATTTATTTATATCAATGGCTTAATGCTTGAAAGTCATGCTGTTTCTACACTGTTTTCCCGAGCAATCACCCGCTGGGACAGCTCGATGATCTGCTCGCGCATCCAGCGGTTGGCTGGGTCCTGGTCAGTGCTTTCGTGCCAGTAAAGATGAGTCTCCACTGAAGGCACATCGTTGATCGGCAGGTAGACATAATGCAGGTCATTGCGCCGGGCGAAGCGTTCCGGGATGGTCATGACCATATCGGTCTGTTGCAGCACCTGCGTTGCCATCAGGTAATGCTGCGAGCGCAGGGCGATGCGGCGCTGGATGCCCATCTTGCCCAGCGACAGGTCGACCAGGCCCAGCCCACTGCGACGGCTGGAAATATGAATATGGGCCTGCGCCAGATAATCATCCAGGGTCAGCGCCTGTTTGTTGGCCAGAGGATGGCCCTTGCGCATGGCACACACGTAGAGGTCTTCCAGCAGCTTGACGTGCCGCACTTGCGGGTCGGTGTTGAGCGGCGCATCCACGGCGAAGTCGAGGCGGCCGGCAGCCAGCTCCTTGGTGGTTTCACGGCGTTTGGACAGGAAGCTCTCGATGGTTACCGCTGGCGCAAGACGTCGCAGGCGCTGGAAGAGTACCGGCAGGATGACTGCCTCGGTCAGGTCGGTCATGCTGATGCGGTAATTCTTGTTGGCCTGCAGCGGGTTGAAAATCCGGCTTTCCTGCACCGACACCCTGAGCAGCGACAGGGCGTTGCGCACCGGGCCGATGATATTCTGCGCCATCGGTGTCGGGACCATGCCCTGTGCGGTTCGCACAAACAGGGGGTCATTGAAGGTTTCGCGCAAGCGCGCCAGTGCGTTGGACACGGCGGGCTGGGTAATGCCGACGATCTGCCCGGCGCGGGTCAGGTTGGCTTCGGTGTAGATGGCGTCGAAGACAATGAAAAGGTTGAGATCGACCTTGCTCAGGTTCATCGATGGAGCGCCTCGTGCTGTTGTTGTGATGGGCTTTTCGGCGGGCTTGAGAATACCGCCGCGTGGGTGAATCATATATCGGTTATGAATGTTTATACACGCCGAAAATAGATTAGATAAATGGCTTGAGGTTCATTAGCATCCCTTTCATGACTACGACAACCTGATCGAGAAGGTAGCGGCCCATGGATTTCGCGTATTCCCCGAAGGTGCAGGCACTGCGTGAGCGCGTCACCGCTTTCATGGACGCATACGTTTATCCGGCCGAAGCGGTTTTCGAGCAGCAAGTGGCCGAAGGTGATCGCTGGCAGCCCACGGCCGTCATGGAAGAACTCAAGACTCGGGCCAGGGCCGAGGGGCTGTGGAACCTGTTTTTGCCCGAGTCCGAACGCGGTGCCGGGCTGACCAACCTGGAATACGCGCCGCTGGCGGAGATCATGGGCCGTTCGCTGCTCGGGCCGGAACCGTTCAATTGCTCGGCGCCCGACACCGGCAACATGGAGGTATTGGTCCGTTACGCCAACGAGGAGCAGAAAACCCGCTGGCTGGAACCGCTGCTACGCGGCGACATCCGCTCTGCATTTGCCATGACCGAACCTGACGTGGCGTCATCGGACGCCACCAACATGGCGGCTCGCGCCGAACGTGAGGGCGACGAATGGGTGATCAACGGCCGCAAGTGGTGGACCTCCGGTGCGTGCGATCCGCGCTGCAAGATCCTGATTTTCATGGGCCTGACCAACCCCGACGGGCCGCGCCATCAGCAGCACTCGATGATTCTGGTGCCGGCCGACACGCCGGGTGTGAAAATCGTCCGGCCACTGCCGGTGTTCGGCTACGACGACGCGCCGCACGGCCACGCCGAAGTGTTGTTCGACAACGTTCGTGTACCGTTCGAGAACGTGCTGCTGGGTGAAGGCAGAGGTTTTGAAATTGCGCAGGGCCGCCTGGGCCCGGGGCGCATCCATCACTGCATGCGCTCGGTCGGCATGGCCGAGCGGGCGCTGGAGCTGATGTGCAAGCGTTCCATCGACCGCATTGCGTTCGGTAAACCGCTGGCGAGTCTGGGCGGCAATATCGACAAAATCGCGGACTCGCGCATGGAAATCGACATGGCCCGATTGTTGACGTTGAAAGCGGCCTACATGATGGACACCGTCGGTAACAAAGTCGCTAAAAGCGAAATCGCACAGATCAAGGTGGTAGCGCCCAACGTCGCCCTGAAGGTCATCGACCGGGCGATCCAGATGCATGGCGGGGCCGGGGTTTCCAATGACTTCCCGCTGGCTTACATGTATGCCATGCAGCGTACCCTGCGTCTGGCGGACGGCCCGGATGAGGTGCATCGCGCCGCCATCGGCAAGTTTGAACTGGGCAAGTACCTGCCCTCAGACATGCTTCGCAGCCGGTCCTGAGCACGGCGGTTACTGCCTCCAGACCTCGACTACTGCACCCAGACCTCGACGCGGCGGTTCTTGATCCGGCCGTCGTCGATGTCGTTGGTTGCGACGGGCATTTCGTCGCCCAGGCCAAGGATGTCGCGAAAGGTCACGCCGCTTTTTATCAGCTCGCGGCGCACGGCCATGGCGCGCAGCCGGGACAGCAGGGCCGCGCGTGCCGGATCGCTCTTGGCGTCACCGAAGCCTACCAGCGTCACTTGCTGGTTCAGCTTGCCGCCGGCTTTAAGGTACTCGGCGACGCGCTTGAGGTCCTGTTGCGCCTTGTTGTCCAGTCTGGCGCTGCCCTGTGCGAAACGAAAATTGACCGAGAGGCGCTCGGCCTTGCGCGCCAGCGCCTGATAATCCGCAGGCATCTGTGCCGTCGGCGGCACCTTGAGCGCCTGCACGGTCTGCGAGACAAACCCGCTCTTCGCCACAATGGCCTGACCCTCGGCACTCTGCGTGAAGCGCACCAGCGCTTGCGCCCAGCGCTGGTGAATCGACGGCGGCACATACAGGTACAGACGGCGTGACAGCGGATAATCCTCGGTGGCAATCAGGCTGATGGTCGGCAGCATGGGCCGCGAGTCACCGTCGGCTATCGCCACCGCCTTGGCGCGCCTGACCGATGGCAGGCCACTGAAACCGATACCATTGAGGTCTTTGCTGACCTCGTCGGAAAGTTGCTCGCCGGACTCGAAACGCAGCGCTGTGGCGGAGAGGTTCTTGCCGTATTTGGCAAGCACCAGTTCCTTGAAGGTTTCGTAGGTGCCGGACTTTTCATCGCGCGCATAAATATGAATCGCCCCCGGATTGCCGCCCAGTTCGCTCCAGTCCTTGATTTCGCCGCTGAAAATGCGCGCCAGTTGCAGCGTGTCCAATTGCCGCAGCGGGTTGCCCGGATGCAGGATCACGGCAACGCCATCGATAGCAATGACTTGCTCGCCAACAGCGCTTTTCAGGTCGCCGAAACTGCTTAGTTCCCTGGCTTCCTGGTCCTTGATCGGTCGGGAGGAGGCGGCAATGTCCGCGTTACCGGCTTTAAGGGCCGCGAAACCGGTGCCTGAGCCATGGGCGGCGACCTCGACGCTGACCAACTGGCCTGTCGCGCTGGTGCCGACGACGCGTTGTTCATTGGTCACGTTGCCGGCAACGGTCTGCACCGCTTGCAAGCCTTGCTGGCGCATCAGCCCTTCAACCAGCGCCGGCCCCAACTGAGCATTGATGGTATTGGAGCCCTGAATGCGCAAGGCAGGCCCATCGCCAGCAGGCGTTGGCAGGGCCGCCAGAACGGCGAGGGGCAGGGTGGCGCTCGACAGGATCAGCGCCGTTAGCAGAGCGCGCAGCATCAGCGTCACCATGAATCACGGAAGGGTGACGGGAGAATAAGTCAGAAAGATTGCCGGAATATGACGGTTGCTCGACCGTTGCGCGCGTCTTTGCACGCAATGCAAACGAGGCGCGCAACGGTAGCTCGGGTCAGCTCAGTTCAAGCCAGATCGGCGCATGGTCCGAGGGTTTTTCCATGCCGCGCAAATCGTAGTCTACGCCGGCGGCCTTGATTCGCGGCTGCAGACCGGTGGAGGTCATGATCAGGTCGATGCGCAGGCCGCGCTTGGGTTCATCCTCAAAGCCGCGGCTGCGATAGTCGAACCAGCTAAAGCGGTCGCTGACCTCTGGATACAGATAACGGAAGCTGTCCACCAGCCCCCAGTTCTTCAGACGTTCCATCCACTCGCGCTCTTCGGGCAGGAAGCTGCATTTGCCGGTTTTCAGCCACCGCTTGGCATTGTCGGCACCAATACCGATATCGCAATCCTGGGGGGAGATGTTCACGTCGCCCATGACAATCAGCGGCTGCTCATTACTGAATTGGCCTTCCAACAGCGCCTGGAGGTTCTCATAGAAACGTTGTTTGGCCGGAAACTTGGTCGGATGGTCGCGGCTTTCGCCCTGCGGAAAATAGCCGTTCATGATGGTCACCGGCTGGCCATTGCTGTCAGCGTAGGTGCCCCAGATGAAGCGCTTCTGGGATTCCTCGTCGTCACTCTCAAAACCCTTGTGCAGGGCCAGTGGTGGATTGCGCGACAGCAGAGCGACGCCGTAATGGCCTTTCTGACCGTGAAAGTGCACGTGATAGCCTAGCGCTTCGACGTCCGCGAGAGGGAATTGCTCGTCCGAGACCTTGGTTTCCTGCAGGCCGATCACGTCAGGCTGGTGTTTGTCGATCAGCGCCGCCAACTGATGCGGTCGAGCGCGCAGACCATTGATGTTGAACGAGACGATTTTCATAAAACAGCAGTCCTGAGCAAAAACAAACGGCGATGCTAGCCGACCTGCCGGTTGAGGACCAGCCTTGCGTCAGGTGCGTGCCAAACGGATGGTCGGACAATTTATTGGAACTGTTATCAATGGCCATCACTCGAAAGCCTGCTTGCAAAAACCGCTGCGCCAGACGCATTCCGTTAACACGAGGCCCTTTATGTCCCTACCTGCTGCAATCGCGGGTGAAATCCGCCAACTCGACAGTGGTTACTCCCGTGAGACCCGTGCCTTGCTGTTCAGGGCCTATCGGCACGACCCGACGTTCGCGTATCTGTTCAATGCCGAACGAGAAGGATACGAGCAACGTGTACTGGCGACCATTCGCCAACTGGTCAAACAACACTTTCTGCAGAGCCAGCCTGCCCTGGGCCTGTTTCTGGAAGATCGTCTGGTGGGTGTCGCGCTGATCGCGCCGCCACTGCGTCGTCTTGGCGTCACCGAGAGCTGGGCCTGGCGCCTGCGCATGGTGATGGACACCGGCCTGGGCTGCACTCAGCGGTATCTGGCCTATTACAACGCAGTGCTGGCATGCCTGCCTTCCGAAACCGTCCATGTGCTGCCGCTCATCGGGCTGGATCCGGAGTTTCAGGGCCAGAAGATGGGTCAGGACCTGAGCGAGCAATTGCTTGCAGCGCTGCACGACTGGTGCGCCGTGGACGAAAACTCGCAGGGTATCGTCGTTGACACCGGGAATCCTCGTTATCTCGAGTTCTATAAACGACAGGGCTATGAGGAAATCGGGGAGATAGCAGTAGGACCCGTCCGAGAGCACGTATTTTTTCACCCAAACCCTCAGGTTTCACTGCCGGTACCTGACGTAACGGTTTGAATCTCCGACCATTCGTGGGCTTCCAGTGCGGCCCGTCGATCGTGTTAGCATCTACGCCCATGAAGCTTTTCAGACTATTCAGCAGCCTGTTTCTGATGACCGTCAGTGCCGCAGCGCTTGCCCAGGCCCGCCTTGACGTCAGGATCAAGCCCGCCAACCCGGACCTCAAGACCAACGTCGAAGGGTATGTGGGCGATCTCGGCGATCGTGATGCCAAGGCGCTGCGCAATTTCAGTCTGGGTGCTGAGCAGCAGGCCGAGAAAGCCGCTCAGGCGCTTGGCTACTATCAGGCGCAGATCGATAGCGAGATCAAGGACGGTGAAGACCCGCGCCTGATCATCAATATTCAGCCGGGTGAGCCCATTCACCTGCGCAATGTGCTGATCCGCGTCGATGGCCCGGCGGCGGCGCTCCAGGCGTTCAAGGTGCCGAAAAGTGATGCGCTGAAGACCGGTGCGGTGCTCAACCATGGCAACTACGAGGACGCCAAGCGCCTGATCCAGAATCAGGCGTCTCGCTATGGCTTTTTCAGCGGTCGTTTCACCCGCCAGCGTCTGGCTATCGACCCGCGAGCCGGGGTTGCCGACATCGAGCTGGTGTATGACAGCGGTCCGCGCTATTCACTGGGCAAAGTCATGTTCAGCGGTAATACACCGTTCGATGAAGACCTGCTCAAGCGCATGGTGCCGTTCAAGGAAAATACCCCTTACGACTCACAGATGATCGCCGAACTGACTCAGGCCATGCAGGCCAGCGGCTATTTTGAAGGCGTGCGGGTGGACGCTGCACCGACTGCCGCCGAGAATCAGGTCATTCCGGTGACGGTCCAGCTGGAAACCCGCAAGCCCCGCACCATGGGGCTCGGCCTTGGGTATTCCACCGACGTCGGGCCGCGCGGCAAGGCCAACTGGACCCGGCACTGGGCCAATCCGCAAGGCCACAGCTATGGCTTCGAATCGGAGATTTCCGCGCCACGGCAAAACGTCGGGTTGTGGTACGACGTGCCGCTCGATCCTCCGTTGACCGATAAGCTGCGTTACGCAGGCGGTTATCAATATGAAGAGATTGCCGGCACCGACAGCCTCAGCAAACTGCTCACCGCAGGCCCCGAATGGCACAGCAAGCTGCCCAGCGGCTGGGAACGGGTCATTTCCCTGAAATGGCAGCGTGAAGAGTACCGCCTGGGTGACGACGAGGGCCTGAGCACGTTATTGATGCCGGGCATCAGCTACTCATACCTGCGCAGTGACAATCGTATCGACCCGCATCAGGGCTACCGTCTGCAATTTGACACGCAAGTAGCCAAAGAGGGCATGTTGTCGGACGCCAACCTGGTGCATGCCAATGTGTTGCTCAAAGGCTTGACGACCGTCGCCCAGAACCACCGCTTTCTTGGCCGTGTGCAGTTCGGCGGCAACCTCACAGACGGTTACACTTCGATTCCACCGTCATTGCGATTTTTTGCCGGTGGCGATCAGAGCGTGCGCGGTTATGACTACCAGAAGCTTTCACCGACCAATTCCGATGGCGACCGCATTGGCGGGCGTTACATGTTTGCCGGGAGCGTCGAGTACCAGTATTCGATTGCCGAAAAGTGGCGACTGGCGACGTTTGTCGATCAAGGCAACTCGTTCAACACTCTGGACAAACCGGACCTTAAGACAGGGGTCGGTTTCGGCGTGCGCTGGGTATCACCGGTAGGCCCGCTGCGTCTCGATCTGGCCCATGCGCTGGACGATGATGGCGGCATTCGCCTGCACTTCTCGATGGGGCCGGAACTGTGAACAGGATGAACATCAAGCGCACCGCGAAAATTGCCGGGGTGAGCCTGATCGCATTACTGCTGCTGGTGATCGTCAGTGCTTCACTGCTGCTCGGCACTCAGGCCGGCAGCCGCTGGGCGCTGGCGAGTGTGCCCGGCCTGCAACTGGAAAACTTCCATGGCCGACTGGGCGGGCAGTGGAGCGCTGAGCGGTTGGTGTGGCAGCAGGGCCAAGACCGTGTCGAGGTGCAAGCTGTCGACTTTGCCTGGACGCCAGCCTGCCTGCTGAAAATGACCCTGTGCATCGACCGCTTGCACGCCGGACAGGTGCTGTTACGCTTCCCTCCAAGCGGTGCGCCGAGCGACGAAGGCCCTGTCAATTTGCCCGCGCTCAGGCTGCCGCTCGCGCTGCAACTGGACGATGTACAGCTGGGCAGCCTGCAACTTGATGGTGCCGAGCAATTGCGCGACCTCAAGCTGGCGGCGCACTGGACTGCCCAAGGTTTGCAGATCGACAGCGCGCATCTGCAACGCGATGCGCTGATTCTGGACCTCAATGGCCTGCTGAAGCCCGAGGGTGACTGGCCACTGACCGCAAAAGGGCAAGTGCAGCTTCCGCCGCAGGACGGCCAGCCGTGGACGCTGGCCCTGGATATTCAGGGCGACGTGCTCAAGACCCTGCAACTGAAGGCTGACAGCAGCGGTTACCTGCCTGGTGTATTGAGCGGCGAGCTGCAACCGCTGACGGAGCACCTTCCAGCCCGATTGAAGCTGACGGCCGAGCACTTCAAACCCAGCGCCGCCTTGCCCGACACCCTGCAACTGGACCAGTTGCTGCTGACCGCCGAGGGCAATCTCGACTCGGGCTACCTGATAAACGGCTCGGCCAGCCTGCCCGCAGAAAAAAGCCCTGTAGCCCTTGCGTTGCAGGGGCGCGTAGATGCCAACGGGGCAAGCATTGCTGCGCTGGACCTCGCCGCCGACGACCAACAGCGTTTAACCATCAATGGCACATTGAACTGGCAGAACGGTTTTTCCGCCGATGCGAACATCGACTGGCTGGACTTCCCCTGGCAGCGTCTGTACCCCGTGGCGTCCGAACCTCAAGTAGCGTTGCACGCCTTCAAGGGCGAGGTTTCCTACACTGACGGCAATTATCTGGGCAACTTCAACGCCAGCCTCAAAGGGCCTGCCGGCGCGTTCACAGTGGTCAGCCCGTTCAGTGGCAACCTGCAAGAGATCCATCTGCCGCAGCTGGAAGTGGTTGCGGGGCAGGGCAAGGCCAGCGGCCACCTGGACCTGCAATTCGCTGACGGTATTGGCTGGGACACGGCGCTGGACCTGAGCGCGCTTGACCCCTCGTTCTGGGTTGCCGAGCTGCCCGGCACACTGGCAGGTCCGTTGCGCAGCAAGGGCCAGTTCAGAAACGAGCAGCTTGAACTCAACGCAGACCTGGATTTGAAAGGGCGTTTGCGGGGTCAGCCAGCCGTGTTGCAAGCCAAGGCCGACGGTCGCGATCAGCAGTGGACTGTCAGCAGCCTGAATATTCGCCTGGGTGATAACCGTATCCAGGGCACCGGCAGCCTGCAGCAGCGCTTGAACGGTCAGCTTGACCTCGATCTGCCGCGGCTTGGCCAGTTGTGGCCCCGTTTGCAGGGGCAGGTCAAAGGCCGGCTGGATCTGGCCGGAACACTACAAACGCCGCAGGGCCAACTGGCCTTGCAGGGCAGCCAGCTCGCGTTACAGGACAATCGCCTGCAAAGCCTTGCGCTCACTGCCCGGCTGGATCAGGCGCAACGTGCGGCCCTCAATGTGAAAGGCGTCGGCATTCAGGCTGGCGACACTGCGCTGGGCACCTTGCTGGTTGATGGTCAGGGCACGCTCAAGGCGCAGCAGGTGAAGCTGGACCTGCAAGGCCCGCTGCTCAAGCTGGCCATCGCTCTGGACGGCGGGCTGGACAAAGGCAACTGGCGTGGCCGACTGGCCAGCGGTACGGTGCAGAGCGGCGGGCAGAACTGGCGCTTGCAACAGCCGGCAAAAATCGAGCGGCTGGCCGACGGCAGGCTGAATTTCGGCGCGCACTGCTGGCTGTCCGGGGCGGCCAGCCTGTGCGGTGGCGATCAGCGTCTGATGCCTGACCCGCGCCTGCGCTATCAATTGAAGAACTTCCCGCTCGACAGTCTGGCGCAGTGGATGCCGAAGGATTTCGCCTGGAAGGGCACATTGAATGCCAACGTTCAGCTCGACATACCGGCGGCAGGCCCCAGCGGCCAGATCAGCATCGACGCAGGAGGCGGCATATTACGGGTTCGCAACAACGACCAGTGGCTGGATTTTCCCTACCAGACCTTGAAGCTCGCCAGTACCCTGACCCCCAAGCGCATCGACTCGCGCCTGGATTTTGAAGGCGGCAAACTGGGCCGCCTGCTGTTGAACGCGCAGATCGACCCGCTGGCCAAGAACAAGACGCTGGCGGGCGACTTCAATCTGTCCGGTCTGGACATCTCTGTTGCACGGCCGTTTGCGCCAATGGTGCAAAAGCTAAGCGGGCGCTTGAACGGCAATGGTCGGCTGTCGGGCAGTTTGCTGGCACCGCTGGTCAATGGCAGCGTGACCCTGGAGGGCGGTGAAGTGGCGGGTGCCGAATTGCCGATGGAGCTGCACGACCTCAAGGTCCAGGCATTGATTGCTGGCGAAAGCGTGCAGATCAACGGCGGCTGGAAAAGCGGCAGTACCGGACAGGGCAGCATCGGCGGTCAGGTTGCCTGGGGTCAGAGCCTGCTGGTCGATGTGAGCCTCAAGGGTTCACGCCTGCCGATCAATGTCGAACCCTACGCGGCGGTAGAGGCAGCGCCTGACCTGAAGATTTCCATGCAGGGCGAGCGGCTGGCCATCTCCGGCAAGGTGCTGGTGCCCAAGGGCGCGATCACCGTGCGTGAGCTGCCGCCATCGACGGTCAAACTGTCGGGCGACACGGTGATTGTCGGGCAGCAGACCGAGGAGGGGGCGCCACCGCTGGCCGTGGCCATGGACATCAACGTGGAAGTTGGCCAGGAAAAACTCAGCTTCAGCGGCTTCGGGCTGACCGCCAATCTGGTTGGCCGCGTGCACATTGGCGACAATCTGGATACCCGTGGCGAACTGAACCTCAATGACGGCCGTTACCGTGCCTACGGGCAACGGCTGACGATTCGCAAGGCGCGCCTGCTGTTCGCCGGCCCCGTGGACCAGCCTTATCTGGACATCGAGGCCATCCGCCAGACCGACGACGTGATTGCCGGTATCCGACTGACCGGCAGTGCCGAGCAGCCCACCACCGAAGTGTTTTCCGAGCCGGCCATGAGCCAGGAGCAGGCACTGTCCTATCTGGTCATGGGCAGGCCGTTGAGCACTTCCGGTGAAGACAACAACATGGTCGCCCAGGCTGCGCTGGCGCTGGGTGTGGCAGGAAGTTCATCGACCACCGGCAAGTTGGCCGATAACCTCGGCATCAAGGACTTCGAGCTGGACACCTCGGGAACCGGCGACAAGACCAATGTGGTGGCCAGCGGCAAAATTACCGAAAAACTCAGCCTGCGCTATGGGGTGGGTGTGTTCGAGCCGGCCAATACCATCGCGCTGCGTTACCTGCTGAGCAAACGCGTATACCTTGAGGCGGCCAGCGGGGTTGCCAGTTCGCTGGATATTTTCTATAAAAGAGACTTCTGAACACGGGCCAGCTGCTGTGATGGCACCGGCCTGTTTTCAACCGGTTTAACCTGTTAAAACAGTGTGACTTCTCACACGCTCTCTCTATTCAGGCTGCCGGTAATCATGGATCGATTCAACGCCATGCGCGTGTTCACCCGTATCGTCGAGCTGGGCGGCTTTGCCAAGGCTGCCGACAGCCTGCATATGCCGCGTGCCTCAGTGACCATTCTGATCAAGCAGCTCGAAGCTCATCTGGGCGTCCAGCTTTTGCAGCGCACCACGCGTCAGGTCAGCACCACACCCGACGGCAAGGCGTATTACTTGCGTTGCGTGAGCCTGCTGGCTGATCTGGATGACGCCGAGGCTGCATTTTCATCGACCGGTGCCGAGCCCAAGGGTTTGCTGCGCGTCGACCTGCCTGTCAGTCTGGGGCGCATGGTGGTCATTCCGGCGTTGCCTGAGTTTGCCCGGCGTTACCCGCAGGTGCGGCTGGAAATCGGCATGAGTGACAGGCCGGTCGATCTGATCCGCGAGGGCGTGGACTGCGTGCTGCGCGCGGGTGCTGCACTGGACGAGGCGCTGGTCGCCAGACCGTTGGGCAGCCTGACCCAGATCACCTGCGCCAGTCGCGAGTACCTGCAACAGCACGGTACGCCGCTGCAACTGGAGGATCTTGCGCACCATCAGGTCATCGAATATTTTTCGGCCAGTACCAGCAAACGCTATGGTCTGGAGTTTGTGGGTGAAGGCGGGGCGCCTGATCACGGCCTGGCCTGTTCGATCTCGGTCAACAGCGCCGATGGCTATGTGGCTGCCTGCGAGGCCGGCTTCGGCCTGATACAAGTGCCGCGCTACCACATTGCCGGGCAATTGCGCAGCGGCACGCTGGTCGAGGTGCTGCGCAGGCACCGCCCACCGCCGTTGGCGCTGAAGGCGCTTTATCCGCCGCACAGGCAGTTGTCACGACGGGTCAGGGTGTTCGTCGATTGGCTGGTGGAATTGTGTGACCACCCGGATATCCGGGACAGACTGGTTTCCTGAACAAATTCGGAATTATCCGATATAGGCCGCGGCACGCTTTCGTGGTTAACTTCCGGCTCTTTATATTCATTTCAAGAAGGAACGTGTTTCATGGCTCAAGTGACCCTTAAAGGCGGCCCCGTTCAAGTCAATGGCACCCTGCCTGAAGTCGGCAGCAAGGCAGCGGCCTTCACGCTGGTGGGCGAAGGTCTTGCTGACAAGACCCTGGCTGACTTCGCTGGCAAGCGCAAGGTGCTGAACATCTTCCCGAGCGTCGATACTCCGACCTGCGCAACATCGGTACGTAAGTTCAACGCCCAGGCCAACGAGCTGAACAACGCCGTTGTGCTGTGCATCTCCGCCGACCTGCCGTTCGCCCAGGCACGCTTCTGCGGCTCCGAAGGTCTGGAAAACGTCAAGAACCTGTCTTCGTTCCGCAGTGCTGATTTCAGCGAGCATTACGGCGTTGCCATTGCCGACGGTCCGTTGAAGGGCCTGACCGCTCGCGCAGTGGTTGTGCTGGACGAAAACGACACTGTGCTGCACAGCGAACTGGTATCGGAAATTGCCGAAGAGCCAAATTACGACGCTGCACTGGCTGTACTGAAGTAACGTTCTGCACTACTTCGACGGTCTGAATCTGTTCAGGCCGTTTTTTATTTGTGCTTCATACGGTTATCGAAAGTAAGCGCTTGGTAAAGGCGCTTTGCTTGTCACACATCTGTGCTTATTGTTCAGCCTTCTTAATGAAGCCCCACCTGTAATGGTTGATTTATTCATGCAATCGTCTGGCTCCCGTAAATCCCGTCGCTGGTTGATCAGTGTGTTGATCCTGTTGGTCATTGTCGCCCTGTGTTGGTGGTTATGGCCTGCGTCCACGCTCGACAAAGGGGCCGAGAGCAAGCGGGCGGGCGCCAGTGGCATGGGCCGGCCGGGCTTTGGTGCGTCGGCTATCGCCGTTCCGGTGCGTGTTGCCCCGGCCACAGAAGGCGAATTTCCTATTTTTTACAAGGCGCTCGGCACGGTCACGGCGACCAATACCATCAATGTGCGCAGCCGGGTGGCGGGTGAGCTGGTCAAGCTTTACTTCCAGGAAGGCCAGAAGGTCAAGGCCGGTGATCTGTTGGCGGAAATCGATCCGCGCAGCTATCAGGTCGCCTTGCAGCAGGCCGAGGGCACGCTGGCAACCAATCAGGCGCTGCTCAAGAATGCCCAGCTCGATGTGCAGCGTTATCGCGGTCTGTTTGCTGAAGACAGTATCGCCAAACAGACGCTGGACACCGCCGAGTCGCTGGTGAGCCAGTATCAGGGCACCATCAAGACCAATCAGGCCGCCGTGGCTGACGCGAAACTGAGCCTGGACTTCACGCGGATCCGAGCGCCTATTGCCGGTCGCGTGGGCCTCAAGCAACTGGACGTCGGTAATCTGGTTGCCGCCAATGACACCACTGCGCTGGTGGTGATTACTCAGACCCAACCAATCTCGGTTGCTTTCACGCTGCCGGAAAAAGACCTGTCGGCGGTTATTTCCCGCTATCGCACCGGTGACAAGCTACCCGTCGAAGCCTGGGACCGTGGCGACACGAAAATGCAGGCGACCGGCGTTCTTGCCAGCCTAGACAACCAGATCGACGTGGCCACCGGCACACTGAAATTCAAGGCCCGTTTCGAGAACAACGACGAAATTCTGTTCCCCAACCAGTTCGTCAATGTGCGTCTGCGCGCCGATACCCTGAAACAGGCGATTCTGGTCCCGACTGCCGCTGTGCAGTTCGGCACTGACGGCACCTTTGTCTATGTGCTGGACGGCGACAAGAAGGTCAAACTCAAACTGCTGAAAACAGGCCCGAGCGACGAGACGTCTACGGTGATCACCGAAGGCCTGGCTGCCGGTGAGCGGGTCGTGCTTGAGGGCACTGATCGTCTTCGTGATGGTGCCGAAGTCGAGGTCGTCAACGACAGCAAGGACGTACCGGCAGGTCCGGGGCAGAAGTTGCAGGGCAAACCTGACAGCAAGTCAGAAAAGTCGGCCGTACTTGGCAAGGTGGAAAAACCAAACGTATGAACATGTCGCGCCTGTTCATCCTGCGTCCGGTCGCCACCACGCTGAGCATGCTGGCGATCGTGCTGGCGGGGCTGATCGCATACACCCTGCTGCCGGTGTCGGCCCTGCCTCAGGTCGATTACCCGACCATCCGCGTGATGACGCTGTACCCTGGCGCCAGCCCGCAAGTGATGACCAGCTCGGTGACTGCGCCGCTTGAGCGCCAGTTCGGGCAGATGCCCGGGCTGACCCAGATGGCCTCCACCAGCTCCGGCGGCGCGTCGGTCATTACCCTGCGTTTCAGCCTCGAAATCAATATGGACGTCGCCGAGCAGCAAGTGCAGGCGGCGATCAACGCCGCCAACAACCTGCTGCCGACCGACCTCCCTGCGCCGCCGGTGTACAACAAGGTCAACCCGGCCGACACGCCGGTGCTGACGCTCGCCATTACCTCGAAAACCATGTTGCTGCCCAGGCTCAATGATCTGGTCGATACGCGCATGGCGCAGAAGATCTCGCAAATCAGCGGCGTCGGCATGGTCAGTATTGCGGGCGGACAGCGTCAGGCGGTGAGGATCAAGGTCAATCCAGAGGCGCTGGCTGCCAACAGCCTCAACCTGGCGGATGTGCGCACCCTTATCAGCGCCTCCAACGTCAATCAGCCCAAGGGCAATTTTGACGGCCCGACCCGTGTTTCGATGCTGGATGCCAACGATCAGCTGCGCTCTCCAGAGGAATACGCCAACCTGATTCTGGCCTACAAGGATGGCGCGCCGTTGCGCCTGAAAGACGTGGCCGAAATCGTTGACGGTGCCGAAAACGAGCGTCTGGCAGCCTGGGCCAATCGCAATCAGGCGGTGTTGCTGAACATTCAGCGTCAGCCGGGTGCCAATGTGATTGACGTGGTCGACCGCATCAAGGCCTTGTTGCCGGGTATCACCGACAACCTCCCGGCCGGGCTCGATGTGGTGGTGCTGACTGACCGCACGCAGACCATTCGGGCGTCTGTCACCGATGTTCAGCACGAACTGCTGATTGCCATCGTGCTGGTGGTACTGGTCACGTTCCTGTTTCTGCGGCGGTTCAGCGCCACAATCATCCCCTCGATCGCGGTACCGCTGTCACTGGTGGGCACGTTCGGGGTCATGTACCTGGCCGGTTTCTCGATCAACAACCTGACCTTGATGGCATTGACCATCGCCACCGGTTTCGTTGTCGACGACGCCATCGTGATGCTGGAAAACATCTCCCGGCATATCGAAGAGGGCGAAACCCCCATGCAGGCCGCGCTCAAGGGCGCAAAACAGATCGGTTTCACGCTGATCTCCCTGACCCTGTCGCTGATTGCGGTGCTGATCCCGCTGCTGTTCATGGCCGACGTGGTGGGGCGTCTGTTCCGCGAGTTCGCGATCACCCTGGCGGTCGCCATCCTTATCTCGCTGGTGGTATCGCTGACCCTGACCCCGATGATGTGCGCGCGCCTGCTCAAACGAGAGCCGAAAGAGGAAGACCAGAGCCGTTTCTACCGGGCCAGTGGTGCGTGGATCGACTGGCTGATCGATATTTATGCGGGCCGGTTGCGCTGGGTACTCAAGCATCAGCCTTTGACCCTGCTGGTCGCGCTGGCGACGCTGGCGTTGACCGTGCTGCTGTATATCGCGGTGCCCAAGGGCTTCTTTCCGGTGCAGGACACGGGAGTGATTCAGGGTATTTCCGAAGCACCGCAGTCGGTTTCGTTCGCCGCCATGAGCCAGCGTCAACAGGCACTCGCCGACATTATTCTCAAGGACCCGGCGGTGGTCAGCCTGTCGTCCTATATTGGTGTCGATGGCGACAACGCAACGCTCAACAGTGGTCGCCTGCTGATCAATCTCAAACCGCACCGTGAACGCGACCTGACCGCGACCGAAGTCATCCAGCGCCTGCAACCGGAGGTCGACAGGCTTTCGGACATCCGCCTGTTCATGCAGCCGGTGCAGGACCTGACCATCGAAGACCGGGTCAGCCGTACCCAGTACCAGTTCAGCATGTCATCGCCCGACGCCGAGCTGTTGACGCTTTGGAGCGAAAAACTGGTAGACGCGCTCGGCAAGCGGGCTGAACTGACCGATGTGGCCAGCGACCTGCAGGACAAGGGGCTGCAGGTGTACCTGAACATCGATCGCGATGCGGCCAGTCGGGTCGGCGTCACGGTGGCCAATATCACCGATGCTCTGTATGACGCCTTCGGGCAGCGGCAGATTTCCACCATCTACACCCAGGCCAGCCAGTACCGGGTGGTGTTGCAGGCTGCGTCCGGCAGCGACCTGGGCCCGGCGGCGCTGGAGCAGATCCACGTCAAGACCACCGATGGCGCGCAGGTGAAACTGTCAAGTCTGGCGCGCATCGAGCAGCGTCAGGCACAGTTGGCCATTACTCACCTGGGGCAGTTTCCGGCGGTCATGATGTCGTTCAACCTGGCGCCCGGTGTCGCTTTGGGCAAGGCCGTGCAGGTGATCGAGCAGGTCCAGCAGGAGATTGGCATGCCGATTGGCGTGCAGACGCAATTTCAGGGCGCTGCCGAAGCGTTTCAGGCGTCGTTGTCCAGCACGCTGCTGCTGATTCTGGCGGCAGTGGTGACCATGTACATCGTGCTGGGCGTGCTCTATGAGAGTTACATTCACCCGATCACCATCCTCTCGACACTGCCGTCGGCGGCTGTCGGTGCCTTGCTGGCGTTGCTGATCAGCGGCAACGATCTGGGCATGATCGCGATCATCGGCATCATTCTGCTGATCGGCATCGTCAAGAAAAACGCCATCATGATGATCGACTTCGCCCTGGACGCCGAACGAAACCGCGGCGTCGCGCCGGAAACGGCCATCTATGAAGCGGCGCTGCTGCGCTTCCGGCCGATCCTGATGACCACACTGGCCGCGTTGTTCGGTGCTTTTCCGCTGATGCTGGCGAGCGGCTCCGGTGCCGAATTGCGTCAGCCGTTGGGACTGGTGATGGTCGGCGGTCTGTTGCTGAGCCAAGTGCTGACGCTGTTTACCACGCCGGTCATTTACCTGTACTTCGATCGTCTGGGCAGGCGCTGGAGCCGCAAGCCGGCTGCCCCGGATCGCATCGAACGGGTTGACGCATGAACCTCTCTGCGCCCTTTATCCGTCGTCCGGTCGCCACCGTCCTGCTGAGCCTGGCGATCATGCTGCTGGGCGCGGTCAGCTTTCGCTTGCTGCCTGTCGCGCCTCTGCCGAACATGGATTTCCCGGTCATCGTGGTGTCGGCAAGCCTGGCCGGGGCCAGCCCGGAGGTTATGGCGTCTACCGTGGCGACGCCGCTGGAACGTTCGTTGGGCAGCATTGCCGGGGTCAACACCATGACCAGCAATTCGAGCCAGGGCAGCACGCGGATCATTCTGCAGTTCGATCTGAACCGCGACATCAATGGCGCGGCACGGGAAGTGCAGGCGGCCATCAATGCGTCACGCAACCTGCTGCCCAGCGGCATGCGCAGCATGCCGACCTATAAGAAGGTCAACCCGTCCCAGGCACCGATCATGGTCCTGTCGATGACGTCGACCGTGCTTGAAAAGGGCCAGCTTTACGATTTGGCCTCCACCATTCTGTCGCAGAGCCTGTCACAGGTTTCCGGGGTCGGCGAAGTGCAGATCGGCGGCAGCTCGCTGCCCGCGGTGCGTATCGAACTCGAGCCACAGATGCTGTCCCAGTACGGCGTGTCGCTTGACGACGTACGTACCGCGATCACCAATGCCAACGTGCGACGGCCCAAGGGCTTCGTCGAGGACGACCAGCATAACTGGCAGGTTCAGGCCAACGATCAGTTGGAAAGCGCCAAGGATTACGCGCCGTTGATTATCCGCTATCAGGACGGCGCAACGTTGCGTCTCAAGGATGTCGCCAAGGTCAGCGATGCGGTGGAAGACCGCTACAACAGCGGTTTTTACAACAATGACCGCGCGGTGCTGCTGGTCGTCAACCGTCAGGCCGGTGCCAACATCATCGAAACCGTGGCGCAGATCAAGGCGCAGTTGCCGGCGCTGCGTGCAGTGCTGCCGGCCAGCGTGAGTCTGAATATTGCGATGGATCGTTCGCCGGTGATCAAGGCGACCCTGCACGAAGCCGAAATGACCCTGTTGATTGCCGTGGTTCTGGTGGTGATGGTGGTGTTCCTGTTTCTCGGCAGCTTCCGTGCCTCGCTGATCCCCACCCTGGCGGTGCCGGTATCGCTGGTCGGCACGTTTGCGATCATGCACCTGTTCGGTTTTTCCCTAAACAACCTGTCGCTGATGGCACTGATCCTCGCCACCGGGCTGGTGGTGGACGACGCCATCGTAGTGCTGGAAAATATCTCCCGGCACATCCACAACGGCCTCGACCCCATGAAGGCGGCGTTTCTGGGCGCCAAAGAGGTAGGCTTTACCTTGCTGTCGATGAACGTCTCGCTGGTGGCGGTGTTCATTTCCATCCTGTTCATGGGCGGTCTGGTAGAAAGTCTGTTTCGCGAGTTTTCCATCACCTTGTCGGTGTCTATTGTTGTCTCGCTGATCGTCTCCCTGACCCTCACTCCGATGTTGTGCGCGCGCTGGCTCAAGCCCCACGATGCCGAGAAGGACAATGCCTTTCAGCGCTGGAGCGAGCGGGTCAACGACCGTATGGTTGCCGCCTATGATCGTTCGCTGGGCTGGGTCCTGCGGCACCGGCGGTTGACGGTGCTGAGCCTGCTGGTGACTGTCATCGTCAATGTCGCGCTGTACGTGGTGGTGCCCAAGACTTTTCTGCCGCAGCAGGACACCGGGCAACTGATGGGTTTTGTGCGCGGTGACGACGGCCTGTCGTTCTCGGTGATGCAGCCGAAAATGGAGATCTTTCGCCGTTCGGTGCTGGCAGACCCCGCCGTGGAAAGCGTCGCAGGCTTTATCGGCGGCAGCGGTGGCACCAACAACGCCTTCATGATCGTGCGCCTCAAGCCGATTGCCGAGCGCAAGCTGTCCGCGGAAAAAGTGGTCGAGCGCCTGCGCAAGAACATGCCGCAAGTGCCGGGAGGCAGGCTGTTTCTTGCCCCGGATCAGGACCTGCAACTGGGCGGAGGCCGCGAGCAGACCAGCTCGCAGTATCAGTACATCGTGCAGAGCGCTGACCTGACCAGCCTGCGCTTGTGGTATCCGAAGATTGTCGCGGCGCTCAAGTCGATCCCGGAACTGACCGCCATTGATGCGCGGGAAGGGCGCGGCGCGCAGCAAGTGACACTGGTGGTCAACCGCGACACGGCCAAGCGCCTGGGCATCGATATGAACATGGTCACGGCGGTGCTCAACAATGCCTATAGCCAGCGTCAGGTTTCGACCATCTACGACAGCCTGAACCAGTACAAGGTGGTGATGGAGGTCAACCCGAAATATGCTCAGGACCCGGTCACGCTGGAGCAGGTCCAGGTGATTACCGCCGACGGCCAGCGTGTACCGCTGTCGAGCATCGCGCATTATGAGCGCAGTCTGGCGAACGACCGGGTGTCGCATGACGGCCAGTTCGCGGCTGAAAACATCTCGTTCGATCTGGCCGAGGGTGCCAGCCTCGACAAGGCAACGGTCGCCATCGAACGTGCGATTGCCGCCATCGGCCTGCCATCCGACATCATTTCCAAGATGGCCGGGACGGCCAATGCTTTCGCATCGACCCAAAAAGGCCAGCCGTGGATGATTCTCGGCTCGCTGCTGGCGGTTTATCTGGTGCTGGGGATTCTCTATGAGAGTTACATTCACCCGCTGACGATTCTGTCGACCTTGCCCTCGGCAGGTGTCGGGGCATTGCTGACGATCTATGTGCTGGGCAGCGAATTCAGCCTGATTTCCCTGTTGGGGCTGTTCCTGCTGATCGGGGTGGTGAAGAAGAACGCGATCATGATGATCGACCTGGCTCTGCACCTGGAGCGCGAGCAGGGCATGACGCCCGAGGAGTCGATCCGCAGCGCGTGCCTGCAACGCCTGCGGCCTATTCTGATGACCACCATGGCGGCGATCCTCGGCGCCTTGCCGCTGCTGCTAAGCACTGCCGAAGGTGCCGAGATGCGCAAGCCATTGGGCCTGACCATCATCGGCGGCCTGATTTTCAGCCAGGTCCTGACCCTTTACACCACCCCGGTGGTCTACCTTTATCTCGACCGCCTGCGCCATCGTTTCAACAAATGGCGCGGCGTGCGTACCGATGCTGCTCTGGAAACTTCGTTATGACCCGACGCCTGGCCTTCACATCCCGCCCGCTGGAGCTGCTTCGTCCGCTCGGGCTGGGGCTCTGTATCGCTCTGCTCAGTGCTTGTGCGGTCGGGCCGGATTACCAGAAGCCCTCATCGGCCGCGCCTGCACAGTTCAAGGCCGCTGCGGGCTGGCGCGCAGCGACGCCGAGCGACGCGATGGCCAAGGGCGCATGGTGGGAGGTGTATGGCGACGCCCAGTTGAATACGCTGGTCGCACGGCTCAATACCTCCAACCAGACGGTCGCTCAATACGACGCGCAGTACCGACAGGCCCAGGCACTGGTGCGCAGCTCCCGAGGCGCATTCTTTCCGACACTGGACCTGACCACCGGCAAGACCCGGTCAGGACAGGGCGCTGGCACCTCCAGTAGCGGTACGTCCAACACCAGCGCATCGGGTATTCGCAACAGTTACAACGCGCAACTGGGCGTCAGTTGGGAGGCCGATGTCTGGGGCAAGCTGCGTCGCGGTCTGGAGGCCGACACGGCCAATGCTCAGGCAAGCCTGGCGGATCTGGCGGCGATGCGCTTGAGCCTGCAATCGGAACTGGTGCAGAACTACATGCAGTTGCGAGTGATCGACGAGCAGAAGCGCCTGCTGGAATCCACCGTGGACGCCTACCAGCGCTCGCTGACCCTGACGCGCAATCAATACCGCGCCGGTATTGCCGGAACTGATGCGGTGGCCCAGGCGCAGACACAGCTGAAAAGCACCCAGGCCGACCTGATCGATCTGGTCTGGCAACGTGCGCAATTCGAGAATGCCATTGCCGTACTGATGGGCGTGGCACCCGCTGACTTCAATCTGCCGCCCACCACCACGATCCCGCAACTGCCGCAGATTCCGCCCGGGGTGCCTTCGCAATTGCTGGAGCGTCGGCCTGACATCGCCGCTGCAGAGCGCTCGGTCATGGGCGCCAATGCCAATATCGGCGTTGCCAAGGCGGCGTACTACCCGGACTTCACGTTGAGCATGAGCGGCGGCTACAACAGCAGCACCTTCGCCAACTGGATCAGTCTGCCCAACCGTTTCTGGTCGGTAGGCCCGCAACTGGCATTGACCCTGTTCGACGGCGGCAGGCGTTCGGCCGAGGTCGATCGTACCGAGGCGCTGTACGACCAGACAGTCGCGCAGTACCGGCAGACCGTGCTCAATGGTTTCCAGGAAGTCGAGAATTACCTCATTCAGCTCAAGGTCTACGAAGAGGAGGCCGCTGTGCGTCAGGAAGCGCTGGTTGCGGCGCGTGACTCGCTACGCCTGACCAACAATCAGTACAAGGCCGGGTTGATCGGCTATCTGGACGTGGTCAACGTGCAGGCCACCGCGCTGAGCAACGAGCGCACGGTCCTGAATGTGCTGCAAAGCCGTTTGATCGCCAGCGTTCAACTGATTGCCGCACTGGGCGGAGGCTGGAATGCCGAGACGGGTCTGATGCTCAGGGAGTAAATATTTCAGGGGTTCCAATACACTCCTTGCTGAAGTCCCCCTGATAAACCCAGTATTGATGGCTGGTTGCCAGCTTTCCGATCAAGCGCCGCGACATTTTGTGGCTATTGCGTACAATCACTTGCAGAAGATCGGCATGGACGCGCTCATTGGCTCCAGGTGCGTTTATGTTGATTGGCAGTTATACCCCCTCGCTTGTCATGATCTCCGTTCTCGTCGCGATTATTGCTTCGTACACTGCTCTGGATCTGACCGGCCGTATTATTTCGGCCAAGGGCCGTGCGGTTTATGTATGGATCGCCGGCGGTGCGTTGGCGCTGGGTGTGGGTGGCTGGTCGACGCATTTCATTGGCATGCTGGCGTTTGTGCTGCCTATCGACGTCGCCTACGACGTGCCCCTTACGCTTTTATCGCTATTGATTGCAGTATTGTCCTTAGGGTTTGCCCTGTGGCTGGTCACCCAGCCGCGTCTGCCCGCCTTGCAACTGGGCCTGGGCGCGTCATTGCTGGGGCTCGGCATCAGCGCCATGCATTACACCGGAATGGCGGCCATGCGCATGCAACCCGGTATCGAATACGCGCCCTGGCGGGTTGTTCTTTCCCTGCTGATTGCCATTGCAGCCGCTGCGGCGGCGATATGGATAGCGTTTCATCTTCGCCAGCAACGGCCCAAGGTGTATCTGGCACGCGCGTGTGCGGCAGGGTTGCTGGGTATGGCCATCGTCGGCATGCACTACACCGGTATGGCGGCGGCAAGCTTTGCCGAGGGTAGTTACTGCGGTGCGCTGGCGGGCGGGCTGAGCAGCAACGGTCTGGACCGAATCGTGCTGGTGGCCAGCCTGTCGGTGCTGAGTATCACGCTGTTCTGCTGCATTCTCGATTCCCACCTCGAAACGCGTACGGCGGTGCTCGCCAATTCGCTGGTGGAAGCCAATCATGAGCTTACCCATCGCGCGCTGCACGATAGCCTGACTGGTCTGCCGAACCGCACGTTGCTGACCGATCGCATCGAGCAGACCATGAACAAGGTCCGCGAGAACGGCGGCTGCTTCGCGTTGATGTTCATGGACCTTGATGGCTTCAAACCGGTGAACGATGCATTCGGTCATCACACCGGGGACCTGTTATTGCGTCAGGTCGCCTTGCGTCTTCGTCAGAACCTGCACCTGCATGACACACTGGCGCGAGTCGGCGGCGACGAGTTCGTTCTGCTGGTCGAGCTTCAGGACCAGCAGGATGCACTGGCTGTCGCAACGCGGCAGGTCAACGAGATCGGCAATCCCTTCACCATCGGCGAGCATCAGTTGCAGATATCGCTGAGCATCGGCATCTGCATGTATCCGGGCAACGGCACCACGCAACACGAACTGCTGGTCAACGCCGACGCAGCGATGTACCACACCAAGGCAGCCGGCAAGAACGGCTACAGCTTTTTTGACGTGTCGATGAACAGCAACGCACGCAATCAGTTGCAGCTGTCGCAAGACCTGCGTTCGGCCATCAAACACAAGCACTTCTGTCTGTACTATCAGCCCAAATTCGACGCCCTGACCGGGCTGCCGGTCGGTGCGGAGGCGCTGTTGCGCTGGAATCACCCGACGCAGGGCCTTCTGGGGCCTGACCTGTTCATTGCCCTGGCCGAGAAAACCGGGCTGATCATTCAAATCGGCGAGTGGGTGTTGAACGAAGCCTGCCGGCAAATGCGCGAGTGGTACACCCAGGGCTATCCGCACTGGCGCATTGCGGTCAACCTGTCGGCGTTGCAGTTCTGCCACAGCGGGCTGGTCACCGCGGTCGCCGATACATTGGCCCGGCACCAACTCCCGGCCAACTGCCTGACCCTGGAGATCACCGAAACCACCGCCATGCACGACGCGGATGCGAGCCTGGCGGTGTTGCGAAGGCTTTCGGAGATGGGCGTGGACCTGTCGATTGACGACTTTGGCACCGGTTATTCCAGCCTGATGTACCTAAAGCGTCTGCCTGCCAATGAAATCAAGATCGATCGCGGTTTTGTCCGTGATCTGGAGCACGATACCGACGATGCCGCCATCGTCTCGGCTATCGTTGCCGTGGGCCAGGCATTGAACCTGCGAATCGTTGCTGAAGGGGTGGAAACTGCTGTTCAACAGCGCTTTCTGACCCATCTGGGGTGCCACTCCCTGCAAGGCTTTCTGCTGGGGCATCCGCTGCCTGCGCAACAGTTTCTAGAGAATATCCGCGCGGCGGAAGTCAAAGCTGTGCTGGACGCGTCAGTCACTGGTCAACTGGCGATCTGAAACGCTTCGATGGCGCTGGATCACAAAGGCTGGCACGATCAGAGACGTCTGGTTACGCTGCGGGTATGACCTGCACCTTGATGTCGTTTTTTGGATAAATACGAGACAGCCCATGGATAAAGTCCTCATCATCACCGGCGGTTCACGCGGGATTGGCGCAGCCACTGCGCGTCTGGCTGCTTCCCAGGGCTATAAAATCTGCATCAATTACCTGTCTGATCATGCCGCCGCGGAAAAAACCGCCGGGCAGGTCAGGGCGTTGGGTGCCCAGGCAATCACCCTGCAGGCGGACGTCAGCAACGAGGACGAGATCATGCGCCTGTTCGCCAGGGTCGATTCCGATCTGGGGCGAGTCACCCACCTGGTCAACAATGCCGGCACCTTGTCTCAGGCTTCACGCGTCGAGGACATGTCGGAATTTCGCATGCTGAAAATGATGATGACCAACGTCGTCGGCCCCATGCTGTGCAGCAAACACGCCTTGTTACGCATGTTGCCGCGTCATGGCGGGCACGGGGGCAGCATTGTTAACGTGTCGTCACTGGCGGCGCGGCTGGGTTCGGCAGGCGAGTACGTGGATTACGCCGCGTCAAAAGGCGCGCTGGACACCTTCACAATCGGGCTTTCCAGGGAAGTCGCTGGCGAGAACATTCGCGTCAATGCAGTCAGGCCGGGATTTATCTTCACGGACATTCATGCCCTGAGCGGCGACCCGTTCCGCGTCAGCAAGCTGGAAGGCGCACTGCCCATGGGTCGTGGCGGCACACCCGAAGAGGTGGCCGAAGCCATTCTCTGGCTGCTGTCAGACAACGCATCGTATGCCACGGGCACATTCATTGACCTGGCGGGCGGGCGCTGAAGACGTCCAGCCGCTCAGGACGTCTTCAATTGCCGGGTAGCGTGCGTCACACCGTGACAGGCGGCGCATTGGCAGGCGGATCACCTACCGGCGTTTCATTGGGTGGCGGCGTCGATGGCGGATCCTGCTCGGGTATCGGCTCGGGCAGGGCAGGTTCATCAATGTTCGGATCGGGCACTTCGATGGGATTGGGTAGCGTCATGGTTGCAGCCTCCTTATTGACCCCTGTCTTGCCGGGCATTGTTTAGGACTGCCCGCTGTGATTGATGATTCAATCAATTGGCTTCTTTGGGCGGTAGTGTTCAGATAGCTCGTCAGTCAACTGCTCAGACGGTTCCTCAGACGGCCCTTCAAGTACTTCTGGCGACACCAGATCGCTGCCGAAGTCAGAATGACTTTGTTTTCTGTCGCACACCTCGAAATTCATGAGTTGGTAATTGCAGGGCTTCAGCATCATGGTGCGTTCCTTCAGGATGCGCCAACACTGAATCAGTGTGCTGCAATGCGTTGAAGACCGCGTGATAGGAGCTTGTCATGGGATGATTCCTACAAGCACTTGGGAATTCGATTACACGCTCACCTCAACTATTTTCCGCTGGGCTATGCTCTGACGCGCCCACCACACAACCTCAAAACCTTTGAACTTTACCTTCAATGACCGCTCGGAACCTAGGCAGCTGAATTCGACGAGTCTTCTGCATTTTGCGATCGTCCGCTGCCATACCGTCTATTTTTCCATTGCATGGAATGCACAGGAGCGTCCCTGGGGCGTGAGGAGTGATGCTCGATGAATGAACAGCCATACGGTCCGGATTCCCTGGCCACCGATGTACCGCACCCAACCCAACCCTTGTCACTCACCCAGGCGCTGCAATTGCCCCGCATCGTGATCGAAGACACGTTGCCGGTGATTGACGGTGGGTTGTTTGCGGCCAAGGCGATCATCGGGCAACCGGTCACCGTGACCAGCAAGGTCTACGCCGATGGGCATGACAAGATGGCGGTGAACATTCGCTGGCGCGCTGCCGACGAAGAAAACTGGCACAGCGCGCCGATGCACGAGCTGGGCAATGACAGCTGGATCGGTGAATTCACCCCGACAGCTGTCAGCCGTTACGTATTTCGCCTGGAAGCCTGGATTGACCAGTTCGGCAGCTACCGTTATGAGCTGGAAAAGAAGTTCGGTGCGGGTGTGCCAATCGATCTGGAGCTGGAAGAAGGGCGCATTCATCTGGTGCATGCCGCAGAGCGCAGCCAGGGTGACCAGCGTAAACAGCTTGAAGGTCTGGCGGCTCAGCTTGCCAAGGGCGACAACGACGAGAAAGTTGCGCTGCTCTTGCACAGCGACACAGCCAATCTGATGAAGCAGGCCGATAACCAGGCCTTCTTGAGCCGCAGTGTGGAGTTCCCGCTGGATGTCGAGCGTGAGCTGGCGCAATTCGCCAGCTGGTACGAGCTGTTTCCGCGCTCGATCACGGATGACAAGGCCCGTCACGGCACCTTCAATGACGTCCACTCGCGCTTGCCGATGATTCGCGACATGGGCTTCGACGTGTTGTATTTCCCGCCGATTCACCCCATCGGTCGTGCGCATCGCAAGGGGCCGAACAATTCCCTGACCGCCGGGCCGGATGATCCGGGCAGCCCTTATGCCATCGGCAGCGAAGATGGCGGCCATGAGGCTATTCATCCGCAACTGGGCAGCCGCGAAGACTTCCGTAACCTGGTGAAGGCCGCGGCTGAACACGGCCTGGAAATCGCCCTGGATTTCGCCATTCAGTGTTCGCAGGACCACCCGTGGCTCAAGCAGCATCCAGGCTGGTTCTCGTGGCGTCCGGACGGCACGATTCGTTATGCGGAAAACCCGCCGAAAAAGTACCAGGACATCGTCAACGTTGATTTCTACGCGCCCGATGCGATTCCGGGCCTGTGGCTGGAGCTGCGTGACATCGTGCTCGGCTGGGTCAAGGAAGGCGTTAAAATCTTCCGTGTCGACAACCCGCACACCAAACCGTTGCCGTTCTGGCAGTGGATGATCGGTGAGGTGCGCAGTCAGCACCCTGAAGTGATGTTCCTGGCGGAAGCGTTCACCAAACCGGCGATGATGGCGCGCTTGGGCAAGGTCGGTTACACCCAGAGCTACACCTATTTCACCTGGCGCAACAGCAAGGCCGAGCTGTCGGAGTATTTCACCGAGCTGAACGAAGTGCCGTGGCGCGATTGCTACCGCCCGAATTTCTTCGTCAATACACCGGACATCAACCCGCGCTTCCTGCATGAGTCGGGTCGCCCGGGCTTTTTGATCCGCGCGGCACTGGCAACCATGGGTTCCGGGCTGTGGGGCATGTATTCCGGCTTTGAATTGTGCGAAGCGGCACCGATTCCGGGCAAGGAAGAGTACCTGGATTCAGAGAAGTACGAGGTTCGTGTCCGGGACTATGCGGCCCCCGGCAATATCATTGCCGAGATCGCCCAGCTCAATCGCATTCGCAGGCAGAACCCTGCGCTGCAGACGCATTTGGGGCTGAAGCTGTACTCCGCTTGGAACGACAATATTCTGTACTTCGGCAAGCGCTCGGCGGATGGCAGCAACTTCATTCTGGTGGCCATCAACCTGGACCCATTCAACGCACAGGAAGCGGATTTCGAGCTGCCACTGTGGGAAATGGGCCTTGCGGATGACGCCGCGACGTCTGGCGAAGACCTGATGACCGGGCACCGCTGGACCTGGTACGGCAAGTATCAGCACACCCGTCTCGACCCGTCGCAACCTTTTGGAATCTGGCGTATCCAGGCCGCGCACTAATACTCCCAAGGAGTCAGCAATGGCTAAGAAGCCCGATGCCGCGACATTCATCAAAGACCCGCTCTGGTACAAGGATGCGGTGATCTATCAGGTTCATGTGAAGTCGTTTTTCGACGCCAACAATGATGGCATCGGCGACTTCGCCGGCCTGATCGAAAAGCTCGACTATATTGCCGCGCTGGGGGTCAACACGATCTGGCTGTTGCCGTTTTACCCGTCTCCGCGCCGGGACGACGGCTACGACATTTCCGAGTACCGCGACGTCCATAGCGATTACGGCACCATGGCCGACGCCAAGCGCTTCATCGCCCAGGCGCACAAGCGCGGCCTGCGGGTGATCAGCGAACTGGTCATCAATCACACGTCCGACCAGCATCCTTGGTTTCAGAAGGCGCGCAACGCCAAGCCTGGCTCCAAGGCCCGTGATTTCTACGTGTGGTCGGACACCGACCAGAAGTACGACGGCACGCGCATTATCTTTCTCGACACCGAGACATCCAACTGGACCTGGGACCCGGTCGCCGGCCAGTATTTCTGGCACCGGTTCTACTCGCACCAGCCGGATCTGAACTTCGACAACCCGCACGTGCTGGATGCGGTGCTGGAAGTCATGCGGTTCTGGCTGGACCTGGGTATCGATGGGTTGCGCCTGGATGCTATTCCGTACCTGATCGAACGCGATGGCACCAACAACGAGAACCTGCCGGAAACCCATCAGGTGCTCAAGCGTATCCGCGCCGAGATCGATGCCAATTACCCGGACCGCATGCTGCTCGCCGAGGCCAATCAATGGCCGGAAGACACGCAGCTGTATTTTGGTGACAGCAAGGGGCCGGACGGTGACGAATGTCACATGGCGTTTCACTTTCCGCTGATGCCGCGCATGTACATGGCGCTGGCGCAGGAAGACCGCTTTCCGATCACCGACATTTTGCGCCAGACGCCGGAAATTCCGGAAAACTGCCAGTGGGCGATTTTCCTGCGCAACCACGATGAACTGACCCTGGAAATGGTCACGGATCGTGAGCGTGATTACCTGTGGAATTACTACGCGGCCGACCGGCGTGCGCGGATCAACCTCGGCATCCGTCGGCGTCTTGCGCCACTGGTCGAGCGTGACCGTCGCCGCGTCGAACTGCTGAACAGCATGTTGCTGTCGATGCCCGGTACACCGACGTTGTATTACGGTGACGAAATCGGCATGGGCGACAACATTTATCTGGGCGACCGCGACGGTGTGCGCACGCCGATGCAGTGGTCGATTGACCGCAATGGCGGTTTCTCGCGTGCCGATCCGGCCAGCCTGGTGCTGCCACCGATCATGGACCCGATGTATGGTTTCCAGTCGGTCAACGTCGAAAGCCAGGAGCGTGACCCGCATTCGCTGCTCAACTGGAACCGCCGCATGCTTGCCGTGCGCAAGCAGCAGAAGGCGTTCGGCCGCGGCACACTGAAAATGCTTTCGCCGTCCAACCGGCGCATTCTGGCCTACACCCGTGAGTACACTGCGCCAGACGGTCACAGTGAAGTGGTGCTGTGTGTGGCCAACGTGTCCAGTGCGGCCCAGGCGGCAGAGCTGGATCTGTCGGGCTACGCCGGCACGGTCCCGGTGGAAATGCTTGGCGGCAGCGCCTTTCCGCCTATTGGCCAGTTGAATTACCTGCTGACACTGCCGCCGTACGGCTTTTACTGGTTTCTATTGGCTACGGAGAATCAAATGCCCAGCTGGCACGTTGAACCGGCGCAAAGCATGCCGGACTTTCCGACCCTGGTGCTCAAGAAGCGTCTTGAAGAGCTGCTCGAAGAGCCGCTGCGCAGCACCATGGAAGACACCTCGCTGACGGTCTATCTGCCCAAGCGCCGCTGGTTTGCGGGAAAGGACAAGGCCATCGAGAAGGTCAACATCGCCTATGCAGTTCGTTTTGGTGACGAGGCGCACCCGGTGCTGCTCAGTGAAATAGAAGTGACCGCTGGCGGGCAGACTGATCGCTATCAACTGCCGTTCGGCCTGCTGGGCGAAGACGACATCAGCAGCGCATTGCCGCAACAACTGGCACTGGCCCGCGTGCGTCGCAGCCGCGATGTAGGGCTGATCACCGATGCCTTCACCCTGGAAACCTTTATTCGTGCAGTAATTCAGGGTATGCAATCTGACACGGTCATCCCGTGTGCCGACGGCCAATTGCGTTTCGAGCAAAGTTCGCAGCTTGCGCCGCTGGGCCTGACCCATGAGTCCGAGGTTCGTTATCTGTCTGCCGAGCAGTCCAACAGTTCGGTGGTGGTCGGCAGCAGCCTGGTGCTCAAGCTGATTCGCAAAGTCAGCGCCGGCACGCACCCTGAGCTGGAAATGGGGGCATTTCTGACCCATGCCGGCTTCAAGAATATCTCGCCATTGCTGGGTTCACTGGTGCGCGTCGGCAACGACGGTCAGCCGAATCTGTTGATGATCGCTCAAGGCTACCTGAGCAATCAGGGCGATGCGTGGGAATGGACGCAGAACAACCTGGAACGTGCGGTGCGCGACGAGTTGGCGCACGGCGTTTCCGGTCAGGAGCAGCATTACAACGCGTTGCTTGAACTGGCGGACTTTTCGCGCAGCCTGGGTCAACGCCTGGGGGAAATGCACCAGATTCTCGCATCGCCAACCGATAACGCAGATTTTGCGGTCGAAGTCACCAGCGCTCAGGACAGCAAAGCCTCCGCCACCAGCGTCAACGCTCAGCTTGAGCGAGCCTTGCAGCTGCTTGAGCAGCGCAAGGGCGATCTGGACAAGGACGATCAGCAACTGGTCAGCGACCTGCTTGCGCACCGCAAGCAGATTCGCCAGCGTGTCGAAGGCCTTGCCAAACGCTCGGCCGGTGGCCTGCGCATTCGTGTGCACGGTGACCTGCACCTGGGCCAGGTGCTGGTCGTGAAGGGTGATGCCTACCTGATCGACTTTGAAGGCGAGCCCGCCCGTGCGCTTGAAGAACGCCGCGCTAAGCACAGCCCGTTCAAGGACGTCAGTGGCGTGCTGCGTTCATTCGACTACGCTGCCGCGATGGCCGTGCGCAGTGCGCAAAGTGTCGATACCTCGCCGCAAGCTGCAGCTGCCCGCAAACAAGTCGCCGAGACGTACCTGTCGCAGGCCCGAGAAGCGTTTATCGAGGGCTATCGCTCGGCAACCTCCGGCATCGCGCACGCCTGGAAAGATGCAAAAGGGGAAGACGCCGCACTGGAGCTGTTCACCCTGGAAAAAGCCGCTTATGAAGTGATCTACGAAGCCGAGAATCGTCCAGCCTGGTTGGCCGTTCCTTTGCAAGGCTTGCGTGGGTTGCTGCAACCGTCTGATGGAGAACCGATATGAATGCGCCTGACAAAACCGGCACGGATCGCCGTGCGGTTCCCGCTGCTGTGGACCTTGATGCGCTGATTCGTGCAGAACACCGTGACCCGTTTTCGATTCTTGGCCCGCATGACGACGGCAAAGGCGGGCAATATGTTCGTGCCTATCTGCCCGCAGCGCTGAGCGTACGCCTGCTGGCCAGAGATGACGGCCGCGAACTGGCCGAACTGTACATGAGCGACGTGCCGGGTTTTTTCGTCGGTCATCTTGAGCAGCCACAGCCGTATCTGTTGAAAATCAACTGGGCGGGCGGCGAGCAGATCACCGAAGACCCCTACAGCTATGGTCCGCTGCTGGGCGAAATGGACCTTTACCTGTTTGCCGAAGGCAATCACCGCGACCTGAGCAGTTGCCTGGGCGCGCAAGTGACCAGCGTTGAAGGTGTCGAGGGTGTGCGCTTCGCTGTCTGGGCACCGAACGCCCGCCGGGTTTCCGTGGTCGGCAGCTTCAATGGCTGGGATGGCCGTCGCCACCCGATGCGTCTGCGTCACCCGACCGGCGTGTGGGAGATCTTTGTTCCGCGTCTGCAACCGGGCGAGGTCTACAAATACGAGATTCTGGGTGCTCACGGGATTCTGCCGCTCAAGAGCGACCCGATGGCCCTGGCCACTACGCTGCCGCCCGATACGGCGTCGAAGATTTCTGCGCCACTGAAGTTCGAGTGGCATGACCAGGACTGGCTGCAATCCCGGGCCGGGCGTCACGACGTTGCTGCGCCATTGTCGATTTATGAGCTGCATGCCGGTTCGTGGCAGATGGAACAGAACGATGAAGGCCAATGGCGTCAGTACAACTGGCGTGAGTTGGCTGACCGCCTGATTCCGTACGTCAAAGAGCTGGGTTTCACGCACATCGAGCTGATGCCGATCATGGAGCACCCGTTCGGTGGTTCATGGGGCTATCAATTGCTCGCCCAGTTCGCGCCGACCGCCCGCTACGGTTCGCCTGAAGATTTCGCCGCATTCGTGGACGCCTGTCACCAGGCAGAAATCGGCGTCATCCTCGACTGGGTGCCTGCGCATTTCCCGACCGATACCCACGGGCTGGCACAATTCGACGGCACTGCGCTGTACGAATACGCTGACCCCAAGGAAGGCTTTCATCAGGATTGGGACACGCTGATCTACAACCTGGGGCGGACCGAAGTGCATGGCTTCATGCTGGCCTCGGCGCTGCACTGGCTCAAGCATTACCACATCGACGGCCTGCGTGTGGATGCGGTGGCGTCGATGCTGTATCGCGACTACTCGCGCAAGGCGGGCGAGTGGGTGCCCAATCGCTTCGGCGGCCGCGAGAACCTGGAGGCCATCGACTTCCTGCGTCACCTCAACGACGTCGTTGCGCTGGAAGCGCCTGGCACTATGGTCATCGCCGAAGAATCGACGGCCTGGCCGGGTGTCAGCGAATCGACGCAAAAAGGTGGTTTGGGCTTCAACTACAAGTGGAACATGGGCTGGATGCATGATTCGCTGCAATACATGGAAGAAGACCCGATCAACCGCGAGCATCATCACGGCAAACTGAGTTTCAGCCTGGTATACGCGTGGTCCGAGCGCTTTGTGCTGCCGATTTCCCACGATGAAGTGGTCCACGGCAAGCACTCGCTGATCGACAAGATGCCGGGTGATCGCTGGCAGAAATTTGCCAACCTGCGCGCCTATCTGGCGTTCATGTGGACGCATCCGGGTAAAAAGCTGCTGTTCATGGGCTGCGAATTCGGTCAGTGGCGTGAATGGAACCACGACCAGCAACTGGACTGGTACCTGATGCAATACGCCGAGCACGTGGGTGTGAAGAAGCTGGTCGGTGACTTGAACCGCATTTACCGCGAAGAAAAGGCTCTGCACCAGCGCGATGCCGACCCCACTGGTTTTCAGTGGCTGATCGGTGACGACAAGGCCAACAGCGTGTTTGCCTACCTGCGCTGGAGCAATGATGGCGAACCGCTGCTGGTGGTCGCCAACATGACGCCCGTGCCGCGTGAAGGCTATCGCGTTGGGGTGCCGTTGCAGGGCGCGTGGACAGAACTGCTGAACAGCGATGCAGAAACCTATGCCGGCTCCAACATCGGTAACGGTGGGGAAGTAATCAGCGAAGACGAGCCGGTTCATGGCATGTCGGCTTCTCTGACACTGAATCTGCCACCATTGGCCGTGCTGATTTTCAAGCCCAAAAAAGGCTGATAAAGCCAATGCATCATCACGTTCAACAGTGACAACCGCGTCACCACGCCAGCCTGACGCCCAGGCTGGCATTTGCTCCGCTTGAATCGTGGCTATTCAGATCACGGTTGTAGTCAGCGCCCCAGTACACGCTGGTGTCGCTGGCGACTTTGATAACCATTCCTCCGCCCAGGCTTCCCGTCGTCGATCGATGGGCTGTCCTGACGCGTTCTGTGTGATCGAATGTCACCGTGTCATGCCCGCCTGCATTGCGCCACAGGTTAACCCGAAGGTAGGGCTCGATGGGCATGCCTGCCAGTGCGTAGCGGCCCTTGAACCGTATGCCCAGACGCCCGGTGTTGTAGGGCTGACTGTCAAAACCCACGTGTGAAATACCGTCGTGCTGATCGTCAAGGTCAATGCGCTGATGAATGATTTGTACCTGCGGTTCGGCGACCCATCGCGGCGTTAGCACAAACGGGTGACCGGCTTCCACAGAAAGGCTTAGCGCATGGCCTTGCGTGTCGATGCGCAGGCCCCGGTCGGAGCGGCTATAGCCATCCAGGCGCGTGCTCATCACCAGCGCATCGACGTAGCTTGCGGTGGGCGAGGAGAGCGTCCAGTAGGCCCCGACGCTGTCGCCATGCAGTTTGATCCGCCCGGTGTGCCGCGCATGGAATCCGCCAGCAAAGCCCTGCACCTTGCCGTCCAGACGGTTTTGGGCGACGAACAGCCCTACGCGCAGGGTCTGCTGTCCATCAAGTGACCAGGCATACACGTCATGGCCAATCTGATAGCCCTTGAGCGATGCGTCCAGGCCGGGGCTCACCGTGCCTGACCATTGTTGTTTGAAGTCACTGCCGAACACCCGCGCCCAGCCAGCCGGCGCTGCCCCGGATTGTGCCAGCAGGCTCTGATCGCCCTGACGCTCGTGGAAGGTACCCAGCGAGGTCAGCGCCAGCGTCGCGGCGGCGGGCGGTACAATCGCGTAATTGGCAACTTCCGGTCGGTACAGCGGCACAGGGGTCGCGCCGCGAATCGGCTCCGGCAGCGATGGTGTGCCGATTGCCGCTACGGGAAGAGTGGTTGCCGGAAGTTGTGCAGGCGTAGGTATGGGGTCAGTTGGAGGAGGTTGGGCCGGGGGCACGGTGGGTTCGGTTGGCTCCGGTGGAGTCGAGGGCGATGGTGCCGGCTCGGGCGCAGGTTCCGGCAGCGGTGTTGGTATGGGCTCAGGCACAGGAACAGGCTCAGGAACAGGTTCACTTGGGGGCGGCGTTTCGGGCAATGGTGGTGCAATCACCGTCGAGCGCAGAAACCAGCTGTTTTCGCTGCCAGCCGTAGCGCCACCCTTGAACAGGTAATAGTCATAGGCGCCTGCGGACAACGAGTTCTGCAACGAAAATGCAGTCACCTCGCTGGTAGCGCCTTGGGTGGCCTGCACCACCTCGATGCCGTTGCCCTGAGTAAGCGCCCCCAGACCATCGACATTGCTGACCCGCATGCTGGTCGTGCCGCCGATGGTGCCCTGTGACACTACCAGTTTATCGCTGGGCGAGGTTTCGTCTCCCAGTGTCGATTGCAGCAGCAGTCGTCCTGCCCGGCCGTAGTAGTTGCCGTTGACGGTAAGGGTATCGGTCACCGAACTACCATTGCCGGTCAGGTCCAGCGTCCCGGCGTTGTCGAGGGTCGCACGCGACGAGGTGTTGAACGCGACAACGCTGCCGGAGGTTGAACGCAGGGTGCTACTGGCGTCGATATTCAGGATGCCGGTAGTGCTGACGCTGTCGCCGAGGGTCAACGCCCCGGCCATGTTCAACTGCGATGCATTGAACAGGTTGACGGTTTCCCACCGGGTGTAGTGCTCTGGCCGAGACACCACGCTGTTGCCGAACGTCAGTACGTCATCGCCAGGGCCGCCATCGAGCAGGGGGTTGCTGCTCGTCAGGTACTCGCTGAGGTTGTACAACTGCGCGGTGTCGTTGCCATCGGCCATCAACACGTTACTGCGTACGTAGCCGCCATTGAGCCACTCAAAGCTGTCGTTACCGAAGCTTGCGCGTATTTCTCCACGAACTTCGCCGCCACTGACGGTTATCCGGTCGTCACCGCCACTGACGCTGATGGCGCCACCAATGCTGCCGCCCGACACTGTAATCGTGTCCCGGCCAAACCCGGCGACCAGATTGTTGATAATGCTGCCGCCAGAAAGCTCGAAGACGTTATTGTCCAGTTTCATGTCAACCCTGCCGATGCTGCCGCCGGTCATCACTGCCCGGTCGCCGTCCTCGAAGGCGCGGAGGATTGTACCTCCGGTCATCAGAAAGGTGTCCAGCCCGTCACCCTGAGCAAGCGAACCGAGCGTGCCGCCACGCATGACAAAATCATCGGGGTTAGCGCCCTGGCTGATCTCGCCGGTGATCTCACCGCTTGAAAGGATGAATGTATCGCTGCCCGCCCCCTGATTGACGTTGCCCAGTATCCGGCCCGAACCCATGTCGATGCTGTCCGCTTCCGCCCCGTAGGTAATGGTGCCAATGACGGTGCCCGTGCCGCCCGCTGGAAATACCAGCGTGTGACTGGTAGTGCTCAAGTCGGTAAACGGGCCGCTGTTGCCGCTGTCGCAGACCTGAACGGCGTTGCCGGGCGTTGGTGCCAGGTTGCAGGCGCCTTCGGCCGGGTGCGGGAAGATTGCCAGAATGAACACTGGCAGGGCCTTGCTAGTATGACTCAGAGAATGGCGGCGAATTCTGATGACGGCTCTCCCGGTCAGGCGGACAGAGAGGCCGTTGAAAAGGGGGTAAAGCGCCAGACTGCCGCGCAGGTGACGTCGCATTCACGCGGGCGACGGCTGCTTCACGAGCCTGTTTAGAGGCTTGCAGCATCAAGTCAAGAGCCCAACAGGAGCGCCGTCAAGAACTTGACCGACCGGCGGCTTTATTTCAGCTTCAGCTACTAACTATTGGAACAATAAGCGAAAAGCTTATACCGAAAACCTGCTGTTCAAACGCTTTGCGCCTGCTGACTGGCCCGGCGTGACAACCAGAGCGTCAGGCCTAGCGCGCATACCGACAGCACTGCCGCATAGAAAAAGATCCAGTCATAACCTTGCCCCAGGGCAATCGCGCCCATCACCGGGCCTGCGATGGCCAGGGCCAGGTCGAAGAACACGGCATAGGCACTCAGGCCTGCGCCACGGCTGGGCGTCGGCACGCGTTTGATCGCTTCCACGCCAAGCGCCGGGTACACCAGCGACAGCCCGACACCGGTCAGGCCGGCCCCTGCCAGTGCGAAACCGGTGTTGGGCGCAAGCCAGAGCATGACCAGACCGCAGATCTCAACGGCCATGCACAGGATGGCGGCGTTGTAGCCACCAAGCCGATTGATGGCACCGATTAACAGCAGGCGGGCGAGGATAAAACACACGCCAAACATGCTCAGGCAATACGCCGCACCTTGCCAGCCACGGCTCAGGTAAAACAGCGTAATAAAAGTGGTCAGCGTGCCATAGCCGATTGACGACAAGGTCAGGCCCAGCCCGTAAGGTGCTATACGGCCAAACACCGACCAGTAGGGTAGGCGCTCGCCTGCAATGATGGGTACCGAAGGCTTGTTGCGGATCAGCACCAGCGCCAGGCCTGCCATCACTATCAGGGCCACACCCAGGCTGTTGAAGCCAACCGCGTCGATGACCACCACCCCCAGCGGTGCGCCGATGGCGATTGCGCCATAGGAGGCAATGCCGTTCCAGGAGATCGAGCGGGCCGTGTGTTCTGCACCGACCTTGCCGATGCACCAACTGATGGTACCAACCCCGATCAGCCCTTGAGACACACCGAGAAACAGCCGTGCCACGATCAGAATCGACAGGCTGAGCGTCGCAAAATCCTCAAGCAGAGTTGCCAGCAGTGTCATCACACCGCTGATACCGATGCCCCACAGCCCGAACACGATAGAGCGTTTGCTGCCCAAAGAGTCTGTCGCCCGACCGGCAAACGGCCGGCTGAGCAGGGTGGCGAGGTACTGCGAAGCGATGGCCAGACCGGCAATCAGCGGGCTGAAACCCAGTTGATCATGGACGTAACCGGGCAGTACCGCGATAGGCAGACCGATGCACAGGAAGGCGATGAACGTGTAGAAGACGATGGAGACGATTTGCAGGGTAATCGTCGTGGAACCGGATTGCGCGGCAGGCATTGGACTCTTCGCTGGCAGGCGGTTGGAGTGCCTCATCATGGCTCGGGCTGTCGGGAAATGAAAGCAGGCTAACGTTTTTATGCGGACTGTTTATCACGCAGTTGCTGTTATCTGAATATGGTCATAGGATGACTGATCACACTGGTATTTACATCGCTACTCGTCACACCGCTCACCTCACAAGACTCGTCCCACGGATTCACCCCACAACAATAAAAAGGTTCACCATGAGAAAAGTTCTGTTGCTGGCCGCTGCAGTTGGATGTTCGTTCGGTCTGCCTGTGCAGGCAGCTACCTTCGCTTATATTTCCAGCCCCGCAGATGGGCTCATCTCCCAATATCGCCTGGATGAGCAGAGCGGGGCGCTCAGCCTGGTCGAACAGACCAAGGCCGGTGACCAGGTCAATCCGATGGCCATTTCGCCGGACGGCAAGGCACTGTTCGCGGCACTGCGTTCCAAGCCTTATCAGGTGCTGAGTTTCAGCATAGAACCTGCAACCGGGCACCTCAAGCCGTTGAGCCAGGCACCCTTGGCGGAGAGTCTGGCGTACCTGTCGACCGATCGCAGCGGGCGCTTCCTGTTCGGTGCCTCGTACGGCGCGGACCTGCTCAGTGTTCAGCCCATCGATGCGCAACACCGCCCCAGCGACAGTATCGAAACCTACAAGACCGGCATGCACGCGCATTCGGTACGCACCGACCCGAGCAATCGCTTTGTCTACGCGGGCAATCTGGGGGTTGATCGTGTCCTGCAATACCGGCTTGAGCCCAAGGACGGCAAGCTCGTGCCCATCGGTGAAGGCTTTGTGGCTGTTCCCGACAATACCGGCCCGCGCCACCTCGCATTCTCGTCCGATGGCAGGTTTCTGTATGTGGTCGGCGAGATGAGCGGCACGGTTACCGCCTTTTTGATCAACGAAAAGACCGGCGCGTTGAAGCAGGTGAGCCAGGCAGACGGTATTCCCGCACGCCTGAAGCTTGCGCCCGGGCAGGCTCGCGATGCGCGCAACAACGACCTCAAGGATGACCCGACGCCGCGCATCTGGGCCGCAGACATACGCCTGGCGCCGGACGGCAAGTGGCTGTTCATCAGTGAGCGCACTACCAGCAGCGTGTCGGTGTTCAAGGTTGATCCGGCCAAAGGCAACGTGACGTTCGTTGAAAACTACCCGGTCGAGGAAAAACAGCCGCGCAATATCGCCGTATCACCCAATGGACGTTGGTTACTGGTCAGTGGAGAGAAAAGCGACAAGGTCGGCAGTTACGCCATTGGGGCGAGCGGTGCCCTCAAGCGGGTCAGCGAAGCGCCCTCGGGCAAGGGTGCTCTATGGATTGAAATGCTCAGCCAGCCGGACAAATAGGCTGCAATCAAAAAAGCCCTGTCGCAGGACAGGGCTTTTTGGGTACCGCAAGCCGGCGAGGCTTAGAACGTAACGCCCTGACTGCGCAGGTAGTCATCGTAGGTGCCGCTGAAGTCGACCACGCCGCTAGCGCTGAGCTCGATGATGCGGGTTGCCAGCGAGGACACGAACTCGCGGTCGTGGCTGACGAAGATCAGCGTGCCGGGGTAGTTCTCCAGCGCCAGGTTCAGCGCTTCAATGGATTCCATGTCCAGGTGGTTGGTAGGTTCATCCATTATCAGCACGTTCGGCTTTTGCAGGATCAGCTTGCCGAACAGCATGCGGCCCTGTTCACCACCGGAAATCACTTTTACCGACTTGAGAATCTCGTCGTTGGAGAACAGCATGCGGCCAAGGGTGCCGCGCACCACTTGCTCGCCGCCCTGAGTCCACTGGCCCATCCAGTCGAACAGGTTGCAGTCGTCTTCAAAGTCGTGAGCGTGGTCCTGAGCGTAGTAGCCCAGTTCCGCAGCGTCGGTCCACTTGACAGTACCGGCATCCGGGGTCAGTTCGTTGACCAGAGTGCGCAGCAGGGTGGTCTTGCCAATACCGTTCGGGCCGATGATCGCAACGCGTTCGCCCGCTTCGACCTGGAAGCTGAAGTCCTTGAAGAGTGTCTTGCCGTCAAAGCCTTTGGCCATGCGATCGACAATGACTGCCTGACGGTGCAGCTTCTTGGTTTGCTCGAAACGGATGAACGGGCTCACACGGCTCGAAGGTTTGACCTCGGCCAGCTGGATCTTGTCGATCGCCTTGGCGCGGGACGTGGCCTGCTTGGCTTTCGAGGCGTTGGCCGAGAAGCGGCTGACGAACGATTGCAGTTCGGAAATCTGTGCTTTCTTCTTGGCGTTATCCGACAGCAACTGCTCGCGCGACTGGGTCGCTACGGTCATGTACTCGTCGTAGTTGCCCGGGAACAGGCGCAACTCGCCGTAATCCAGGTCAGCCATGTGCGTGCACACGCTGTTCAGGAAGTGACGGTCGTGGGAGATGATGATCATCAGGCTGTTACGCTGGGTCAGGATGTTTTCCAGCCAGCGAATGGTGTTGATGTCCAGGTGGTTGGTCGGTTCGTCGAGCAACAGCACTTCCGGATCGGAGAACAGCGCCTGCGCCAGCAGAACGCGCAGTTTCCAGCCGGGCGACACTTCGCTCATCGGGCCGGTGTGCTGTTCGATGCCGATACCCAGGCCCAGCAGCAGTTCACCGGCACGGGATTCGGCGGTGTAACCGTCCATTTCGGCGAACTCGGTTTCCAGTTCGGCAACGGCCATGCCGTCGTCTTCGCTCATTTCCGGCAGCGAGTAGATGCGGTCGCGCTCGGCCTTGACCTTCCACAGCTCCTCGTGACCCATGATCACCGTGTCGAGCACAGTGAATTCTTCATAGGCGAACTGATCCTGGCGCAGCTTGCCCAGCCGCACGTTCGGCTCCAGCATCACCTGGCCACCCGAAGGCTCGAGATCGCCGCCGAGGATTTTCATGAACGTGGATTTCCCGCAGCCGTTCGCGCCGATCAGGCCGTAACGGTTACCGGCACCAAACTTGACCGAGACGTTCTCGAACAAGGGTTTGGCGCCGAACTGCATCGTGATGTTAGCTGTGGAGATCAATTACTTTACCTATCAATAACTTGGGCAATAACTTGAGGAGCGCTGGTGCCAGCAGGTGTCGTGTCCGAGACCCGACCGGAGCTGTTCAGCTTGCTCCGCCTGAGCATGAGCTGATCCAACGGGCATACGTCTACAGCAACAGCAGTCTGCCGTGACTGCGTTGCCGGGATATGAATGTGGGGGTTCATGCCAGACATTGGCGCGCATTGTCGCATAGGTAGGACGGCAGGGGTATGGCGGGCAGTGCCGGATTAGCGAGTTTGCGGGGTGACCTGCCACCAGCAGCGCGTCGGGGTGTCGACTCCCGGCATTACTGCGTGTCAAGGGGCGACGCGTTTGTCGGGGCGGGGTGGCACAAACAAGATGACTGTTTAATGACCGATTACTGCGTCTTGCACAGTATGGTTACGTGCGGCACGCACGATATGACGCGTTTCATCAATACTTAATCGGGGAATGACTTCATGTGGAACTCGCGAGTTTTCAGACAGATTGAATACCTCGAAATCAGCGCTGACTACATGCTTTGCCATCAATTCCAGAGACGGAAGAATCCGCGATTCGTAGTGCTGATCCAGTCCGCAGGGTGAGCATTTATCGGTAGGCGATTCATAGAAGCGACCAGCAGACTGGTTCAAATCAAAACCGACGAGAAACACTTTCTCAAAACCCAGGTGATAGGACAGTTGCAGTGCCAGGTACATGACGGTGCGCGCATCGAAGAAACCCAGTTCAAGGTTCTTGCTGAAGCCTATGTCTCGGCTTCGGCTGCTCCACAGCGACAGCTTTCTGACCAGTGCTTCTTCTCTTGAGCAAAGGGCTGCCACTGTCGAAGATCTGGGGGATTTCTTCAGCGCATAGGCGCGTCCGGCAGGCTCTGGGAGGCCGGACTGGAACTGGTCTTCCCAGAGACCGACGTTTTCGCTGCCGCGCAGGGCGGCGGCAAAGAGTTCGGGTTGCTGATTGGGGAAGTCCCGGTCAGAGCACACATAGAAGAATGGCTTGATGCCGGTTCCGGAAAACATCGAGAACGCACCGTTCATGGTGATCATGGGGACTTCGGAAAACTCCCCGATCGGGAAGTCTTTGGCCGAGCTGCCTGAGCCGATCAGGAAGACCGGGCCTTTGCGGGTGGCTTTGCATCTGCTGAAATCAAGCACGCGCGTCGGGTTCGGAGCGTGGTTTTCGACTGCTTTGCGGCGGTAGCCGGTGGCAATGATAGATGGACTAGTCATGACTACCCTGTGAGCACTAGTGGCAAATTAGTTTGTAAATTTATGCAACATGTTATGGGCTAGTGGCCATTAGTTCAACATCAAAGAGTTTCAGAAGAGTACCACACTGGAAACATCTAGCCACAAGAAGTGATTGATTTTTGAGAATCTACGTTAATCGGAGCAATAGCGGGGCTAAGTCGATACACATATTATTACAATAATATTGTTTGGCCACTAGTTGTACCCAGGTTGATACCTGGACGTGCCTGCCTATTTGAAATGGCACTAAAACCGGGCGTCAGAAACTCAAATCGATGCACATTTTTTCAGTGCGCACTTTTTTCGGGCGTTGAGTGGGGGCGCGGCAACGACATTGCGACGTGGCCATTGTGCATTTCCTTCAGATAGCCCGGAATGACCGGGCTTTCCTTGCCTTTGGGTAAGCAAACCAGCGATGAACTGGCTACTGCCCGGATTTTCGCTCCTGTTTCTTCTTCCTGAACCAGCTTCCCAGCGCATGGAAGGGGTGAATGAACATCGCGATCGCTCCAAGCAGAAAGACGATGAAAATGAAGATCAGGCCCAGGCCTTCGTGTGCAAACATCGTGATTGACTCCTGTTGTTCACTTTGTCGGTCCATGAAAGGCTAGTCGCTGAAACGTTTCAGTTTATGAAGAATTGTTAAGGAACTTTTGGCCGGGATGCGTCGGAGTGCGCAGCGCGGGTCTCGCGGCGACGTCGGTGGGCGCTGCTTTACGAGCAATACCCGTGCGCGTGGCCTGCGATTCTCACAGGTATCTTTACCGCCACCACGGAACTAGATGATGTCATCACGAGACTATAAGCACGCTCGCGTTCGGTAGATCTTCCAGCTGACCGCGCATTCTTATGATCTCGGAGGTTCATGACATGAAGTCCCTTTTTCGTCCAGGCTTGCTGCTGGCTGTCGCTTTACCCTTGTTGCTGGCTGGTTGCGGAGACAAGGAGCCTGAGCAGCGCACCGCGTTCTCTCAGTTCCTGCAAACCCGGATAATCGACAAGCCTGGCGTGCATGTTCCCAAACTGACGGACGAAGAAAAGAAAGCCTTCGGTGATTACACCTCGCACTACGCCGTGATTTCCGACTTCGGCTCGGGCATGGACACCGCTGTTCAGCCGCTCGCCGGGTTGATGCAGAAGGGCTCGTTCCGTTCGGTGAGTGATGTGATCGAACGTCGCGCTGATCTGGCCTCTGTGCAGAAAGGCCTTGATGAGGTCGGTGAAAAGCTGACGATCGAACAGGGCAAGGCCGATGCGGCGCATGCCAAGCTCAAGCAGCCTGATGACCTGAAAGTCGTCTACGACAAGGCCTATGACAGGACGGTCAGCGTGCCTGCCAACACGTTCCGCGAAGTATTGCCGCAAGTGAAGGGCACCTTTGCAAGCAGCCTGAAGGTTGCTGATTATGTGGAAGCGCACAAATCGCAAATCGACATTTCGGGTTCGGCGATCACCGTCAAGGACCCAGTGGTGCAAACCGAGCTTAACAAGCTGCTGCTGGAGCTCAATGAGCAGGGCAAAAATGCCCAGCAAGCCCAGGCTCGTCTGCAGGCGCTAATGACCGGGCGTTGATGCCGTTGCCCGGCGCTATTGCCGGGTGTGTTTGTCTGTCAGGTATGATCCGGGTTTCCCGCCACTGGCACCCGGATCAACTGCCCGATGATCACCACCCCACCTTTGACGATCACCCAGCGCGACGCATCTTCAGCAGATGCCATTTGCCTCAGCGCACTGGGCATGCAGGTCTTTCTCGACACCTACGCGACGCAGGGCATTCGGGAATCCATCGCACGCGAAGCCCTCGACGCTTTCTCTCCGCAGGCGTTTGCGCATCTGCTTGCCGAACCGGCAACGCTCATCATTGTGGCTGAATCCCAGGGGCACCTGATTGGCTTCGCCCAGCTCGCCTTGCGCACAGATCACCCGATGCTTGGCATCCCGACAGCCGCCGAGTTGCAGCGCTTATATGTACAAGAGCGCTTCACCGGGCGTGGCGTGGGGCGGCTGTTGCTCGAAGCTGCCGAGCAGCGTGCAGCCGCAGGGAATGCGACGCTGCTGTGGGCCACTGTATGGGTTGGCAACCCTCGCGCGTTGGGGTTTTATCCTCGTCAGGGCTACGAGGTGAAAGGCTCCCCACGCTATGTGTTCCAGGGCGAAACACACGAGAACTGCCTGTTTGCCAAAGCAATCGTCAAGGCGGTGCGATAGAGGCTGCGGCGTACTGCACTATGGCCGCAACGGAACTCCGTGACTCTCTACAAGCTGCCCGTTTATCCTGCCGCATCATCCTGAGTATTGTTGTCTGTAAGGAGTCGTTGCAGTGACCACCATCAAAATTACGGCCGGCGGGTATGAGTTTCTGGCTGTGGCCAATCCGGATGCACCGCAGACGGTCGAGGCGTTCCTGAAGTTGTTGCCTTATCGGCAGAAATTCATCCATGTGCGCTGGAGCGGCGAGGGCTGCTGGGTGCCGCTGGATGATTATCAACTCAAGCTCGATGACAAACTCATCGGTTTCGAGAATGCCACCAGTCATCCTTCGGTGGGCGACATTCTGTTTTATCCGGGTGGTTACAGCGAAACCGAGATTATCCTCGCGTACGGCTCGTGCTGCTTTGCCAGCAAGATGGGGCAGTTGGCGGGTAATCACTTTCTGACCATCACGGAGGGCAAAGAAAACCTGCGCAAACTGGGCGTGAAAACCCTATGGGAAGGTGCTCAGGACGTGGTTTTCGAGCTGGCTTGAGCCTGTCTTTATCGCGCAGTGGTTATTTGCCAGCATTTGTTGGAACTGCTGATCTTCGCCAGGGGTCTAGTCCACAACGCTTCCATCTCCCGGAAGCCGACCTGGAGACCAGACCGTGAATATTTTCGAAGCGCTGCGCGAAAGCCATGACCGTCAACGCGGCTATGCCGATGCACTGATCAAGACCAGCGGCGACAGTGCTGAACGCGAGCAGGCGTACAAGCAGCTCAAGGATGAACTTCAGGCCCACGAGACCGCTGAAGAGCGCCACTTCTATATTCCATTGATGGCCCACGACAATGGCGTCGACCTGAGCCGCCATGCCATTTCCGAACATCATGAAATGGACGAAATGATGGAAGAGCTCGACGAAACCGAAATGTCCAGCCCGGCGTGGCTGGCCACCGCGAAAAAGCTGTCGGAAAAAGTGCACCATCATTTGAAAGAAGAAGAGCAGAAGTTCTTCCAGATGGCCGGCAAGCTGCTTGACGATAAACAGAAAGAGAGCCTGGCTGGCGAGTACGTGAAGGAATACAAAGAGCAATTGGCCGAGGGCTGATACTCTGCTGCAATGCTAGAATCGGCTTTTTATCAGCGTGGGCATGAGATGAAGTTTCTGTTTTTGACGAGCGCTACTGTGATTGCAGCAGTAGCGCTAAGCGGGTGCGCGGCGCCATCCAGTTCGGCACGCTCGGCAGGGCCTTCAAAGGTATTGTCCAGCGCCAAGCAGGCCAGTGCCGTTGCACAGTGCATTCAGGTGACATGGCAGAACGAAGCCATGTTCGGCACCTCGTCGGATGTGTTCCTGCATGACCTGGCAGGCGGCGGCTTTACTGTGTTCACCACCGAATCGAAGTATTTCGCTGACGTGCAGAGCAAAGGCCCGGCCACCGCCGTCGAATTTTATGCCCCGCAAGGCGATGCTCAGGCAGCGTTGCGATCTGCGGCAATCGCTACCTGCCTCTGACTCCCTCCGGGCAGAAGCCTGAAAGCTCCGTGTTCCGAACTCTTCAGGACTTGTGTCGCCCTGAGCGCCCGGGCCTGCACCCATAACCGCACACACGCACAAGAGTGGGGCCATCCCACTCAGCTGTGGCAATGGGTAGCAGCATTTCCAGGGTCAGTGCTCACGCTACCGTTCACCCCCCGTTTTTCAGCCCGTTGATTTATCTCGGCTTTTTTTTGCGGTGTTTTCCGGCTACCTCTTGTGGCACACTTTCTGCTGTCTATTCCGTTGTTACATACCAGTATCCGCTATAGCGGAATAACGAATACCTCGGCGGAGTTTATGTCATGCATCGCGGACCTTCTTTTCTGAAAGCTTGTGCATTTGTGCTTGCAGCCTCATTCAGCCTCGCCAATACGGTGCAGGCGGCTGAGGGCAGCAAACTGGATGCGGTATTGAAACGCGGCAACCTGGTCGTCGGCACGGGGAGCACCAATGCGCCGTGGCACTTTCAGGGCGCAGACGGAAAGTTGCAGGGATTCGATATCGACATCGGCAGGATCATCGCCAAGGGATTGTTCAATGACCCGAGCAAGGTCGAGTTCGTGGTGCAGTCTTCTGATGCACGGATTCCCAACCTGCTGACCGACAAGGTTGACATCAGTTGCCAGTTCATCACCGTCACCGCCAGCCGCGCTCAGCAAGTGGCCTTTACTCTGCCGTACTACCGCGAAGGCGTGGCGCTGCTGTTGCCTGCCAACAGCAAGTACAAGGAAATCGATGACCTGAAAGCCGCAGGTGATGGTGTCACCGTCGCTGTGCTGCAAAACGTCTACGCCGAAGAACTGGTCCATCAGGCGCTGCCCAAGGCCAAGGTCGATCAGTACGACAGCGTCGATCTGATGTATCAGGCGATCAATTCCGGTCGTGCCGATACCGCCGCCACCGATCAGTCTTCGGTGAAATACCTGATGGTGCAGAACCCTGGCCGCTACCGCTCACCGGCGTTTGCCTGGAGCCCGCAAACCTACGCCTGTGCCGTCAAACGTGGCGATCAGGACTGGTTGAACTTCGTCAACACCGCCTTGCATGAAGCCATGACCGGTGTCGAATTCCCGGCATATGCCGCGTCGTTCAAACAGTGGTTTGGTGTGGACCTGCCCGTGCCGGCAATCGGTTTTCCGATGGAATACAAATAAGTCCATTCAGACCTTCAAGGGCAGGGCAGGCCGCTGGGCCTACCCTGCCAGGTACGGGCAAGCATGAATTATCAACTGAATTTTGATGCTGTATGGCGCGACTTTCCCAACTTGCTGGCCGGGTTGGGGCTCGGTCTGGAACTGGCGCTGATCTCGATCGCCATCGGTTGTGTGATCGGCTTGATGAACGCCTTCGCATTGTTGTCGCGTTACCGGGCGCTGCGAATTGTGGCCTCGATCTATGTGACGGTGGTGCGCAACACGCCGATTCTGGTGTTGATCCTGCTGATCTACTTCGCTTTGCCCGGCCTGGGCATTCGCCTGGACAAACTGGCGTCTTTTGTCGTCACGCTGTCGCTCTATGCGGGCGCGTATCTGACCGAAGTGTTCCGCGCCGGGTTGTTGAGCATCCACAAGGGGCAGCGTGAAGCAGGGCTGGCCATCGGTCTGGGTGAATGGCAGGTGCGGGCCTACATTATCGTGCCGGTGATGTTGCGCAACGTGTTGCCAGCGCTCTCCAACAACTTTATCTCACTGTTCAAGGACACATCGCTGGCGGCTGCCATTGCCGTGCCGGAGCTGACCTATTACGCGCGCAAGATCAACGTCGAAAGCTACCGGGTGATCGAAACCTGGCTGGTCACTACCGCGTTGTATGTGGTGGCCTGCTACGTGATCGCCATGCTGCTGCGCACCCTCGAACAACGTCTGGCGATTCGCCGCTAGGAGGCTGTCATGTATCAACCCCCTGGCTGGTTGCAGGAATTGTGGACTGCGCGGGAAGTGCTCTGGGCCGGCTTTCTGACCAGTATTCAGTGCTCGGCGCTGGCGATTGTGGCGGGCACGCTGATCGGCATGCTGGCCGGTCTGGTGCTGACCTACGGCGGGTTTTTCGCACGCTTGCCGATCCGGCTGTACGTCGATCTGATTCGCGGCACGCCGGTATTCGTTCTGGTGCTGGCGGTCTTTTATATGGTGCCGGCGCTGGGTTGGCATATCAGCGCGTTTCAGGCCGGGGCGATAGGCTTGACCCTGTTCTGCGGCTCACATGTTTCGGAAATCGTGCGCGGTGCGTTACAGGCCATCCCACGTGGGCAAATCGAGGCGGGCAAGGCGATTGGCCTGCGCTTCAATCAGACGCTGCGCTATGTGCTGCTGCCTCAGGCCATGCGCCAGATTCTGCCGACCTGGGTCAATTCCTCGACCGAGATCGTCAAGGCCTCGACCCTGTTATCGGTGATCGGCGTGGCCGAGTTGCTGCTGAGCACCCAGCAGGTGATCGCCCGCACGTTCATGACCCTGGAGTTCTACCTGTTCGCAGGTTTTCTGTTTTTCCTCATCAACTACGCCATCGAGCTTCTTGGGCGACACATTGAAAAACGGGTGGCCTTGCCATGACACAGACTCATACCGCAACCCCCGGCCCGGCGCTGCTGAGCATCGAGGGCCTGCATAAATCCTATGGCGAAGTGGAAGTGCTCAAGGGTGTCGATCTGCGTATGCAGAAAGGCAATGTAGTGACCCTGATCGGCTCCAGTGGCTCGGGCAAAACCACCTTGCTGCGCTGCGTCAACCTGCTGGAAGAGTTTCAGGGGGGGCGCATTCAGCTGGAAGGCCAGGACATCGGTTACAGCCATGTGGATGGCAAGCGCACCCGCCACCCCGAACGTCTGATCGCGCAGCACCGGGCCATGACCGGCATGGCGTTCCAGCAATTCAACCTGTTTCCGCACCTCAGCGCCCTGCAGAACGTGACCTTGGGCCTGCTCAAGGTCAAGAAGATGCCCAAGGATCAGGCGATTGCGCTGGCCGAAAAGTGGCTGGACCGGGTCGGGCTGCTGGAGCGGCGCAATCACTTTCCCGGTCAATTGTCCGGTGGCCAGCAACAGCGAGTGGCCATTGCCCGCGCGATTGCCATGAACCCCAGCCTGATGCTGTTCGATGAAGTCACCTCGGCGCTTGACCCGGAACTGGTCGGCGAAGTACTGAACGTCATCAAGGACCTGGCCGAGGACGGCATGACCATGCTGCTGGTGACGCACGAAATGCGCTTTGCCTACGAAGTCTCGGACCAGATCGTATTCATGAACCAGGGCCGCATCGAAGAGCAGGGCGCACCGAAAGCCCTGTTCGAGCAGCCGAAGTCAGCGCGCTTGAGCGAATTTCTCAAGAACATCCGTTTTTAACCGTTCACACTCACGTTTCAAACCAGGGAGAACCTCATGACTATTACCCGTTATGGCGCAGGCAGCACCGCAGGTGGCGGTCAGCCGCGTCCATTCGCCCGAGCAGTCGAGGCAGACGGCTGGCTGCACGTTTCCGGCCAGGTTCCGGCGCTGGATGGCGAGATCATCGTGGGCGGTATCGTCGAGCAGACGCACCAGACCATGCGCAACCTGATCGCCATTCTCGAAGAGGCCGGTTACGACATCAAGGACGTGGTACGCGTCGGTGTATGGCTGGAAGACCCGCGGGACTTCTGGAGCTTCAACAAGGTATTCGGCGAATACTTCAGCCCTGAACACGCCCCGGCACGCGCTTGCGTACAGGCCAGCATGATGGTCGACTGCAAGGTCGAAATCGACTGCATAGCTTATAAGCGTAAGTAGCAGCGGCAAGCTACAAGCAGCAAGCTATAAGCCAGATCAAATGAGGCTTTTGGCTTGAAGCTTGAGGCTGCAGCTTCCCAAGGAACCTTTCATGACCGAAGACTTGATCAAGCGTCGGGCGCGCGGGTTGGACCGGGCGTTCGATATTCTGGATTTTCTCAAGGAAAAGGCCAGGCCCATGCGCCCCAATGAAATTGCCAGCGGGATTGGCAGCCCCAAATCGACTGTCTATGAGCTGGTGGCGTCGTTGCTGGAGCGGCGGATTCTGGAGTCGGTCGGCAAGGACGGGCATGTCTACCTGGGCCGTCAGCTGTATTTCCTCGGCCAGGCACACTTGCGGCATTTCGATTTGACCCGCGAGGCCGAGGCCTGTCTGGGCGATATCGTCAGCCAGACCCGGGAAACCGCGCAGATGTGCCTGCTTAACGGGCGCAAGTACACGGTGGCGCTGATGAAGGAGGGCGAGCGACATTTCCGGATTTCTTCGGACATCGGTGAAAACGCGCCCATCCCCTGGACGGCTTCCGGCCGCTTGCTGCTCAGCCACCTGACCGATCAACAGATCGTCGACCTGATCGACCCCGATGACTTCATTTTGCCGGGTGGCGAACGCCTGCCGCTGGAAACCTTCCTGCGGGAAATCCGCACGGCGGGCGAAGAGGGCTTCTTTTCGTTCGATAGCGTGGCCGACACCTTCACCCATTGCTTTGCCGCGCCGGTCAAGAATGAACAGGGCCAGTGCATTGCAACCCTGTGCATCGTCGCGCCGCGTGCAGACGCCAAAACCCATTACAACGACTATCGGCGGGTGCTGATCGACAGCGCCAATGGCCTGGCTCGCCGAATCAACGAATAACTGCAAGGGGCTACCGAATGAGCACCGTCGTCATGGACACCGCTGTTATGAACATCGCGGTTATGGAAAAAGGGGCTGCTCAGCCGGGTGACCGTCTGCTCAGTGATGTCAGTCTGCCTGCACTGGTCATCCACAATCAGGCGCTGGAGCACAACATTCGCTGGATGCAACAGTTTGTCACCGACAGCGGCGCCGAGCTGGCGCCGCATGGCAAGACCAGCATGGTCCCCGCGCTGTTTCGTCGCCAACTGGACGCGGGTGCCTGGGGCATGACGCTGGCGACGGCCATCCAGACTCAGGCCGCGTACGCCCACGGTGTGAAGCGCGTGCTGATGGCCAACCAGTTGGTGGGTGCGCCCAACATGGCGGTGATCGCCAGTCTGCTGGCCGATCCGATGTTTGAATTCCACTGCATGGTCGATCACCCCGACAACGTCGCGGCGCTGGGCGAGTTTTTTGCGGCGCACGGGCTGCGCTTGAACGTGATGATCGAATACGGCGTGCCAGGTGGGCGCTGCGGGTGCCGCAGCGAAGCCGAGGTGCTGGCCCTGGTGGATGCCGTTCAGGCGCAACCGGCGCTGGCGCTGACCGGAATCGAAGGTTACGAGGGCGTCATTCACGGCGATCAGGCGATTGCCGGCATCAAGGCCTTCGCGGCATCGCTGGTCAGCCTGGCGGTCAACCTGCAGGACAAGGGCGCGTTTGCGCTTGATCGCCCGATTGTCACTGCGTCGGGCTCGGCCTGGTACGACCTGATCGCCGAAGCATTCGACGCCCAGGCGGTTCGCGATCGGTTTCTCAGCGTGCTGCGCCCCGGCAGCTACGTGGTGCATGACCACGGCATCTATAAAGACGCGCAATGCTGCGTGCTGGACCGACGCGCCGAGTTGAGCGAAGCGCTGCGTCCGGCGCTGGAGGTCTGGGCGCATGTGCAGTCCATGCCTGAGCCGGGCTTTGCCGTGATTGCCATGGGCAAGCGCGATGTGGCCTACGATGCAGGCTTGCCCAACCCGTTGTTGCGCTACACACCGGGCGTATCGTCAGCACCGGGCGATGACGTCAGCGCCTGCAAGGTCACGGCGGTGATGGATCAGCACGCCTTCATGACGGTCGCTGCGGATTGCGAATTGAAGGTGGGTGACATCATTTCCTTCGGCACCTCACACCCGTGTCTGACCTTCGACAAGTGGCGTTCAGGTTGTCTGGTGGATGATGACCTGCGGGTGATCGAGCCTTTTCATACCTGTTTCTAGTCCAAGCGTACGCAGGAGTCATCGCGCCATGAGCCTTCCACGTATCGCCCTGATAGGCGAATGCATGATCGAATTGCAGCAGCATGCCGACGGCAGCCTGCACCAGAGCTTCGGTGGCGACACGCTGAACACGGCGGTCTACCTTTCCCGCCTGCTGGGTGAGCGGGCCAAGGTCGATTACGTCACGGCGCTGGGTGACGACAGTTTCAGCGATGCCATGTGCCGGGCCTGGGCGGACGAGGGCATTGGTCTGGGCAAAGTGCAGCGTATGCCGGGTCGGCTGCCTGGGCTTTACTGCATCCAGACCGATGCCAGCGGTGAGCGGCGTTTTCTCTACTGGCGCAACGAGGCCGCCGTGCGTGACTGCTTCATGACGCCGGCTGCCGAGCCAATCCTCGCAGCACTGGCCAGCTACGACGTGCTGTACTTCAGTGGCATCACCCTGGCAGTGCTGGGTGAACAAGGCCGTGCCCGATTGCTGGAAGCGCTGGGCCGCGCACGCTTGCGCGGGGTTCGGGTGGCCTTCGACAACAATTACCGCCCACGGCTGTGGGCCAGTGTCGAGCAGGCGCGTGAGGCCTATCAGGCGTGCCTTCCGCATGTGGATCTGGCGTTGCTGACCGAGGACGATGAGCAGGCCCTGTATGGCTACGCCGACAGTGAAGAATTGCTGGCGGCCTATCGGGACCGTGGCATCGGTGAAATAGTGGTCAAGCGTGGCGCGCAGAGCTGCCTGATCGAGGCGGGCGGCGAGCGCTTCGAGGTGGCCCCACTGAAGGTAGAACAGGTTGTCGATACCACTGCGGCAGGTGACTCGTTCAGCGCAGCGTACCTGGCTGCAAGGTTGATGGGCGAACGCCCGCAGCAGGCCGCCGAAGCCGGGCATCGCCTGGCCGCTGTGGTGATACAGCACCCCGGTGCGCTGATCGCAAAATCCGTCATGCCGGTTTGATAGCACTTGCCAGATTGCATGCAGTTGATCGGCTAACGCACTGACCGCAAAGCATTTCGCTGGAACCTGCGGTCGAATGCGGCCACCATAGGCGCCTATTCTGCCTGCAAGCCACCCAACGGAGTCTGCGTGCCCGACGATCTGCCCTCTGCGCTTCCTCATGACCTGGATGTCGATCTCACCCCCCCGCGCCAATTGCCATTCATCAGGCGGTTGTTGGCACGCCTGATAGGGCGTGGCCTGACCCGGCTGGGCTCGCAGCACACTCCGTCGTGGTCCCAGGGGCATGCCGACGGTTATCTGAACGGGCACATCGAAGGCGTCCGCGAAGGCTACGCCGACGGTTTTCTCGACGGCCAGGAGCAGGGCCGTCACGTGCTGGTGATCAACGACACGCGCCCGACCCTTCATCGCGGACCCAAGGTGGATGATCACCTGTTCGATGACTGGCGATTGGCCCTCACGCCCGAACTGAAAAAACGCATCAAGAGCGACGTTGGCGAGAAACTGCCAGCCCACGCACAGCCCAGTGCTGCGCAATGGAAGATGATTTTCAGCGACACGCCCTCCACCTACGTGATTGCCGGGGCCGGCGCGGGCAAATCCACCTCGCTGGTGTTGCGCATTCTGCTGCTGCATCACTACCTGGGCTTTGAACTGAATGCGATGACCGTGGTGACCTTCACGCGCGAGTCGCGCAAGGACTTCATCAACAAGTTGATCGACGTCATGGCGCTGTGGGGCCACACGCTGGAGCAAAAGCAGGCCAGGGACTTGGTGCGTACCTTCCACTCACGCATTCTGCCGCTGGTGCGCAGCCTGCCTGGGTATGAACAACTGCGAGCGTTCGAGAACCTCAGCAGCCAGTCATCGGGCCAGGAAGACGCGGACAGCAACCCGTTCGATTTACGCATCAACGATGCGCAACGTCAGCAATTGAACCTCTGCTACCGTGATCTGTACGCCAGCAATGAGCGTTTTCGCGAAGTCATGGCGCCGCTGTATCGCCATGCCTTGCAGCTCAAGGAACTGGACCGCGATCACCCCGACGTGCAAAAACGCGTTGCCGTGACCGAGCTGTCCTCGAAACGCGATGAAGAGTGGTGCGACACCGTCGAAGACCTGTGGATTCGCGCTGGCGTGTGGCCTATAAAAGGCATTGAGCCTATGCGCCAAACCGTTGAAATAAATGGATTTCCTTTCCATTTCCACGGTTATATCGCCGAGCTGGATGCTTGGGTTGTACTGGGTCTGGATGCCAGTGAAGACCAGCAACTCAAGCGTCCAGGTGCCAAACTGCCGGTCTGGGCTGAAGGCGTCATAAAGCGCACCCTGTTTCAAGCTTTCTGCAATAAGCCGTTGATATGGATGGATAATTATCAATCGGCTGGCAAGGTCTTGCAGTCGTTGTCAGGCTCGGCTGTGGCCGGGCCGGGTTTCGATTACCGGGTCAAGGGCGAGCTGGGTGCCGCGCCCTTGCTCGACTGTTTTGTCACCGCCGCAAGCTTCATCGAAAACCTTGGGCTCGACGTGCCGAATGCGGTGGCCGACATGAGCTTTGCCAGCGACGACCCGGACCGCTTCTTTTTCGAAGGGCTCAGCCTGTTCTGGAAAGCCTTCGAAAGTCACCTGCTGGCCCAGACCCCACCGATCATGACCTACAACCGGATGTTTGCGCTGTTCGGTGAAACATCACCGGAAAACCTCAGGCAGGTCAGCGATCCGATGTTGAGGCCGTTGTCGCATTTGATGATCGACGAGTTTCAGGACGTGTCGCCACAGATCGTTTCCTGGATTCGCGCCAGCCTGCGAGAAATCCGTCGGCGGGGGCCTGCCCTGCACGTGGGACGTATCGCGCAGCGCTCATCGTTGCTGTGTGTGGGTGACGACTGGCAGTCGATCTACGGCTGGCGTGGCAGTTCGCCGAAGTACTTCATGGAGTTTGCCAAGGAGTTTTCTTCACCGGCGACCACCAAAGTCATGCTCAGCGAGAACTTTCGCAGTCATCAGCACATCATTGACGCCGCCGAGCATATTGTTCGCGCGGCCCCGGCCATTGCCGGCAAAAAGGCTCGCGCCAGCGGCGCACCTCAGGAGCTGCTGGCGGTCAAGGTGCTGGACCGCGACGAGGATGAGCTGGCCGAGCGCGTTGCCGAGCACTACAACGACGGTGACTCGATTCTGCTGCTGTACCGCAAGGGCAGCGAGAAAGCCCGTTTTGCCGAGCGGCTGCAAGCGCTGATCGACTCCGACGCAGCAAGGGGCGCGCAGGGTCGCCGGATCAGAACGCTGACCTATCACAGCTCCAAGGGCTTGCAGGCCGATGCCGTGTTCTTGCTGGGCGACTGTCAGCACCTGACCGTCTCGCCTTACAAGAATCAGGTCTACCGGCTGGCAGGGTTGGGTGATGCGAACGATCTTCAGCCGTTTGACACGGCACAGAAAGATGAAGTCTTGCGGCTGGCTTATGTGGCCATCACTCGCTCGGCGCGGCACTGTTATTGGTATATAGACGAGAATGCCGGCGCGGGAGAGAGTGCTCACATGCCCAAGGCATCGGACCGGGTTGCCCGTGACAAGCCTTTTTTCGAAGACCTGCGCAGCAAGGCCCGGATGGGCTGACGCTGTCAGTTCAGGAAAAGCCGGCGACCTGCTGAGGCGTATGAGCGCCAAACAGCTCCAGCTCATCTTCGATCGCTTCGATGATGCGCTCCACGTCTGCGGCGTTCATGACGGTGGAACAGGGCAGGCCGGCAATGGCGACCACTGTTTCACCGCTGGCGCGATCAAACAGGCGCGCAATCATGCTGCCGGGCGCATCCATCGTGGCTTCGAAACCCACCGGGTGGAAATGCCAGCGCATGAGTTGGCAGGCGTTGGGGAACGTGACTTTGGTCATAGCAATGGCCCACCTGAATCAATCGAGCACTTCCTTTGCTCCAAGGGGTAGGCAGACCAGACAGAATTCATTCGGTAAAGCAGGAATGACAAGGCGATGAACCCGTAAACTCACCTGTCGAGTCGTGCTGCTTTCCAGCAGGATTGCCGAGCGGTCTGACGAGTAATGAAAATAGCACTTGCCAGCACTTTTCTGGAAAAATTTTTTATGACGCTGCATGAAAAAATCTATTACATGATCTGCATCATTAAAGGGTATTCATAGGCACATTTCGTGCTGTCGCCAATCAATGGGTGAAGCGCTTCTACAGACCTTATTTGCTTAAAACGAAGGTGGTTTTCATGCACGCTCTGGCGCAAGCTGTCGGCATTGACCCGAGGAACTGCGCATGCTGAAAAAATCCCTTGCCGCACTGATGTTGCTGGCCTCGACCAGCCATGCGGCAGAGACGGTCAATATCTACAACTGGACGGACTATATTGCTCCGGACACCTTGAAAAATTTCGAAGCAGCCAGCGGTTTCAAGACCACTTACCAGACCTATGAGAGTAACGAGGCGCTGAACGCCAAACTGATCGCTGGGCATTCCGGCCACGATCTGGTCTTCCCGTCCATTCACTTCATGGGGCGGCAGATCGAAAAGGGCCTGCTCAAGACGCTCGACAAGAAACAGCTGCCCAACTGGAAAAACCTCAATCCGGTCTTGCTCAAGGCGCTGCAGGGCAGCGACCCCGGCAATCAGCATGGTTTTCCTTATTTGTGGGGCAGCACCGGGATCGGCTACGACGTGGCCAAAGTCAAGGCGGTGCTGGGCAAGGATGCACCGCTTGATTCCTGGGACCTGGTTTTCAAGCCGGAAAACATGAAAAAACTCGCCCAGTGCGGCGTCGCCTTTCTGGACAGCGCGCCCGCGCTGCTGCCGATCACTCTGAATTACCTGGGCCTGCCGCCGCACAGTGAAGTGCCGGACGATTACACAAAGGCCAAGGCGGTGCTTGATGGCGTACGGCCGTACGTGCGCAACTTCAGTTCCTCCGATTACATCAACGACCTTGCGGCGGGCAAGATTTGTGTAGCGGTAGGCTACTCCGGCGATATCTCTCTGGCGCAGGAGCAGGCACACAAGGCCGGGAGCAGCGCGAGGATCAATTACGTGGTTCCAAAAGAGGGCGCACCCATGTGGTTTGACATGATCGCCATCCCGGCTGACGCGCCTGATACCAAGGGCGCTTATGCCTTCATGAATTACCTGCTGCGCCCGGAAGTGATCGCCAATATCACCAATAGCGTGCATTACGCCAACGGTAACGAAAAGGCAGACGCTCTGATCAACCCGGGCCTGTGGACGGACACCACGGTGTATCCTGACGAAGACATGCTGAGCCGCTTGTTTGTGATGTCTCAGGTGCCGGTCAATATCGAATCGCTGCGTACCGGGCTCTGGGACGCAGTGAAAGCCGGCCAGTAAGATCCGGCCCTCAAATCACCTGCGCCTGATGCAGTTCAGTCAGCGCCTCGGCTTTTAGCCTGGCCAGCAGTGGATCACGACGATCCCGAGGCGTTTGCAGCCCGATTGGCAGCTCATGGGTGATGGTGCCGGGACGGCTGCCCATCACCAGCACTCGATCACTCAAATACAAGGCCTCGTCGACATCATGAGTCACCAGCAGCAGAGTGATTGCGTGGCGCTCGGCCAGTTGCAGCAGCAGGTCCTGCAGTTTCATGCGCGTGAAGGCATCCACCGCGCTGAACGGCTCATCCAGCAGCAGTATCGTCGGGTGTGAATACAGGCCGCGAGCGATCGCCACGCGTTGCGCCATCCCGCCGGATAGCGCCTTTGGCAATGCATTGGCGAAACCGGACAAGCCCACTTCTTCGATCAGTTGACTGACCCATTTGCGGTCGTAGCCGTTATCGTCACTGAAACCGATGTTCTGCTCGACAGTCAGCCACGGCATCAGGCGCGGCTCCTGAAATACGAACGCGATCTGGCCCTGAATGCGCTCAACCGAACCACGAAAATCCTGTTCCAGGCCCGCGACAATCCTCAGCAGAGTGCTTTTGCCACAGCCGCTGGGGCCGAGCAGGCTGACGATTTCGCCGGTCTGCAGCGACAGGTTTATGTCATGCAGCACCGTATGGCCGGCGAAAGCCTTGCGATCGACACGAATATCCATCAAAGAATCCGACATTGCTCAGTCCTCCCGGCTCTGGCCGTTGAATGTGTCTCGCCAGGCCAGAAAGCGCCTTTCCAGGCCCGCCAGCAGGCCGTCGCTCAGCTTGCCCAGAGTGGCCAGAACGATAATGGCCGCCAGCACGATGTCCGGACGCGAGGTTTCTCGACCGTCACTGAGCAGGTAGCCGAGGCCTTTGGTGGCCGCGATCAATTCGGCAGCCACCAGAAACATCCACGCCAGGCTCATGCCGCTGCGTAAACCGGTGAACAGACCGGGCAGGGCGGCAGGCAGCAAAATGCGCCGGGTCAGGCGGTAACGGCTGAACCCGTACATCTGGCCGACTTCCACCAGCTTGCGATCAATGCCGCGAATGGCCGCCACACCGTTGAGGTAAACCGGAAAAAACGCACCAATCGCAATCAGCACCACTTTCGAGGTTTCACCGATACCCAACCACAGCAGCAGTAGCGGCACCCAGGCCAGGCTGGGGATGGAACGAAGCCCGGCGAACGTCGGTTCCAGATAGGCTTCTGCCTCGCGACTGAGGCCCACCCAGGCGGCAAACACCAGCGCCAGACTGGCACCGATCAAAAAGCCACTGAGCACGCGTAACAGGCTGGCACTGATGTGCTTCCACAGCGCACCGTCAGCCAGATCCCGCAGCGTCAGCACGATTTCGCTGGGTGCGGGCATCTGGTATGACGGCAACCAGCCGATGCGCACGACGATTTCCAGCACGATGATGATCAATGCGGGAACCACCAGCCCCTTGAGTGGCGTCCTGTAGCGCTGCCACAGCGTGCGTTGCGCGCTGTCAGGCAAGGCTGGCTGCACGGCAGCAGGCAAGGACTCGTCTCGGCGGGTCATGGGGCTGCGATCACGGCTTTGGAGAAGTCAGGCGTGATCAGTTGGTCGATGACCTGCTCGACGTTCACGCCTTTGCGCACCAGGTCTTCAGACACCAGAATCGGCGCTGCGGACTTGGACGCTTCTACGTCTTTCGCGCTCAATTGCGGGTTGCTCAGGTCTGTGCGGGACAATTGCAGTTTGGCAACGTCCAGCGGCAGGCCTGATTCGGTAGCCAGCAATCTGGCCAGCTCATCAGGGTTTTTCACGGCCCATTCACGAGCTTTTTCGTAGGCGGTCAATACCGTTTTGATCGCCTGCGGGTGTTCCTTGGCGTAGGTTTCGGTGACGCTCAGCACGCCATAGCTGTTGAAATCCTTGTTGCGGTAAAGCAAACGAGCGCCGGACTGGATTTCACTGGCTGCCATGTGCGGGTCAAGCCCGGCCCACGCATCCACGTCACCTTTCTCCAGCGCTGTGCGACCGTCAGGATGCTGCAGGTGCAACAACTCGACATCATCCTTTTTCAAACCGGCCTTTTGCAGGGCGCGCAAGGTGAACAGGTAAGGATCTGTGCCCTTGGTGGCAGCGATTTTCTTGCCTTTGAGCTCGGCAACCGATTGCAGGGTCGAATCCTTGCGCACTACCAGTGCCGTCCACTCTGCGCGGCTATAGACGTAGACAGACTTGATCGGGCTGCCGTTGGCCCGGGCCAATACGGCGGACAGGCTGGCGGACGACGCAAAGTCGACGCTGCCGCTGTTCAGGTATTCCAGCGACCGGTTACTGCCCTGGCTCAGGACCCACGTGACCCTGGCGTCCGGCAGCGCTTTTTCCAGCCAGCCGAAATGTTTGAGCGCCAGGCTGACCGGCGAGTAGTAAGCGTAATCCAGGCGCACTTCGGAAGGTGGCTTTTCAGCTGCGTGTGCCGCGCCCTGCAAGCTCAAAGCCACTGCGCAGGCCGTGGCCATCCAGCGAAACAGGGCACGTGGTGTCTGCGACCGAAAAGAAATATGGGGTTGTGGCATAGTGAGCGTCCAGATCAGGGGAACGAGGCTGCGACGACCGATCTGTATATTTCAAAATCAGCAGTCCGAAGCATGTGAAATTCACAAATGGAATATTGCACGCTCTGTGCCAAAGCCCAGAGCACTTGGGCGACAAGGACTTGGGCCGTTTGCTGAACACGCTGTGATGTTGATCTGGCAGCAGCCTGTTGATCTGCTGTTGGCTGGGCAACAGTGGGTTGCATTACCTGTTTTTCGACGATTTTCTGGCAGTTTTCTCTGCTTGCCCGCCAGTTTTTTTCATTACGATTGCAACAGAATCGTTTTTTGACACTCCTAATGACCCACATTCTTAATTTCGAAACATGTGCGCACTAAGATTCGCGCGTGATCATGGGTGTGCGCCTACTGCACCTTTGTTCATTGATCCGCAGAAATTCTCGGGACGAACGGCGCAAGCCTGCATATTCACCAGCCAGCTGGCCGATCCCTTCAAATGCGCAACGGACTCAGAACATAATGAATATTCCAAAAATGCCTTTGACCACCCGTCTTCAGCGCCGCATCGCCTGGTTCTTCTTTCCGTCACTGCTGGTGGCTTCAGCGCTGGTTCTGTTCTCCGTGGCTAAAGGTGTGCATGCCGAGCCCAAGAATGGCACGCAAACACTGGTGTTTCTTCGTCACGCTGAAAAGCCGGCGATGGGCCTGGGGCAGTTGAATTGTCAGGGGCTCAACCGAGCCCTGGAATTGTCCGAGGTGCTGCCCAGAGAATTCGGCAAGGCTGACTTCATTTTTGCTGCCAACCCGAGCCGGCATGTGGAGGAGGGTGAAGGCGACCTGTCCTACAGCTATGTGCGTCCGCTGATGACGGTAGGGCCAAGCGCGATCAAACTGGGTTTGCCCGTCAACATCGACTTTGGTGCCAACGACACCAGCGAACTGGCCGACGAGCTGATGCGCGACAAGTACCACAACTCGATCATCTACACCGCCTGGTCTCACGGCTACCTGCCGGAGCTGATCAACAAGGTCGCTGAACAAGCATCCGGCAAGGCCGCCAATCTGGTTGATGACTGGACAGGCGACGATTTCGACTCAGTGGTGGTGGTCACCCTGAAGTGGGTCGACGGCAAGGCCACGCTCGATTACAAGAATCACAAACAGGGCCTCAACAACGGCACCGAGGCTTGCCCCAAATCGACCTGACGCCTCTCAACCGTTGAGAGATTTCATCGATTCAGCGTTGTAGCGCTCGCCTGACACGGCTCCGCTGGCCGGAAAGATCGCATCCAGCTGGGCCAGTTCATCGTGGCTCAAGGTCAGCCTGGCTGCGGCGACATTGCTTTCCAGGTACTTGCGCTGTTTGGTGCCGGGAATGGGGATGATGTCATCGCCTTGAGCCAGCACCCAGGCCAGCGCCAGTTGCGACGCGCTGATGCCCTTGGCGGTAGCCAGCCCCTTGACCTTTTCGACCAATGCCAGATTGCGATTGAAGTTTTCGCCCTGAAATCGTGGGCTGAAACGACGGTAATCATCTTCAGCGAAATCGTCCACAGTGCGTAAGGCGCCGGTCAGAAACCCACGCCCCAGCGGGCTGTAAGCGACGAAGGCAATACCCAGACGGCGGCAGGTGGCGAGCACGTCATCATGCTCCGGGTCACGCGACCACAGCGAGTATTCGCTCTGCACCGCGGCCAGCGGGTGCACCTTGTGCGCTCGCTCGATGGTCGCGGCACTGGCTTCGCAGATGCCAATGTGCCGAACCTTGCCCGCCTTGACCAGTTCGGCCATTGCACCAATGGTGTCTTCGATGGGCACATTGGGGTCTACGCGGTGCTGATAGTAAAGATCAAGGTAGTCGGTGCTCAGGCGCTTGAGGCTACCGTCGATGGACTGACGAATGTACTCCGGGCTGCCGTTCACGCCACGCGCATGCGGGTCGTCGCCCCGTACGATGCCAAACTTGCTGGCCAGATAAATCCCTTCGCGCCTGCCTTGCAGAGCCCGACCCAGCAGCGCCTCATTGGTGTGCGGGCCGTACATGTCGGCGGTGTCGAAAAAAGTGACACCCAGCTCCAGCGCACGGTGCAGCGTGGCAATCGATTCCTGCTCGTCGATCCCCGTGGTGTAAAAGTCCGACATCCCCATGCAGCCCAGCCCGATAGCCGAAACCTGCGGACCGTGGTTACCCAGTTGGCGCGTAATCACAATGAGTGCTCCTGACGTTTTAAAGAGCGGTCAAGTCTCTGCTTTTTGGTTGGCGCAATAAACCGGGTGATTGTGATTTCACTGTTGGGAAATTCCGAATAATCTAGCTGTAGCTGTAGCTGTAGCTGTAGCTGTAGGAGTGGACTTGTCCACGATCTGCCGGGAACCGGCAGCAAAACCAGCGCACAATGTACATCAGACACACCCGCGATCGCCCGTTTCAGGACCGCTTTGCCCCCCATCGCAGCCCTCGTAACCTCCGGAATCTCCTACGCTCTCCTGACAGAAGCCCCGTTTTTGGAATAACCCGAGACTGGGGGTCTTGCACGCTCCAATCCGACCAACCGCGCTAGCCACAAAACACCGAAAGGAGTACAAATGTACTCCATGAGCACATTATCTCCCCGTCGTAGCGCAATCCTTACCTTCATCCGCGATCGCATCGCGCAGCAAGGGCAATCGCCGAGCCTGGCGGAAATTTCCGAGGCCTTCGGCTTTGCTTCGCGCAGCGTGGCGCGCAAACACATTGTGGCCCTGACCGAAGCCGGCCTGATCGAAGTCGTGGCGCATCAGGCACGCGGCATTCGGCTGCTGAACAGTGAACCGCGCCCCGAACTGCTGGAAATTCCCGTGCTGGGGCGCGTGGCGGCAGGCGCACCCATCGGGCCGGATCTGGACATACACACTACCTTGCATCTGGATCGCAGCACCTTTACCCGTGTGCCGGACTACCTGCTGCGCGTGCAGGGCGACTCGATGATCGAGGACGGTATTCTCGATGGCGACCTGGTGGGCGTGCACCGCAACCCGCAGGCCAGTGACGGGCAGATCGTCGTCGCCCGTCTGGAGGGCGAGGTCACCATCAAGCGCTTGCAGCACCGGGGCGATCAGTTGCACCTGCTGCCGCGCAACCCGGCGTATCAACCGATCATCGTCACGCCCGATCAGGACTTCGCCATCGAAGGCGTGTTCTGCGGGCTGGTCCGGCGCGAATGATGGGCGCCGTCGTCAGCCTCGATGCCTTGCTGGATGAACGCAGGGTCTGGAAGGGGCGTCAGCAGAGCACGCCACAGGTCAGCCCGCACCCCAGTGGCCATGCGGCGCTGGACAACGCTTTGCCCACCGGCGGCTGGCCTGCCTCGGCGCTGACCGAAATCCTCATCCCGGCCAACGGCAGTGGCGAACTGCGCCTGCTGTGGCCGAGTCTGGCGCGGCTGTCCGCTATCGGCGAGCGCATCGTACTGGTCGCACCGCCTTACATTCCCTATCCGCAGGCTTGGCTTGCTGCCGGGATCGATCTGCGTCAACTGGTGGTGATCGAGGCGAGCACCCGCGATGCCCTGTGGGCCGCCGAACAATGCCTGCGCTCCGGCAGTTGCGGTGCGGTGCTGTGCTGGCCCGGCATGGTCGATGACCGCGCATTGCGCCGCTTGCAGGTCGCCGCCGAAACCGGACAGACCCTGGCCTTTACCTGCCGCCCTCAACAGGCTGCCGCCAACCCTTCGCCAGCGGCACTGCGCATAGCCGTCGATACCCGGCCCGCACAATTGCGGGTGCTCAAGTGCCGGGGCGGGCTTGCGCCGCCTTTGCCCATTCCATTCCCGACCGACGCTTGAGGTTCTTATGCTGTGGGCCTGTGTCTTGCTGCCGCAACTGGCGCTCGACGGCGTCATGCGTCGTCGCAATGATCCCGACGAACCTCTGGCGCTGATCAGCGGCAGTGCGCATCGGCGTGTCCTGCAAACCGTCAATCCGGCTGCACGGGCATTGGGCCTGAGGGCCGGGCAGTCGCTGACGGCGGCGCAGGCACTGGTGCCCAACTTCGCTACGGTCGTCCACGACCCTGCCGATACCGAGCACTTGCAACAGCTGCTCGCCGCCTGGGCGTACGGGTTCAGCTCCAGTGTCAGCCTCAAGTACCCGCGGGTGCTGCTGATGGAAATCGAGTCCAGCCTCAAACTGTTCGGGCCGTGGCCGGTGTTCGAGGCGCGCCTGCGTGAAGAACTGACCGCGCAGGGCTTTCGGCATCGCATTGTGGTCGCGCCCAACCCGATCGCGGCGCGAATGCTTGCCAATATGCATGACGGGCTGAGCATCGAATGCCCGCATGAACTGCGTCGCACCCTGGAGCAGATGCCGCTGGAGCGCATCGGCCTGAGCCGCGAAACAGCCACTGCCCTGACGCGCATGGGCCTGCGCAACGTGCGGCAAATACTGGCTTTGCCACGCGACACCCTGGCGCGACGTTTTCCGGCCAGCGTCCTGCAGCATCTCGACACACTGCTCGGCGAGCGCCCGGTGGCGCTGGAGTGCTACACGCCGCCTGACTTTTTTGATGTGCGCATCGAGCTGAATTTCGACGTCGAATCGCATCAGGCCCTGCTGTTCCCCCTCAAGCGCCTGACTGCCGATCTGGCCCTGTTTCTGGCCGGGCGCGACAGCGGCGTGCAGCGTTTCGGCCTGCATCTGGAGCATGTCGATGGCCCCGAGACCGTGATCCCGGTCGGGTTGTTGAGTGCCGAACGCGACCCCTCAATGCTTTTCGAGCTGGCCCGTGGCAGGCTGGAACAGGTGCTGGTGGCCTCGCCGGTGCGTGCGGTGCGCTTGCAGGCCCGCGACCTGCCGGACTTTGTGCCGGCGCACCGCGAGCTGTTCGATGAGCGCGTGCAGCAAACCCTGCCCTGGGAGCAATTGCGCGAACGCTTGCGTGCGCGGCTGGGTGACGAGTCGGTCAATGGCCTGCGCGCCCAGGCCGACCACCGCCCCGAATGTGCCTGGCAGCCGCAAAGCACCCGCAAACCGGTCCTGCCGGCGCGAGGCTGTACGCGCCCTGGCTGGTTGCTGCGAGAGCCGCAGCCGTTGCCGGTTCACGCGACGCGCATAGTCGCAGGCCCTGAGCGAATCGAGTCCGGCTGGTGGGACGGCGGCGATGTGCGCCGTGACTATTATCTGGTCGAAACCGCTAATGGTCAGCGCGCGTGGGCCTATCGCAGTGTTGGCGAGCAGGGCGAATTGTTGTTGCATGGCTGGTTTGCATGAATACCGAGTACGCCGAACTGCATTGCCTGTCCAACTTCAGCTTTCAGCGGGGCGCTTCAAGCGCCCGCGAACTGTTCGACCGCGCCTTGCGTCACGGCTATGCGGCGCTGGCAATCACCGATGAGTGCACCCTGGCAGGCATCGTCCGCGCATGGCAGGCGTCAAAAGACACCGGGTTGCCGCTGATCGTCGGCAGCGAAATGCACCTTGAAAACGGCCCGAAAATCGTCCTGCTGGTGGAGAACCTGACGGGTTATCAGGCGCTGTGCACATTGATCACGGTGGCGCGGCGCAGGGCCAAAAAAGGTGAGTATCGGCTGCTGCGCGAGGATTTCGATCACTTGCCGGGCGGTTTGCTGGCCATCTGGCTGGCCGACATCGAAGGCGACGCTCAAGCCTGTCTGGCCCAGGGCAACTGGTTGCGCGAGCGTTTTGCCGAACGCCTGTGGCTGGGCGTGGAGTTGCATCGCGGCGCGGATGACGAGCAGCGTCTGGCCGACCTGCTGGCGTTGGCGCAGTCATTGGCCATTCCAGCAGTGGCCAGTGGTGATGTGCACATGCACGCCCGGGGTCGGCGCGCGCTGCAGGACTCCATCACTGCCATTCGCCACCACACCACGGTGGCCGAGGCCGGGCATCTGCTGTTTGCCAACGGCGAGCGTCACTTGCGTTCGCTGGATGCGTTGGCCGAGCATTACCCGGACTGGCTGCTGGCCGAATCGTTGCGCATCGCCCGGCGCTGCACCTTCACGTTCGATCAATTGCAGTATGAATATCCCCACGAGTTGGTGCCCAAGGGGCAGACCTCCACATCATGGCTACGCGAGCTGACCGAGCGCGGGATTCGCAGGCGCTGGCCAAGGGGATTGAGTGTGGCGGCGCGGGCGCAAGTCGAGAAGGAACTGGCCCTGATCACGGAAAAGAAGTTCGACAGCTACTTTCTGACGGTCCACGACATTGTCGAGTTTGCCCGCAGCCAGCACATCCTCTGTCAGGGTCGTGGGTCGGCAGCCAACTCGGCGGTATGTTACGCGCTGGGGATCACCGAACTGAACCCGGAAAAGAGCAACCTGCTGTTCGAGCGCTTCATTTCCAAAGAGCGCGACGAGCCACCGGACATCGACGTGGATTTCGAACATGACCGCCGCGAAGAAGTCATTCAGTACATATTCCGGCGTTATGGTCGGGGCAGGGCGGCGCTGACCGCAGTGGCCAGCACTTATCACGGTTCCGGCGCACTGCGTGACGTAGCCAAGGTGCTGGGCTTGCCGCCTGACCAGATCAACGCCCTTGCGGATGCGTTCAGTCGCTGGAGCGATTCACTTCCGTCGCCCGAACGCTTGCGCGAATACGGTTTCGATGCTGAAACACCCATCCTCAAGCGCGTGCTGGCCCTGACCGGCGAGCTGATCGGTTTCCCCCGGCACCTGTCGCAGCATCCGGGTGGTTTCGTGATTTCCGAGCATCCGCTGGACACGCTGGTGCCCGTCGAGAACGCGGCGATGGCCGAGCGCACTATCATCCAGTGGGACAAGGACGACCTGGACCTGGTCGGCCTGCTAAAAGTCGACATCCTCGCACTGGGCATGCTCAGCGCTTTGCGCAGGACGTTCGATCTGGTGCACCTGCACCGGGGCAAGCAGTGGACATTGGCCAGTCTCCCCGGCGATGATCGACCCACCTACGAAATGATCAGCCGCGCCGACACCATCGGCGTGTTCCAGATCGAGTCCCGCGCGCAAATGGCCATGCTGCCGCGCCTCAGGCCGGAAAAGTTTTACGACCTGGTCATCGAAGTCGCCATCGTCCGCCCCGGACCGATTCAGGGCGATATGGTTCATCCGTACCTGCGCCGGCGTAATAAAGAGGAAGCCATCACCTATCCGCCCAAACTAAAAAGTGTCTTTGAGCGCACCCTGGGCGTGCCACTGTTTCAGGAACAGGTCATGGAAGTGGCGATCATCGCCGCCGATTACACCCCCGGCGAGGCCGACCAGCTGCGCCGCGCGATGGCGGCCTGGAAGCGCCACGGTGGGCTGGACCCGCATCGCGAGCGCCTGCGCACCGGCATGCTGGCAAACGGCTACGATGCGGATTTTGCCGATCGGATCTTCGAGCAGATCAAGGGCTTTGGCAGCTACGGCTTTCCTGAGTCACATGCCGCCAGTTTTGCTTTGCTGACCTACGCCAGTTGCTGGCTCAAATGCCATGAACCGGCAGCCTTTACCTGCGCACTGATCAACAGCTGGCCGATGGGTTTCTACAGCCCGGATCAGTTGTTGCAGGATGCTCGCCGCCATCACATCGAAATTCGCCCGGTGGACGTGCGTTACAGCCACTGGGATTGCACGCTGGAGCCGCTCGATCACCCCGACAGCACACGTAACCTGGCGATTCGCCTCGGGCTGCGCATGCTGCGCAGCTTTCGCGAAGAAGACGCCCTGCGCATTGAAGCGGCGCGCTCGAAGCGGCCATTCGCCGATGCCACCGACCTGGCTCAGCGCGCCGGGCTGGACTCACGCGCTGCCGAGGCGCTGGCGGATTCCGGGGCCTTGCGCGGCCTGATCGGCCATCGGCACCGGGCGCGCTGGGAAGTGGCCGGCGTCGAAGCCCAGCGCCCGTTGTTCGATGACGTGACCAGCGAAGAAGTCCAGGTGACGCTGCCATTGCCGACGGTGGCTGAAGACCTGGTGGCTGACTACGCCACCCTGGGCACCACCCTCGGCCCGCATCCATTGGCGTTGCTGCGCCGGCAACTGGCGGCCAAACGCTTTCGCAGCTCGCAGGACCTGCTGGCCCTGGAAAACAACCGGACCCTCAGCGTCGCGGGGCTGGTCATCGGCCGCCAACGACCGGGCACCGCCAGCGGCGTGACCTTCGTGACCCTGGAAGACGAATTCGGCATGGTCAACGTGGTGGTCTGGCGCGACCTGGCCGAGCGCCAGCGCAAGGTGCTGGTCGGCTCGCAGTTGCTGCAGGTGTTCGGGCGGCTGGAGTCGAACAACGGCGTACGCCACCTGATCGCCCAGCGGCTGTATGACCTGACGCCGCTGCTGACCGGGCTTGAGGTGCGCAGTCGGGATTTTCAGTGATCGAATCACGCTCGCATCAGGCCCGCAACTTGCAGCGCAAACCGCCCATCCTGCCAACGAGAAGCCCTGAATGTACAAAGACTACCCAGCCGCCTACCAGGTCAGCAAAGGCGCAGCGCTGCAAGTGGACACGGCGTTTTACGAGCGCCTGCGTGCGAATGTGCAACAGCGCACGCTGGTCGAGCAGTTTGAAGTACCGATTCGTACCGGGCGTGCCTGGAAGGTCAAGGCCGGGCAAGTGTTTCGCGTCACCACACCGGCTGGCCCGCAAGTGGGTGATTTCAACGTATGGAATGCCCATGACCCTCGTGAGCGGTTGTGGGCGGCGCGTACGCGGCAGTTGCAGGGCGCGCATGTCAGCACCCATGACCGATTGTGGTCGAACCTGCCGTTTTTACGGCCATTGGTGACGATCACCGATGACAGCCTGGCCAGCTATGGCATCGACGAACATGGCGGGCGCCTGCACGACCTGTTGGGTACGCGCTGCGACCCTTATGTCAACAAGATGCTCACCGGCGAAGACTTTCATCATCATTGCCACTCGAACCTGACCCGCGCAGTGTTGCCACACGGGTTGACCGAGTTTGATGTGCACGACGTGCTGAACATCTTTCAGTGCACCGGCCTGAATCACGACGACATGTATTTCATGAAAGCCTGCCCGGCGCAGAAGGGCGACTACCTGGAGTTCTTCGCTGAAATCGACCTGCTATGCGCCTTGTCGACCTGTCCGGGTGGCGACCTGTCGTTGCCGATGTGGGGGCCGGACGCGCAGGACCCGTTGAGCGTCTGCCGGCCGTTGGGTGTCGAGATCTATAACCTTGACGCCGCGTTGCTGGAGGGCTGGCAGTCGCCCGAGCGTGCCGCGTATAACGGCCTGCATGGGTTGCAGATTGCCAAGGCTGACTGGGAAAAGTAAGCGCTCAGACCGAACGGGCCATTTTGCGTAACCCCCAGACCATCACCGCCCCCAGCCCGAGCATTGCCAGCAACAACGCCGGGTAGGCCACCCACCAGTGCAGCGGGGCGGTCATCATGCTGAATTCGGACATGCCGCCGATCCCGGCGATCAGGTTCAAGGGTAGAAACACCACGTTGATCAAGGTCAGTTTGCGCAGCAGGGTGTTGGTGCTGTTATTGACCAGATTGCCCCGCGCGTCCATCAGCCCGGCGAACACCGTGGAGTAGATTTCCGCCTGTTTGTAGCACTGGTCGTTCTCGATGATCATGTCGTCGATCAGCGCCAGGCTGGCCGCGCCGTATTGCTTGTTTTGCGCATGATTGCGCAGGCGCGTCAGCACCGCGCCGTTGCTGTGGATGGCGTTGATGTAATACACCAGGCTTTCGCTGAGGTTGAACATCTGCAGCAAGTGGCGGTTTTCCAGTGACGAGTTGAATTTGTGCTGCAATTCCCGCGCGACCATCTTGATGACCTTCAGGTGGCCCAAGTAGTGGTGAATGTTGTTGAACAGCAATTCCAGGAGGATATCCAGTGGCTGGTTCAGCGGACGATGAGCCCCCAGCGCGCTCAGGGGCTGATCGTCAGGACAGATAAGCACCAAGTGATGCTCACTCAACAGCACGCCGAATGAAGAGACGTCGAACGAGAAGCTGTCCTTGCCCGAGTAGTTTTCCGGGCGTTTCCAGATCAAAAACAGTGCATCGGGGTGAAACTCGATGCGCGAGATCTCGTCCGGGTCGAGCGCCGAGGCGACAGCGTGTTCATCAAGGTGGAACTGCTCCAGCAACAACCTGCGCTCACCGGCATCGGGTTTGCTGAACCACAGCACCTGAGCCCGTTGCGGATCACAGGCGTGCAAGCGACCGTCATCGAGTTTCAGACCTTGAATCATCGCGTCACCATGCCTGGCCGAGGCGTTTGAGCTCCAGGCGGCGAACGAACTCTTCCAGCACCAGGCTGTACAGGTCGTCCTGTAAGTAAGCGTCTTCGATACCGGCATCCAGATTCGGGTTGTCGTTGACCTCGATCACCACCACCTGCTCGCCGGACTGTTTCAAGTCCACCCCGTAAAGCCCGTCACCAATCAGGTTGGCGGTCTTGAGCGCCAGTTCAACCACCGCGCGGGGTGCTTCATGCACTGCTAGCGTGCGGCATTCGCCAATCACTTCGGCGCCAATGGCCTTGTGGTTGTAGATCTGCCAGTGGCCCTTGGACATGAAGTACTGGCAAGCGAAGATCGGTTTGCGATTGAGAATGCCGATGCGCCAGTCGTATTCGGTGTAGAAAAACTCCTGCGCCAGTAGCAAGACTGAATGCTCGAACAATTGGGTGGTGGCGGTGTGCATCTCCTCGGCCGTGCTGACCTTGATCACGCCTCTGGAAAAACAACCGTCAGGGATTTTCAGTACCAACGGGAAGCCCAATCGTTTCGCAACGTGTTGCAGCTCCTCGGGGCGGTCCTTGTAGAGGATTTCGGTACGCGGCATGCCCAGGTCATGGCTTTTCAGCAGGTCGGTCAGGTACACCTTGTTGGTGCAGCGCAGAATCGAGGTGGGATCATCCATGACCACCAAGCCTTCGCTTTCGGCTTTTTTGGCAAACCGGTAGGTGTGGTTGTCGACGCTGGTGGTTTCGCGAATCAACAGCGCGTCGTATTCGGCCAGACGGGCGTAGTCTTTCTTTTCAATCAGCTCGACATCGATGCCCAGACGCTGACCGACGCGAATGAAGTTAGCCAGCGCCTGGGCATTGGAGGGCGGCAGTTGTTCCTGCGGGTCGTGAAGAATCGCCAGGTCATAGCGTGCCAAGCGGCGAGAGCTGGGTTGTCGCCAGATCTTGCGGCTGAAACCGTCCAGCGCACTGGCAAACTCGTCCTGCTGATCATCGCGCAAACGGGGCAGGGCGCCGGCCTTGACACCGGCGATGTGCCAAGTGTCGCGCTTGCGAAACTCGACCATGAGGATCGGGCAGGGAAACGCCTCAAACAGCTGGCGGGCCAGGTCTTTCAGCGGTTCAAGTGTGGTCTGGCCGAAATACAGCGTCAGGGTAAAACCTTCGGTGTTGTCATAGGGGTGATCCTCAAGTGCGGTCTCCAGCAACTTGTCCAGGTCATCGAGTGCCAGGCCGTAGAGTGATTTTCGGGTCAACTCGCTGATGGTTTTAACCGAAGGGATTACAGTATGCTGGCGCGCTTCGGCCAGCAGCGAACAGTAATAACCGTGGCCCAGGTATTTGTAGTTGCGGCACAGGTTGATGACGTGCACACGCTTGCCGGGCGCGGCTTTCAGCGGTTTTTCCAGATAGTCCTGAGCGCTGATAAAATCTTCGCAGGGGAAGTAAGATGCCCAGTCTTCAAGCCGCTCGACAATAATCACCAGTTGCCGCTGCGTTGCAAAGGGCGTCGTGGGGTCTGCACGTTTGGTTGTTGCCGAACGTGCAAGTTGCGCCGATACTTCATTCATCTTCACCTGTGCCGCTGACATGTGTAATCGATCCGATGGGAAACAAGTCCTTTCTATTAAGCATGTGCTTTTTGAAATGTCCCGTTTCGTTACACAACTTTTACGGCGGTGCAGATGGACTTTATATTTCGTGATGCCGTGGCAGACGATGTCGAGGCGTTGCTGGTTCTGGAGAATGAGTGTTTTGAAGGCGACCGGCTGACGCCGCGCAGTTTTCACTGGATGATTCGCCGCGCCAATGCGTGCCTGATCGTTGCCGAGCACGCTGGCCAGCTAACCGGCTACGCACTGGTGCTGTTTCATCGTGGCACTTCGCTGGGGCGTCTGTATTCGCTGGCGATTGCCGACTCCGCCAGAGGCCAGGGGCTGGGCAGGCAGTTATTGCAGCGCGCCGAACAGCAGGCCGTGGAGCGCGATTGCGCCTACCTGCGGCTGGAAGTGCGCCCCGATAACGTGGCAGCCATCGCGCTTTACGAACGCAGCGGGTATCGCCGCTTCGCTCAGGTTGACGATTATTATCAGGACCATGCCCCGGCGCTGCGTTACGAGAAACGTATCGTCGAGCACGCCCGGCAAGACAGCCGTCCGGTGCCTTACTACCAGCAGACGCTGGATTTCACCTGCGGCCCGGCCTGCCTGTTAATGGCCATGAAATCCCTGCAACCCGAGCGTTCCATGAGTCGGGCCGAAGAGTTGCAGATATGGCGTGAAGCGACCACGGTGTTCATGACTTCCGGCCACGGCGGCTGCAGCCCGCAAGGGTTGGCGCTGGCGGCGTGGCGACGGGGTTTTGCCGCTGACCTGCTGGTCTCGGTGTCTGGTCCGCTATTTCTCGGCGGCGTGCGCAGCGAGCAGAAAAAGCAGGTGATTCGCCTGGTTCACGAGCAGTTCTGTCGCGAACTGGCAGACTCCAGCGTGCAGACACTGCCCAACCGCTCGCTGCACCTGCCACGCCTGCTGGCCGAAGGCGGCAGGCCGTTGGTGCTGATCAGCAGCTATCGTCTGACACGCTCCAAGGCCCCGCACTGGGTGATGGTGACCGGCTGCGACAGCGATTTTGTCTACCTGCATGATCCCGATATCGATCACAGCCTGCACCGTCAGGCAATCGACTGCCAGCACATGCCCGTGAGCCATGCCGACTTCAACCGCATGAGCTGTTTTGGTGCCGACAAATTGCGCGCCGCAGTGATTGTGTTTGCTGCGCGGGTGGATGATCATGCGCCGGTTTGAAAAGCCGCTCAAGCCGTTCACTCAAAGGATCCGGCATCCCGATGAAACCCGTCTTCACCACCCTGTGGATGCTCGGCATCACCTTCAGCCTGACGGCCTGCATCAGTGCGCCGGTCCCGCTGACGGCAGCCACTACCGAGAAGTTGCGTCAGCAGCCGCCGGTTCGCTTTTTGCTGACCTTCGACGATGGCCCGAGCGCCTCGACATTTTACAACCCGACCATCACGGTGCTCGACAGCCTGGCGGACAACCCGCTTGAACCGAACATCAAGGCACTGTTTTTCGTGCAAACCGGTGCGACGGGGGCGGGCAACAGTGATCAGGGGCGGGCGATCATGCAGCGTCAGCATGCAGAAGGTCATCTGCTGGGTTTCCATTCGGCAACGCCGCACCACACCAACCACCGCTCGCTGACCGATGAGGAACTGGAGCAATCGTTGACCCAGGGCTGCGCCATTCTGGCTTCGATCACCGGTGCACCGACGCTCTTGCTGCGGCCGCCATTCTGGAACTACGACAAACGTACATTCAGCGCCTATCAGCGGCACGATCTGCGGGTGTTGCTGACCGACCTGAGCGCCAATGACGGCAAGATATGGGGTTACAATTTCAGCCTGCGCCGCCGCTCGAACATGGTCAGCCAGCTGTCCCAGGTGCGCGAACGTATCGCCGCCGGAGAACTGCCCGCAGTGGATGGCGTGGTTCCGGTGGTGGTGACCTTTCATGACCTGAACCGCTATACCGCGCGCCATGCGCGGGAGTATCTGCAGATTCTGGTCGACAGCGCCCACCAGACCGGTGTGCGGCTGGCGAAAAAACCGTTCTACGACGACACCGCGCAATTGCAGCGCGCAGCCCTGGCGCGCACGGTCAAGGACGATGCGCAACCCGTGCAGCTACCCGGCGTGTGGAACTGGATCTGGGACCACAACGCCGACTGACGGCTGATCAGGCCAGGGTGTTCTTGTGCACATGACCACCCTGAACAATCATCGCCAACTGCTCGCCCTGGCCCACCAGGCAGCTGATATCGCTCAGCGGGTCGCCGTCCACCACCAGCAGGTCGGCAATTGCACCGGCCGCGATGCACCCCAATTCACCTTCGCGTTGAAGTATCTGCGCGGCAACAATGGTTGCACTGCGCAGCGCCGCCAGGTTACCCAGCAACTCCGCACGAATCTTCAGTTCATGGGTCTGGTATTCGTGCATTTCGCCCAAAAGATCAGAGCCATAGCCCATCGGCACGCCCGCTTCGGCGAACAGTAACAGCGCGTTGCGCCCGGCCTGACGCACGTCCTCGATCTTGGCCACGGAGTCGGCAGGCAGGCCAAAGCGTTCGCCGTATTCTGCGAGCATTTCGTAGGTCACCTGAGTCGGCACCGCAAACGCGCCTTTTTCGGCCATCAGCCGAGCCGTGTCGGCGTCCACCAGATTGCCGTGCTCGATGGTCCGTACGCCGCACTCGATGGCGCGTCTAATGGCTCGGGCAGTGTAGGCATGGGCCATGACGTAGGTGTTGGCTGCGGCCGCTTCATCGACGATTGCGCGGATTTCGGCCTCGCTGTACTGGGTATTGGCAATCGGATCGGTCGGTGAAGAAACGCCGCCCGAGGCCATGATCTTGATCTGGTTGGCACCCTGTTGCAGCTCTTCGCGCACCGCCAGGCGCACATTATCGACGCCGTCCACCACGCGGGCGATGGCTCCGGCGCGGAAGCAGCACGAGCACGGTTCGTTGAGCAACAGTTCGCCGCGTGCGCGCATGTCGCCATGCCCGCCGGTCTGCGACAGTGCCTTGCCGGAGGCAAATATTCTTGGTCCGGGAATCAGGCCCATCTGGATCGAACGTGCCAGCGCCCAGTCGGCTCCTCCGGCGTCGCGCACAGTGGTGAAACCACGATTGAGCATTGCGGCCAGAATCGGCAAGGCGCGGTACATGATGATCGCGTTGGGTTGCAACGCGTTCATGCCCAGGTTGGCGTTGGACGCCAGCACATGCACATGGCAGTCGATCAGGCCGGGCATCAGGGTTCTGCCGCCCAGATCGATAACCTGCGCATCTGCCGGGGCAGCTTCACCCTCGGCACGCACTGCTACGATCCGTTCGCCCTCGATCACGACTTCCTGCCCCGGGATCAATCGCCCCTGTTGCAGGTCCAGCAGACGGCCGTTGCGCAAAATCAGGCGGGGGTTATCAGCGGTACTCATGGGTAGGCTCCAGACAAAGGATGATGGCCAGCAGGCGCGCGGTCACGGTAAAGCAACGCGCCGATGCCGCTGACGACGGCGGCAAACATGATGTAGAAGGCCGGTGCCAGGTTGCTGCCGGTCGAGGCAATCAGCCAGGTGATGGTGAAGGTGGCGAAACCGCCGAAGAGTGTTACGGCAAAGTTGTAGGCCACCGATAGCCCGGTGGACAGCACGTGGGTCGGCAGCAACTCACCAAAGGCGGCGAGAATCGAGCCGATATAACCGGAGATCAGCAGGCCGAGCACCAGTTCGAAGATCAGCAGTGAAAACAGCCCCGGCATCTGGTTGATGAACAGAAACATCGGGTAAGCACTGAAAAAAATGGCCACCGCCGAGCCCAGCAACCACGGACGATGCCCGCTACGGTCAGCCAAAGCGCCGACAATCGGTGTGACGATGATCAACACCGCGCCGCCCATCATGCCGGCGCTGAAGCCCATCCATGACGGCAAGCCAAGCACGCGCTGGGCATAGGAGGGGATGTAGAACAGCACCGCGTACGTGCAGACGGTCCACAGCACCACCAGCGAAAAACTGATCAGGGTCTGGCGCGGGTAGGTCTTGATCACTTCGCGCAAAGGGGATTCAACAGGCCTGGCTGCCTCGTACGCCGGGCTTTCATCGACCCGGCTGCGGATGTAAAAGCCCACCGGACCGATCAACGTGCCAATCAGGAACGGCACGCGCCAGCCCCAGCTCTCAAGCTGCGCCTGAGTCAGGTAACTCGACAGGACCGCGCCCAGCGCAGAGCCAAGCAGCACGGCGACACCGATGCTGGCCTGAATCCAGCTGGAGTAGAAGGCTTTCTTGCCCGCTGGCGCGTGCTCGGTCAGAAACGCCGTGGCGCTGCCCATTTCGCCCCCCGCAGAGAAGCCTTGCAGCAGTCGCGCGAAGACAATCAGCACCGGAGCCAGGTAGCCGATCTGCGCGAAACTCGGCGTCAGGCCGATGATCAGCGTGCCCAGCGCCATGAGCAGGATGGTCAGTGATAACGCCGCCTTGCGACCGCGCTTGTCGCTGTAGATGCCCAACACGATGCCGCCCACCGGGCGCATGAAGAAACCGACACCGAAGGTCGCCAATGCCAACAGGTAGGAGGTCAGCTCGCTGCCGGTGGGGAAGAACACCTTGGCGATGATCACCGAAAAAAAGCTGTAGACCGTGAAGTCGAACCATTCCAGGCCATTGCCGATGACGGTGGCGATGACCGCCCGACGGGCTTTTTGATGATGGGTCTGGTCATGGCGGCGTGAGGCGGAGTGTTGTGTAGTGCTCACTGTTAGCTCCTGCATGCGATACACGCAGGGAAGCCCCCTGCAATGGCTGCATTGATAAAGGGGCAGAATGGTTGGGTGCAGCGCAATCAGGTCTTGTGCCCGTTTGCGTCGAGAGTAGGCGCTGGCCGGACTTTGAGAAAACGCTCATTACGCAGGTTTGCATGTGCTGAGCGCATGCAGGATTTGAGTTTATGGGGCTATTTCGTCGCTCAGCCATTTCTCGAAAGCCCGCGCTGCGCGTCGGGGCATCTTGCCGCTGGGGGTCAGCAGGTAATAGCCACCGACTGCGCCGACGCTTGTGCCACAGGCAGGCACCAGCGCACCGGATTGCACATGGCGATCAATCATCGGCTGCCAGCCGAGCACGATGCCATGCCCGGCGACCGCCAGGTCCACCAGCACCGGGTAGAGGTTGACGGTCATGCGCTGGCGTATCAGCGACGCATCGACCCCAAGGCGGGCGAACCAGTCGCCCCAGGACAGCCACTGACGCTGCCCGTCTTCGAGCATCAGCAGGCAATGGTCCAGCAGTTGTGCGGGCTCCAGCACCTGACCTTTCAGATAGCCAGGCGAGCAATAAGCGTTGACCGATTCGGCGAACAGCAAACGACTGTCCAGGCCTGCCGGCGAGGTTTCGCGCAGGAAATACAGCGCCAGGTCGAATTCGGCGCGGATCAATGAATCCAGCCCGTCGACCACCCGCAAACGGATGTCCACCGCCGGGAATGCATCACGATAACGTCCCAAAAGCGGACCGAGCCACAGGGCGGCCACGCCACTGGAGCAGGCCAGGGTCAATTGTTGCTCGCCGCTGTGGGTGATGACTTGCGCGGTGGCTTCTGCGCACAGGGTCAGCATGCGTTGAATCTGCTCGGCGTAGATCTGCCCGGCGACGGTCAGGTGAATGCGTTTGTGCGCACGGCGAAATAACGCCCGGCCAAGAAACTCCTCCAGTTGCGCCACCTGCCGACTGATTGCACTTTGCGTCAGGTTCAACTCGGTGGCGGCGCGGGTAAAACTGCCGTGGCGCACAGCGGCTTCGAAAGCGATCAGGTTTTGCAGCGGCGGCAGGGGTTCGATACGCACGGTGGCTCCTGTTGCGGGCAGGTTTTACAAAGGGTCGGGAAAGGGCGTCGACAGCAGCCAGTCTCTGAACACGCACAACGACGGCAGATTCTGAAAGCGCGTGGCATAGGCCAGATAATAATTGCGTCCGCTGTCCAGCGGCTCGAACAGGGTGACCAGCTCACCGCTGCTGAGCTCGTCCTGCACCAGAATACGCGGCACCAGGGCAATGCCGATCCCGGCGGCTACGGCCTGAATCAGGTGCGAGGTCAACTCGAAGCTCGGGCCGGGACGCATGATGTGGTGGGCCAGTTGATTGCTGTCAAACCAGTCCGACCAGGCATTGGGCCGCGACACCACGCTTAGCAACGACTGCTGGGCAACTTGCGCCGGGGTCATCGATTGATAGCCCGCAAGCGCGGCGGGGCTGGCGATGACCACCAGTTTTTCGCTGACCAGCGGGTGCGCGATATAACCCGGCCAGTTACCGTGGCCCGCACAGATGATTGCGTTCATTTCGCTGGCCGCCGGTGTGAGGTCGGCATGCACGATGCGCGAGTGAATGTGCACCACGTAGCCTGTATGTCGGGTGTAAAAGTCATTCATGCGCGGCAGCAACCACTTGGAGCCAAACGTCGGCAGTACCGCCAGATGCAGCGTACCGCCTTCGGCCTTGTGCGCAATGGTTTGCAGGGTTGCACTGCGGATACGGCCGAGGGCGGCGGCCAGTTCGTGCTGATACAGCGCACCAGCGGTGGTCAGTTCGATGCGTCTGCCGTCCCGTTTGAACAGCTCGACCTGCAGTTGCGCCTCCAGTGCCTGCACCTGGCGGCTGACCGCGCTCTGGGTCAGGGCCAGTTCTTCGGCGGCTTTGGTAAAGCTGCCATGCCGTGCGGCGGCCTCGAAAGCCAGCAGCAGTGACATGGAGGGCGTCAGTCTTCGCGTGTTCATTCATAAAACTCATGGAAAAACGGCAGGTTTTACGTTTGCACTGAAGCATGACAGGCGGGAGAATCCCTGTAACCGTTGATGACGCCATGCATTCGAGCGTTTCAAAGCATACGTGCTTTGCATATAAAACGCCTAGCCAGCCAGGAAGACCACCATGATTGCCCTGTTGAAGCCGACCACCGAGCAGGTGGGCCACTACGACCGTTTCCTCAATGCTTTGACGGAGGGTGGCTTTCGCGGCGAGATCGCCAGGGACCACGGGGCGCGCACGGTGCTGGCTACCGACAACTCCATCTATCAGCGCCTGCCACAGGCGGCGGTGTTCCCGCTGGACAGCCACGATGTGGCGATCGTCGCCCGGCTGGCAGCACGGCCCGAGCACAAACAGGTGGTGCTCACCCCTCGGGGCGGTGGCACCGGCACCAATGGCCAGTCACTGACCGATGGCGTAGTGGTCGATCTGTCGCGGCACATGAACAACATCCTCGAAATCAACGTCGAAGAGCGCTGGGTGCGGGTGCAGACCGGCGTGGTCAAGGACCAGCTCAACGCAGCGTTGAAGCCGCACGGGCTGTTTTTCGCGCCGGAACTGTCGACCTCCAACCGCGCCACAGTGGGCGGCATGATCAACACCGACGCCAGCGGGCAGGGCAGTTGCACTTACGGCAAAACCCGTGACCACGTGCTGGACCTGACGACCGTGTTGCTGGGGGGGTCGTACGTTCACAGCCAGGCGATGGGCGCCGAGCAGTTGACCCGCGAGCAGGCGCGCGTTGACCGGGCCGGTGATGTGTACCGCTGCGCGCAGCAGATTGCCGATACTCAGGCGCAACTGATCAAGGATATCTTCCCGCCGCTCAACCGTTGCCTGACCGGCTACGACCTGGCGCACCTGCGTGAGGAAGACGGGCGTTTCAACCTCAACAGTGTGCTGTGCGGTTCCGAAGGGTCGCTGGGGTTTATCGTCGAAGCCCGGCTCAACGTGCTGCCGATTCCCAGGCATTCGATTCTGGTCAACGTGCGTTACGCAGGCTTCATGGACGCTCTGCGCGACGCCAAGGCATTGATGGCGCACAAGCCGCTGTCCATCGAAACCGTCGACTCCAAAGTGCTGATGCTGGCGATGCAGGACATCGTCTGGCACGGCGTGGCTGAATATTTCCCGCAGGACCCCGCGACGCCGACGCTGGGCATCAACCTGATCGAGTTCAGTGGAGATGAACTGGAGGAAGTGGAGCAGCGCGTTCATTCGTTTGTCGCGCATCTGCAAACAGACACATCTGTGGTGCGCCTTGGCCACACGCTGGCGACCGGCAGCGCTGCCGTGAGCCGCGTCTACACCATGCGCAAACGCTCGGTGGGCTTGCTCGGCAACGTCAAGGGCGAAGCGCGGCCGCAGCCGTTTGTGGAAGACACCGCCGTGCCGCCGGAAAATCTGGCTGACTACATTCAGGAGTTTCGCGCGTTGCTGGACAGCTACGGCCTGCAATACGGCATGTTCGGCCATGTGGATGCGGGCGTGCTGCACGTGCGGCCGATTCTGGACATGAAAGACCCGGCGCAGGCGGCACTGATTCGCCCGATTTCCGACGCCGTCGCCGCATTGACCAAGCGTTATGGCGGCCTGCTGTGGGGCGAGCATGGCAAGGGCCTGCGTTCGCAATACGTGCCCGAGTATTTCGGCGAGCTGTACCCCGCGTTACAAGCGCTCAAGGCTGCCTGCGACCCGTTCAACCAGCTCAATCCCGGCAAGATCGCCACGCCTGCGACGGTGCCCGATGCGCGTCTGACGCAGGTGGATGAAGTGACGCTGCGTGGCGACCTGGACCGCACGATCGACGAGCGTGTGTGGCAGAGCTACGACAGCGCGCTGCATTGCAACGGCAATGGGGCCTGTTACAACTACGACACCGACGACGCCATGTGCCCGTCGTGGAAAGCCACCCGCGACCGCATTCACTCCCCCAAGGGCCGCGCCTCGCTGGTGCGAGAGTGGCTGCGCCTGCAAGGCGAGCAGGACGTGAATGTGCTGACCGCCAGCGCCAGAGCGCGAACTGCCAACGTGCTGAAAAGCCTGGCCGAGCGCACCGTCAACAGCGTGGCCAGAGTGGCGGGGCAGAAGGATTTCTCCCACGAAGTCTATGACGCCATGGCCGGCTGCCTGGCCTGCAAGTCTTGCGCGGGGCAATGCCCGGTCAAGGTCAACGTGCCCGAGTTTCGTTCGCGTTTTCTGGAGCTGTACCACAGCCGCTACCTGCGCCCGATCAAGGATTACCTGATCGGCTCACTGGAATTCAGCATTCCGCACCTGGCGCGCTTTCCGAAGTTGTACAACGCGGTCATGGGCGCAAAACCGGTGCGTTACCTGCTTGAGCACGTGGCCGGGATGGTCGACAGTCCATTGCTGAGCCTGATGGACTTTCGTGCCGCCTGCGCACGCTGGAATGTCGGCATCGCCACACCGCAGCGGCTGGCCGCGCTGACTGATCAGGAGCGCAAGCGCACGGTGGTGCTGGTGCAGGACGCGTTTACCCGCTATTTCGAAACGCCGCTGGCCGTCGACTGGCTGGAGCTGATCTCGCGCTTGGGTTATCAGGTCTATCTCGCGCCGTTTGCGCCCAATGGCAAGCCGTTGCAGGTGCAGGGCTTTCTGGCCGCGTTTGAAAAAGCCGCCAGCTTCAACAGCCAGTCGCTGGGCAAGCTTGCCGGGTACGGCATTCCGCTGATCGGGCTCGACCCGGCCATGACGCTGGTTTATCGCCAGGAGTACAGTAAGACGCTGGGCGAGGAAAACGTGCCGACCGTCCTGCTGCCGCAGGAATGGCTGGCGACCGGGCTTGAGACGCAGAGCGACGTTCAGTCTGGCGAGACGTATTACTTCCTGCCGCACTGCACCGAAAAGACCAACGAGCCGGGCAGCGTCAGCCTCTGGCAGAAAGCCTTCGCCCGTGCAGGCCTCAAGCTGGAAGTGCTGGCCAGCGGCTGCTGCGGTATGTCCGGCACCTATGGACACGAAACCCGAAACGCGAAAACCAGCGACACCATCTACAGCCAGTCCTGGCAACCGCTGGTGGCGCGTCACGGCGGCGAAGGCCGACTGCTCGCCGACGGCTATTCATGCCGCAGCCAGGTCAAACGCCAGGATGGCAAGGTCGTGCAGCATCCGTTGCAGGTGCTGCTGGAGCAGGTGCAGGTGCGGTAACCAGGACACGGAGCGTCCAGAACGGCATGCGACGCGGAGCGTCGCACGATAGTCGTCATGGTGAGATTATTCCAGCTCTCACACCAGGTACTTGTTGAACCACCCCAGCGTCCGCTCCCAGGCCAGTTTGGCGGCGGCTTCGTCGTAGCGCGGCGTCGAGTCGTTGTGGAAGCCGTGGTTGGCACCTGGGTAAATGTACGTTTCGTACGTCGTGCCTGCCGCTATCAATGCTTTCTCGTACGCTGGCCAACCTTCGTTGATGCGCGTGTCCAGTTCGCCGTAGTGGATCATCACCGGCGCCTTGATCTTCACCACGTCCTCAGCATTGGGCTGGCGTCCGTAGAACGACACCGCCGCGCCCAGCTCCGGGTAGGCGACTGCCGCTGCGTTGGTCACCCCGCCGCCATAGCAGAAGCCGGTTATGCCGACCTTGCCGGTGGTTGCGTCATGCTTCATCAGCCACTCGATGGCGGCAAAAAAATCATTCATGAGCTTTTCCGGGTCTACCTTCTGTTGCAACTCACGGCCCTTGTCGTCGTTGCCCGGATAGCCGCCCACCGAGGACAGCCCGTCCGGAGCCAGTGCGATGAACCCGGCCTTGGCGACGCGGCGGGCCACATCTTCGATGTAGGGGTTCAAACCACGATTCTCGTGCGCCACGACAATGGCTGGCACCTTGCCGGTGGCCTTGGCCGGACGTACCAGGTAGCCGCGAACCTGACCATGCCCTTTGGGCGATGGATAAGACACGTATTCGGCAATGATGTCCGGGTCGGTGAACTCGATCTGTGTGGCCAGCGCATAATCGGGGCTCAGCGAGGCAAGTAGCGCGCCTGCGGTCAGCCCCCCCAGCGAGAACAGCGCTGCACGGTCAAGAAACTCGCGCCGGTTGATCTTGCCGTGTGCGTAGTAGTCGTAAAGCTCAAGCAGTTCAGGCGCAAAGTCTTTCGCGGTGAGACGTTCCATCGGCGTGCTTCCTCAGGGATTGGTAGGGCCTGGCAGGGTGATCGACAGTCCGTATTAAAGCAGCCGCGGGCAGCCTTGACATCTGCTCTGAACTCGTCAGCTCGTTGATTAAATTGTGAGTCGATGTATCAAGCGGTACAGACCATTGCCGACAATTGTTCATGAATTCGTTTCGATACTCATGGTCATACCCAACCCGCACCTTCGAGAAAACGTGATGATGACCCTCCAGGCAGAAGACCGCTCCCAGTTGTTCAAGGACACGGCTGCCCAGTTCTGGACACACATCACACCGATGGTCTATCTCGCTCTCGGGATCCACTGCGTGCTGCTGGCGGTGTTCATCACGCTGGACATAACGATCCTCTGGGCAGCGAACATCTTCAGCATACTTGCCTATTGCAACTGTCTTTACCTGATTCGCAGACGCCGCTACCGGCAGACGGGCCAGTTGATGAGTTTCGAGATCATCGCCCATGCGGTACTGGCAACCTGGGTACTGGGGTGGGAAAGCAACTTCAGCTTCTACCTGTTCTGCGTGATCCCGATTATTGCATTCACCTTCCAACTGGTTACCGTCAAGCGTGTGGTGTTCAGTGCCGCGGTACTTTTGGCGGCAGCAGGGTGCTTTACGTTTCGTCGCCACATGGGGCAAGGATCCAGCTTGAGTAGCGAAATGCTGGAGGTGTTTGGCGTCGTCAACATTCTTGCCGCAACCGTTCTGGCGATCTACGCCACGGCTCTGTCAGTGCGTTTTACATCGTCCATGCAACTGAGCCTGTATCACATTGCCAATCGTGACAGCCTCACCAACCTTTTTACCCGCAGACGGGTGCTGCACCGCGTGCGTCAGTTGGAGTCGCGTCGCCAGGGGCTGTCGGCCTCGATAATCCTGCTCGACATCGATCATTTCAAACAGATCAATGACCTGCACGGTCATGAAACAGGCGATGTGGTGCTGCAACGAGTGGCTGAGGTCATCAGTTCAAGCGTGCGCAGCAGTGACATGGCTGCACGCTGGGGTGGCGAGGAGTTTTTGATCCTCATGCCCGATACAGCACTGAGCGACGGGCTGCAAGTGGCTGACCGCATATGGCTGTCCATCCGGGAAAAAGCCGGTCTGATCGACACGCTCGACATTGCTGTAACCGCAACCCTGGCAGTGGTTGCCGTCGGCGAGGGCGAAGCCTTTCAGATCGCCCTCAACCGTGCCGACACCTCGCTTTACCTGGGCAAGCAGCTAGGCCGAAACCGGGTCATGGTCGCTGGGTGAGCCGTCCGTTCACAGCATTCCTCGCGAGCGTGTAGACTTTCGCGCTTTGAGCGGCGGACATCCGTGCGTCGCTCCCTTATCGATTGTGTATTGATCAAGGCATGCTTATGGATCTGCGTCAGCTCGAAGCCTTCGCGGCGGTCATGTCGGCGGGCAGTGTCACTGCCGCCGGGAAAATGCTCGGCCGCTCTCAGCCATCGGTCACTCGGGCCATTCAGGAGCTTGAGCAGGGACTGGGCTTTGCGCTTTTCGAGCGCAGCGGGCCGAAGGTCACGCCTACCCACAAGGCGTTCATGATGTATGGCGAGGTGGAAAGCGCGCTGCTGGGCGTGCGTAATATCCGCCAGCGTGCGCAACACATTGCGCAGGAAGAAAACCATCAGATCAAGCTGGTGGCAATCTCGGCCCTGGCTGCCGGGCTGTTGCCCACGGCCTTGTCCCGGCTGCCCGAGCCGCTGCGCCCGCAGCAGATCCAGTTGCAGAGCATGTCTCCGGAGAATGTGGTTCAGGCGGTTCTGTCGAAGACTATGGATCTGGGGGCTGTAAGCCTGCCGCTGGAGCATCGCGGCCTGCAGATTCACTGGATCGGCGAAGCGTCCTGCGTGGCGGTGTTGCCAGCCGATTCGCCGCTGGCCGCCCATGACGTGCTTTCAATGGAGCTGCTGCGCCAGCAAACGCTGATCACCATGGCCAACCCTTATCGTTTTCGTCGGCGTATCGACAAGGCGTTTCACGATGCCGGCGGCGAGCCACCGCGCATGCTCGATACCAATACCTCGCTGATTGCCATGCAAATGGCCAGAGTGGGGCTGGGCATTGCGCTGGTCGACCCGTTCACCGCCATAGGCGTACCGCTGCAAGACGTAGTGGTCAGGCCGATTGCCTGTTCCATTCCGTTTTTCTTCGGCCTGATTTCAGCTTTCGCCAGCCCGCTATCGGAGGTCGCGAGTGCGCTGGTGGAGGAAATTGCCGTCTGCGCGAAAGTCCTCCTGCCGGAGATGATCATGCACGAAGCCAGTGCTCACGATGCGCTGTTGCAGAGCATTTATGCAGAGTGAGCGCAGCTAAGTTCAGACTATGTAGGAGCGGACCGGGCGACACTTCGCTTGTGTGGGAGCGGACTTGTCCGCGAACTGCCGGGAACCGGCAGCAAAACCGGTGCATACGGTACATCAGGTGCGACCGAGGTAGCCAATTTCAGGGCCGCTGCGCCGCTAACGTTCTAAACACCTCCATAAATTCCATTAAGGAATATCATTATTCTTTTTTGCGCGTTGCGAGAATAAAGAGCGGCTTTTACTATTCGTATTAAGCATTCAATAGCTTTAAGAATTCATTTATTGCGACATTGGAATGATTTTTGAAGTGATTTGAATCAGGCTCGGGCTTTGCGCCTGATCATCTTTCCGGGTACCGATCAATGTCCGATGTAAACGCACCTGCCGGTCTCGCGGCGCTGGAAGCTCGCCTGCAGCAGGATCTGGCGTGGCTGGATCTGCCCGCCAAGCCTTGGGTCAAGCCGAGAACGAACGCCGGGCAGGCTGTGCTCGATGTAGCAATCATTGGCGGCGGCATGGCAGGGCTTGCGCTGGCGGCAGAGCTGCGACATCTGGGCGTGGCGGCGGTGATTTTCGATCAGTCGCCAGCCGGTTTTGAAGGCCCGTGGGCGACCACGGCGCGGATGGAGACTCTGCGTTCGCCGAAACAGTTGACCGGTCCGGCGCTCGGTTTGCCGGCCCTGACCTTTCGCGCCTGGTACGAAGCGCAATTCGGTGCCGACGGCTGGGCAGCGCTGGATAAAATCCCGCGCCTGCAATGGGCCGAGTACCTGCGCTGGTATCGCAAAGCGCTGGCGCTGGATGTGCGCAACGAACACCGGGTAAGCCGCGTCGCGCCGCGAACGGACGGCCTGGTCGAACTGGACATCATGACGCCTGGGCAAACCCGCTTCATGCTGGCGCGCCATGTGGTGCTGGCGACGGGTCGTGATGGTCTGGGCGGCCCCTGGGTGCCGGATTTTGCCCGGCAACTGCCAGATCATCTGTGGACACACTCGGCTGCCGGTTTGCAGGATGACTGGTTCGAAGGCAGGCGCGTCGCGGTGATCGGCGGCGGTGCCTCGGCGATGGACAGCGCTGCCACCGCGCTGGAAGCAGGTGCACAGCGGGTAGATCTGTTGATTCGCCGCGCCGAGCTGCCACGGGTCAACAAAGGCAAGGGCGTCGGCAATCCGGGCATGGTCCACGGCTACTGGCGCCTGCCGGATATCTGGAAATGGCGCATCCGTCACTACCTGAATAGGCAGCAGGTGCCACCCCCACGCGGCAGTACGCTCAGGGTGTCCAACTCGGGCAGGGCGCGCTTTCTGCTCGACAACCCAGTGCTCGCGGTCGAAGCAAACCCGGCGGGCGGGGTCTGGCTGCAAACATCAAAAGCGCGCGTCGAGGCGGATTTTGTGGTGTTCGCCACCGGTTTTCGGACCGACTTCGAGCTGCGCCCGGAATTTGCGCCGTTCTCGTCGCATATTCGTGTCTGGCAGGACCGCTTTGAGGCGCCGGAAGGCGAAGCTGATAGCGAGCTGGAGGTATTGCCAGACCTGGGCAATTGTTTCGAGTTTCAGGAAAAGACCCCCGGCGCCTGTCCGGGCCTGAACCACATCCACTGTTTCAGCTACCCGGCGGCGCTGAGCTATGGTGCGGTGTCGGGGGATATTCCGGCCATCAGCGAAGGCTCCAAACGCCTGGCCCACGCGCTGGTCGGGCTGCTGTTCAACGAGGACATCGCGCTGCATTTTGAATCGATGCGCAGCTATGCCGAGCCAGAGCTGCTGGGCGATGAGTGGGTTGCGAGCGAGCCTGGCACCGAAGAGTTGCGCCCATGATCGGCTGGGCGCTGCGTCGCTTGACCCAGTCGCTGCTGGTCATTTTGCTGATGACGGTGGTGGTGTTCGTCGGCCTGAATGCCATCGGCAACCCGATGGACATTCTGGTCGGTGAAGACCTCAATCAGGCCGAACGCCTGCAAGCCATCGCGCACCTGGGGCTGGACCAGCCGCTGTGGCAGCAATACCTGATCTTTCTCAAAGGCGCCATGCACGGCAATCTGGGCCAGAGTTTCGTTTATCACGAAGACGCCATGCGCCTGATCCTGCAACGCCTGCCCGCCACCTTCGAGCTGGCGTTCAGCGCGCTGTTTCTGGCCGTGGTCATCGGCGTACCGCTGGGGATGTTTGCCGGTATGTACCCCGATCATCCGCTGTCCCGACTGATGATGGCGGCGAGCATCGTCGGCTTTTCGCTGCCGGCGTTCTGGGTGGCGTTGATGATGATCATGCTGTTCTCGATCACGCTCGGCTGGCTGCCAGCCAGCGGTCGCGGCGAAACCCGAGAGTGGCTCGGCGTGCAATGGTCCTGGCTAACCCTCGACGGCTTGCAACACCTGCTGTTGCCTGCGCTGAACCTGGCGCTGTTCAAAATTTCGCTGGTGCTGCGCCTGACCCGGGCGGGCGTGCGCGAGGTCTTGCCGCAGGAGTTCGTCAAGTTCGCCCGCGCCAAAGGCCTGTCGCCGATGCGCGTGATGTGCATGCACGTCATGCGCAACACCATGATCCCGGTGGTGACGGTGCTGGCCATGGAGCTGGGGTCGACCATTGCCTACGCCGTGGTCACCGAAAGCATTTTTGCCTGGCCGGGTGCCGGCAAGCTGATCCTCGACAGCATCAACATGCTCGATCGCCCGGTGGTGGTCGCTTACCTGATGGTGGTCGTGGTGATTTTCGTGGTGCTCAACCTGATCGTTGACGGCCTGTATTACCTGCTGGACCCACGTGTCCGTATCGAGGCATCACGATGAACGTCATCGCAAAGGTCGCGCCTGCCAACACGCTGTTGCAGGCCCAGTCGCCCTGGCGTCGGGTAATGGTCGAATTCATGAGTTCCAGCACCGCGGTGGTCGGTTTGCTGCTGTTGCTGATCATCGTGCTGGTGGCCGCGTTCGCACCGTGGATCGTGGTGCAGAACCCTTACGACCTGATGCAGCTCAACGTGATGGATGCGCGCATGCCGCCCGGCAGCCTCAATATGGACAGCGGCTATTCCTATTGGCTGGGCACCGACGGGCAAGGCCGCGATCTGGTCTCGGCGATTATCTACGGTCTGCGCATCAGCCTGTGGGTCGGCATCGGTTCGGCGTTGATCGCCGCGGTCATCGGCACGTTGCTGGGGCTGGTGTCGGCGTACGCCGGTGGCTGGGTCGATGCCTTGTTGATGCGTCTGGTCGATCTGCTGTTGTCGTTTCCGGTGATTCTGATGGCGCTGATGATTCTCGCCTGGCTGGGCAAGGGGGTCGGCAACGTGATGCTCACCCTGATCCTGCTCGAATGGGCTTATTACGCCCGCACTGCGCGAGGCCAGGCGCTGACTGAAAGCCGCCGCGAATACGTCGATGCGGCGCGCGGGCAGGGCGTTGGTCCGCTGCGCATAGTCATCGGGCACATCCTGCCCAACTGCCTGCCGCCGCTGATCGTGATCGGCGCGTTGCAGATCGCCCGTGCCATCACGCTGGAAGCGACTCTGTCATTTCTCGGCCTGGGCGTGCCGGTGACCGAGCCCTCGCTGGGGCTGCTGATCGCCAACGGCTTTCAGTACATGCTCAGCAATGAATACTGGATCAGCCTGTTTCCGGGGCTGGCTCTGCTGATCACCATCGTCGCGATCAACCTGGTCGGTGACCGTCTGCGCGATGTCCTCAACCCGAGGTTGCAGCGATGAGCCTGCCTGACGTATCGCGCGTGACATCCTCGGTCGAACCGACCCTGGAAGTGCGCGACCTGTGCACCTCGTTTTACACCCGCGCCGGTGTCTTGCCTGCGGTGCGTAATGTCTCGCTGCGCGTGCAGCCGGGACGCATTCTGGGGCTGGTGGGCGAGTCGGGGTCAGGCAAGTCGGTCACCGGGTTCTCGATTCTCGGTCTGGTGGACGAACCGGGGCGCATCAGTGGTGGCCAGGTGCTGTTCAAAGGCCGCGACCTGACAAAACTCTCCACCGAGCAACTGCGCGACATCCAGGGCAATCGGGTGGCGATGATTTTTCAGGACCCGATGATGACCCTCAATCCAGTGTTGCGGGTCGACACGCAAATGATCGAAGCGGTGCGCGCGCACAGTACGCTCGGCAAACGCGAGGCCCGTGAGCATGCCAGCCGCACCCTGGCATTGATGGGCATTGCCAGCCCCGAAGAGCGTCTGCGCGCCTACCCGCATCAGCTGTCCGGCGGCATGCGCCAGCGAGTGGCAATCGCCATTGCGCTGTTGCACGCCCCGGACCTGATCATCGCCGACGAGCCGACCACCGCGCTGGACGTGACCATTCAAGCGCAGATTCTCAGCGAAGTGCAGAAACTGGTGCGCGAACAGGGCACCTCGCTGATCTGGATCACCCATGACCTGTCGGTGGTGGCTGGCCTGGCCGACGACGTGGCGGTGATGTACGCCGGGCGCATTGTCGAGCAAGGCTCGGTCGCTGACGTGCTGGATCGTCCGCAACATCCCTATACACAAGGCCTGATCGACAGCCTGCCGAGCCGCAACAAACGCGGTCAGCGTCTGCGGCAGATTCCCGGCATGGCACCGGACCTGCTGTCGATGCCTGCGGGCTGTGCGTTTGCCGCACGCTGCGCCAAAGCGGCACCGGCGTGCGCGCAAGACCCCGAACCACGCGAGATTCTGCCGGGCCATACGGTTCGCTGCTTTTATCCAGGAGCTGGCGCCGATGTCCAGTAATCAGATTCCCCTCATCGAACTGCATCAGGTCAGCAAGACCTTTGGCAAGCCGGTAGACGAACGTTCTTTTCAAGGCCTGTTGCAGCGCCTGCACCTGGCCCGCCCAAAACCTGTGACCCACGCAGTGGATCGCGTCGATCTGCGCATCCTTCGTGGCGAAGTGGTCGGGCTGGTGGGCGAATCGGGCTGCGGCAAATCGACCCTGGGGCGCATGGTGGCCGGGCTGCTGCCGGTGTCCGCCGGCAGCACCTCTGTGGACGGCAGGCCGCTCGACAGCCTGACCCCACAGGAACGCCGTGCGTTGCGCCTCAAGGTGCAGATGATTTTTCAGGACCCCTCGTCGAGCCTCAATCCGCGCTTGCGGGTCGACCGGATCGTCGGCGAGGGCGCGCTGCTGCATGGCCTGACCGACCGCAAAGGCGCGGATGATTATGTCAGCGCCCAATTGCAACGCGCCGGGCTCAGCCCGCAATTGCGCCAGCGTTACCCGCATCAGTTCAGCGGCGGCCAGCGCCAGCGTATCGGCATCGCCCGTGCGCTGGCGGTGCAGCCGGAACTGCTGGTCTGTGACGAGTCGGTAGCAGCGCTGGACGTGTCGATTCAGGCGCAGATTCTCAACCTGTTCATGGACCTTCGCGATGAGCTGGGCCTGACCTATCTGTTCATCAGCCACGACCTGGGTGTGGTGGAACACCTGTGTGACCGCGTGGTGGTGATGTACCTGGGCCGGGTGGTCGAGACCGCATCGGTCGATGACCTGTTTGCGCGGGCCAATCACCCGTATACCCAGGCGCTGCTGGCGCAGATCCCGCGCTTCGATATTCGCAGCACCCGTTATGACGCGATCAAAGGGGAAATCCCCAGCCCGCTGAACCCGCCTGCCGGGTGTCATTTCCACCCTCGCTGCCCGCGCGCTATGGCGCGCTGCCGTGAGGAAGCTCCAGCGCTGAGGGAGGTTTCGCCGAACCACCAGAGCGCGTGTCACCTAAATGATCAGAGCTGAACGACCAAAGCTGAACGAGCACCTCAAACTCGTCAATTTTTCGCCATTGCGTACAAGGAATCACCCATGAAACCACTCGTTCGTTCGTTACTGGCCTCGGCGCTCGTGCTGGCCGCCGGCAGTGTTTCGGCGCAGGACCTGCGCATCGGTTATGCCGACCCCGTCTCGTCGCTCGACCCGCAACTGAACAACTATGCCGGCGACCGCTCGGTGGCGCTGCACGCCTTTGAATCGCTGGTCAGCCGCCGTGACGACAAGACCTTGCCGGGCCTCGCGAAAAGCTGGAAAGTCACTGACGACACCACTTGGGAGTTTGCCCTGCGCGAGGACGTGAAGTGGCAGGACGGCGCACCGCTGACCGCCGACGACTTGGTGTTCTCTTTCGAGCGAGCGCGCAGCGTGCCCGGTAGCGTCGCGTCTTACGCAGGTGCCATGCGCACGGTCGAATCGGTCAAGGCCAAGGATGATCACACTCTGATCATCAAGACCCGCCTGCCCAACGCCAACCTGCTGCCGGACGTCGATTCCATCTACATCGTCAGCCGCCATGCAGGCGCCGCCGCCAGCAGTGCCGATTACAATTCGGGCAAAGCCCTGATCGGCACCGGGCCTTATCGTTTTGTCTCGTTTGTACCGGGTGATCGCACGATCTTTGCCCGCAACGACAGCTACTGGGGAGCGAAACCGACCTGGGACAAAGTCGATTTCCGCTTTATCGCCAACGCCGCCAACCGCACTGCGGCGTTGCTGGCGGGCGATGTGGATGTGATTGACAAGGTGTCGCCAACCGACGTCGAGCGTCTGCGCAAAACCCCGAGCGTCAATGTCTTCGCCTATCAGGGCTTGCGTGCGCTGATCATTCAGCCAAGCTTCCGTGCAGGTTCCAACGAATTCATTCGTGACAACGCCGGTAAACCGCTGGCTGAAAACCCGTTGTTGGACGTGCGGGTGCGCAAGGCGTTGTCCCTGGCGATCAATCGTCCGGCCATCGACGAGCGCATCATGCAGGGCACCGTGACCGAGGCCAATCAGTGGATGCCGGCCAATACCTTCGGTTACAACCCCGGCATCAAGAACATCCCGTATGACGTCAAGCAGGCCAAGGACCTGCTGGCACAGGCCGGCTTTCCCGAAGGCTTTCAGTTGACTGTGCACGTACCGGGCGACCGTTACCCGCAAGCGCCAGAAGTGATGCAGGCCGTTGCGCAGTTCTGGACACGAATCGGCGTCAAGGTGCAGCTGGAAGTGCTGCCGTGGGCAGTCTACGCAGGCAAGGCCAACAAGAATGAGCTGGCAATCAGCGTGATTGCCTGGGGCAACGGCACCGGTGAAGCGGCTTATGCACTGACCAATATTCTGACCACAGTGGACAGCAGCAAAGGGCAGGGCGCGTCCAACTGGGGGCACTACAGCAACCCGCTGGTGGACAAGGCGCTGGCCGATTCGACGGCTGAATTCGACGAGGCCAAACGCCGCAAGATCCTGGAAGACTCGGTCCAGGTGGTCAGCGACGACGTTGGCATCATCCCGCTGTTCCATTACCAGAACATCTGGGCTGCGCGCAAAGGCCTGAAAGTCGAGCCGCTGGTCAGCGACCGCACTGCGGCGACTATGGTCACCGAACAGCAGTGATCTTCCTTTGTTCGCGTAGCTGCTTTTAAAAGCGGCTGCGCGAGTGTCACGACAGCATTGCAGGACATTTCATGACGACCGAGCATTCAAAAACACCGGACTTGCTGGATAACCTGTTGGGCATCGAACCTGGCAGCCCTTTGCACACAGTGCGCCATGCCCGTGACAAGGTTGCCTCGGCAACCCAGGGCAGCCAGGCGCTTTTTTTCGACCCGGCATTGGCAGATAACCTGCCGCTGAGCGAGCGTCTGTGGGTTGCCTATTACGCCACCCAACTGAGTGCGCAGCCAACCCTGACCGCGTATTACCTGCAGCAACTGCGCGAAGTGAGCGTAGCGGACAGTGTGCTGGCGGACGTGGACGCCAACCGGATCGACCTGCTTGAAGACCCGCGCCTGGCGGCGATCCTGCGTTTTACCCGCACCTTGATCGAGTCTCCGGTGCATGGCGATCAAAGCGCCTTGCAGGCGCTGCAACTTCAGGGCTTGAGCACTGCTGAAATCGTGGTACTGGCGCAGCTGATTGCGTTCCTGTCCTACCAGGTGCGTCTGGCCGCAGGGCTGACTGCCATTCAATCTGCCGGAGCAGCCTGATGAGCGAGCTTATTGAAATCGAAGGTTTCACCAATCAGGTGCTGGGCTGGAAAGCCTGGTTACCGACCGTGGACCTGAACAACGCCACTGCCGAGCAGACCGCTGTGCTCGAAGAGAGCCATCCGCAGGCCAAGACCTCGGATTACTACCTGACCCTGGCGCACCACCCGGACATCCTTCGGCAACGCTCGCAGGCCTTCAACGCCATCATGTACGCGCCGGGCGGCCTGTCCCGTGCCGAGCGAGAGCTGGCCAGCACCGTGGTCTCGCGCATCAACCGCTGCGTGTATTGCGCATCGGTGCATGCACAGCGTTTCGAGCAACTGGCCAAGCGCAATGACGTGATCGCACAGGTCTTCGCCGACCCGGCAACGGCAGGCACCACGGCACGCGAAAAAGCCATTGTGCAGTTCGCCATCGACCTGACCCTTGAGCCTGCCTCGCTCAACGCCGCGCACATCACAGCGTTGCGTGAGCAGGGCCTGGACGATGCGCAGGTGCTGGATTTGATTCACGCCATCGCGATCTTCGCCTGGGCCAACCGGCTGATGCTCAATCTTGGCGAGCCGGTGTTTCCCGAAGCTGAATAGGCCCGTTGCTGAACGGTGGAATGTTGTACGGCACATTCCGCTGTTCCCGATCAGACAGTGGCTTGGCTGAATGTCACCCATCACTTTTCATGGTTTGTGCCAGGGTCAGCGGTGCCACGGTAACGTTCGAGCCCGGCGCACGCATCGCCTGGCATGCCCATCCATTGGGTCAGACCCTGATCGTCACCGCTGGCGCGGGGCAGGTCTCGGATGCCGAATACGCCTCAGGTTTTGCGCCGCAGCCCTGACCACATCAGCGCTGGCAAAGCCCGCGATGGCAGGAGTTTTTCGTCTTTGCCAACGGCACTGGGCAAGGCGTGCCAGGGGATGCTGGCCGTGCGGTGATGCTGCAGGTGCAGGTTGATGTGGTAAGGCCAGATGAAAAACCGTCCCAGCCAGCCGACGCGCCAGGCGTACGTCCATTCCTGCCAGCCGGGCGTGACGCCGGGGCCGCCGCTGTGTTCGGCAATGCTGCGGATTTTCTGTAGCAGGGTGCCGACGGTGACCAAGGGGATGAACCACAGCATTGCCAGCATGCCCACTTCCCGGATCGAGCATTGCCAGACAAGGCACGCCACAATCATCAGCCACACCAGCGCTGCCGAAATCAACGGTCGGGTGATCTTTGGCGGCGCGCCACCGGCAGCCTTGTAGGCCGCGATGTTGCGCAGCGTATTGACCATCAGCAGGTCACCCAGCAGTTGCCTGAGCAGTAGCTTCGCGCTCAGCGGCTGGAAACGCCACGGCTGACGGTAATAGAGAAACCGGCGCTCCGGGTCCTGCTCGGTCCCGGCGTGCTGATGATGATCCAGGTGCAGCGGGCGATAGAATTCGATGGGCACCAGGCCCGGAACACCGATCGCCAGGTTGATCAGGAAGTCGTTGGTGCTGCGTCGGCGGGTCAGGTTGTAGTGGGTGGCGTCGTGGTACAGCACGAACAGCGCGTGCTGGCGTGCTGCAACGATGAGCATTGCCAACAGGTAGAAACGCCAGTCTGCGAGATAAAGCGCAACGCGGATCGTGACCAGGATGCACAGCCATTCAAGCAGCAGCGCAGACAGGGTGCGCAGGTCTACCGCGCAGCGCTTGAAGATCAGCGTCGCCGCGCCGCAGGCGACACCGATGGCTGCGCCATAGGCCATGTCGGTAAACACATGCTGCCCGGTGGTCATCACCGTCAGCATCAGCACCACACTCCAGACGGCAAATACCCAGGCCTTTTGCAGTCGCAGGCCAGCCATTGCAACGCTGATGGCCACAGGCAATGCCACGTGCCCGCTGGGCGAGGCGGCCAGTGGTGCATCTAGCCGGTACAGCCAGTCGAGCCAGGCAGCGCCGGTTTCAGGACGCAGGATCATGGTGGGCCAGAACAGATGACAGACCAGACACAGGCCCGCCGCCAGAGCACCGGCAAAAAACGTCGGCAGCAGCCATGACGACTGACGCCCCATGTACACGAGCAGCGGCATGACCAGCGTGTAACTGAGGTACAACGGCAGCGTGAACGGGAGCAGGGGAACATGGGCGTCGACACCTGAGGGCTGCACAAGGCGCACAGAACCCATGGGCACATGCGTAACCAGAAAGTACAGCAGGCCGGTGACCAGCAGGTACATCGCCAGCCAGGCGAAGGGCCGATCGACGCTGGAATCTGCGGAGTGAGGAGGGTGCATGTGGACAACCTGTGTGGATAAAGCCTGTAGCATCCGATACGTGCGCAAGCGGCCATTCAGCCACGCTGACAGGCGCGCAATGATGATTGCAGAGCGGCGGGGCATTGAATTGAACTGACAGATTCATTGCCCTCAGCGGCCCGGCCATTCAGAATCCGGTCATTATGTTTCCATACATCGAAGGCCTCCATGAGTTTGTGCGCGACCGCTCTACAGCGCTCCGATCTGCAACCGAATGATATCGATCGGATGTTCGAGATTTATTCCGCCTGCTATCAGGATACCTGTCGGGTACGATTCAAGCAGGATCTTGACGACAAGACCCATTGCGTCGTTCTGCGTGACGCCTGCGACACAATCATGGGCTTTTCGACGCTGAAACTGTTTGAAATGCACTGGGATAACCAGCCCGGCAGGTTCATTTTTTCCGGCGACACCATCATCACCCCTGAACACTGGGGCAGCCAGCAGCTCGCGTTCGCCTGGTCCCGACTGGTTGGCGACCTGTGGCGTCAGGCGCCTGATGTTCCGCTGTACTGGTTTCTGATCTGCAAAGGGCACAGGACTTATCGTTACCTGCGGGCGATGGTACTGGATTACGCGCCCCGTGCGGGGCATTTGACCGAACCTCACGTGCAGGCGTTGATGGATCACCTGGCGCACACGCGTTTTGGCGATGCCTACAACCCGGCAACCGGCCTGCTGTCCTTCAAGACGCCGCAGGGGCGGTTGACGGCAGAGCTGGCGCAGGTGTCGGAAAATCATGCCAGGTTGCCGGACGTTGCCTACTTCCTGGAGAGAAACCCTGGTTATGCTCAGGGCGACGAGCTGGTGTGCCTGTGCCGCTTCACGCCGGAAAACCTGCGGCCTCTGGCGCGCCGCCTGATCATGGCCGAGCAGCTCTCGACGTGCTGATTCGTCAGGCCGGCCCTGCGGACAACGCGCAGCTCCTCGACTTTCAACAGCGTTACGCCATGCGCGGCAGCATGCCGCTGCGCTTCGATCGCAGCCCGGATTACTTTGCCCTGCATCACTGCCATGCCGCCGATCACCGCACCTGGATCGCCCAAAGCCCGGAAGGCGAGCTGCGCGGCTCGGCCAGTCTGGTGGTACGCGACGGCTACCTGCAAGGTAGCGCTGAGCCGATTGCCTATCTGGGCGATTTGCGGCTGATGCCCGACCGCAGGCTGTCGCGCTCATGGATGGCAGAGGTTCAGACGCGACTCGCCGATCTTTCCCTGCAAACCGGCGCGCAGCATGCCTATTGCTGCATCATTCGTGACAACCCGCTGGCCATTCAGTCGCTGCTGGGACGGCGGCGGGCAAACCCGCTGAAACTTGCCCACTGGCGTGGCTACAGCCATGTGTCGGTGTATGGCCAGCGTGGCTTGAGCAGTGCACCGCGCACGCACGGCGGAGTGCGAGTAGTGCGCGCCGAGCCGCGGCATCTGGACGCGCTCAGGGCGTTTCTCGACAGTGAGTCGTCCAGGCAATCGTTCGGTTGCGTGTTCACCGAAGCGGAATTCGAGCGCAGGCTCAGCCACTGGCCGGATTTTGCCATTGGCTCGTTTCTGCTGGCGGTGGACGAGCGCGAGAACCTCCTCGGCTGTGTTGCGCCCTGGGATGCCGGAAAGATAAAACGGATCGTGGTCGAGCAAATGCCCATGGCCCAGCAGTTGCTGCGCATGGGCTACAACGCGGTCGCGCCGCTGGCGGGTCGGCCGGGCATTGCCTCGCCGGGTAACCCCCTGCGGGACATCTACCTGACCCATCTACAGGTTCGGCAGCGCGATCCCGAGGTATTTGCCGCCTTGCTGGACGTTGCCTGGGCGCAGGTGCGCAAAGACTATTCGCTGATGCAGTTATGCCTGTATGACCAGGATCCGCTGTGGCTGGCAATGCGCCGTTACCGAAGCGTGTCCCTGCCGATGGACCTTTACACCGCGCCCTGTGGCAGCAATACCCCGGTGTTTACCGAGGCTTGTGCGGCGGGTGTTCCGGGGTTCGAGATCTACCTGGTGTAACCGGTCCTGCCCGGCCGGGTCTGGTGCAGCACTTCCAGCAACGTCCGCCAGAACCTCGCCGGGTCAAATCCGGCGCCGCCCAGTATCGGCTGGCCATGGTCCACATCCGGCAGGCAGATTTGCGGCAGGCCCGGCAGTGACAGGTCTTGCATATAGAACTGGCCGTCGTGTGCATGCCCCGGACGCACGGCGTTCAGGCGTTGATGGTGGGTGTCGAAACGGGAGCGTCGCACCGCAGACCAACTGACCACATGCACGCAGTGCAGCGTGTCGGGCAGGGCGGACAGCATGCTCGCGACGTGCGGGTCGCGCTGGCTGCTGATATCCCGAGTGCCTTCGGCGAGCAACGCGCGGGTGACCATCGCCTGACGGAACCTGTCCATGCGATAACCCGGACCCGCGTCAGGAACGCGGTAGCCCAGCACGTCATCGATGATCGGTGAGGGGCCAACGGGCGGTTGCACCAGCGCAATGCCATCACAGGCGTCGAGCAAGGCCGGGGTCTGCGTCAGCGCTGCGAGTGTGTCCAGGCTGCCCTTGCTGTGTGCCAGCACCACGAATCGCTGCCCTGGCTTGAGCCGGCTGCCGAGCACCGTCGCAATGTGTTCGCCCTGCGCAATTATCCCTCGCGAGGAGCGCACCGGCATGCGCAGGACCTCGTAGCCCTCGGACTTAAGCGATCGCGCACAGGCACGGTTGCAATAGAGTATGAACTCCGAATAAAGCCCGGCGACCAGCACCACCAGCGTGTCCTTCGGCAGGCCGAGGCGCGGTGTTCGCCAACGTTGCAGGAACAGCTCGGTCCAGTCCAGTGCGGCGGGCGGGCGCACGAAGACGGTAGCCAGAAAATGACGTTGCCACTCGTCAAAGCCCTCGGGCGTCCAGATCGTCGTCATGCAGATCGGCCCTGAACACTGCACTTAACGCTGTTCATCGAGGGCCTGGCGAGCGCTGTCGAGCAGCGCGCGGGTGTCGATGCGGTTGGGGTGAAAGCCGGGCACAAACCAGAACAGCCCGGCAGGCACGATGCGCGAAAGCAGGCCCGGATTGACGAACAGCCACCACTGCAAGCGCAACCATTCACGCCAGTTGCGGTGCTGTTTGTCACCGCGCACCAAGTGATAGGTGAAGTAGCACAGATCGAAGGTGAAATACACCGAAAGACTGAGCATCGCCACGCAGCGAAGCAGGTAACGCCACAGCGGGTTGCGCTCGACGGTGCACAGCACGTCATAGGCAACCGCCTTGTGCTCGATTTCTTCCAGGGCGTGCCAGCGCCATAAACGGGCCATGGTCGGATCGGCACCGGCCAGAAACGCGGGGTTACGCAAAAGCTGATCGGACAGTATCGCGGTGATGTGTTCCAGGCTGGCGGTCAGTGCCAGTCGGAAGCTGGCCGGCAGCCGCGCGCTTTCCTTTCTGCGTCTGAGCAGCATGCGCTCCAGCGTTTCTACCGGCGCGCCTTGTGCACAAAGGCGCTGGTTGTAGGCGCGGTGCTCGCGCATGTGTGACGCTTCCTGATAGATGAAGTCGTCGACAGCCTTGTCGAGCGCGCTGTCCTTGTCGAGCTTGTGGCGAAAATGCACCACGCTTTCGATGAAGATTTTCTCGCCCTGGGGAAACATGAACGACAGGCAGTCAAAAAAGCGCGTGGTGTGTGCCCGGCCTGCGTGCCAGTAGCGGGGGATGCTGTCATCGAAGGTAAAGCGTATCGAGCGGTGAGCGATAACCTGCGGGGGAAGCTGCGCCGCCGAGCGTCGGGACAGGATGCGTTTGAACAGCGACATTGTGCTCGGCTTACCGTGATGATCAGGGCCGACAGTGTGCCAGAGTCCGGCAGGCTTGAAACGGCCAAATAACCGTCCTGACGCGCAGGCAGGTATACTCCGCATTTTTACACATGGTTACTTATGAGCACGTATAAGGATATTTTGCCGGCACGCCGCTTCGACACGGCGAATCTGGCGGTGCTGGCCCTGCAGACGCTGCTCTGGGGCGCGACCCTCACCTGGCTGTCACACACCGACGCAGGCGCCTGGAAATGGCTGATCCTGATTCCGTTTTGCCTGGTCATGCAAGGCGTGTTTTCGATGATGCACGAGGCGTTTCACAGCCTTGCGCACAGCAACAAGACCACCAATTACCTGATGATGTGCTGGGCCTCCACCCTGTTTGGCGCCTCCGCAACGCTGATCCACATCAACCACCTGGGGCACCACACGCGAAACCGCACCCGTGCCGAACTTGCAGATTTCGCCATGCCGGATGAATCGCTGCTGCGCAAACGCCTGGAATACTACTTTGCGGTGCTCGGCGGTATCTGGCTGGCGGCGTTCATCGGCAGCCTGCTGTTGCCTTTGCTGCCACCGCGAGTGGCCGATCGCTGGTCGCAGAGTGGCGAGGTCAACACCTATGCGGCGGCGTTCAAGGACTTTTCCATCAGCGACTTTCGGCGTATCCGCAAGGAAGTCATCGCAGGCATCATCGTGTGGCTGGCGTGCGCGTACCTGTTTGGCTGGACCTGGGAAGTGGTGCTGATAACCTACATCGCCTTCGGTTTTTCCTGGTCGTCACTGCAGTGGGTGTACCACATGCGCACCCCGATCGATGTTGTCGAAGGTGCCTACAACATGCGTGCGCCGCGTGTGGTTCGCTGGGCGTTTCTCAACTTCAACTACAACCTGACTCATCACCGCCATTCGCATATGCACTGGCAGCACATGCATGCGGCCTCCAACCTCAAGGAAACCCGGCCTTTGTGGTTCGGCTGGCTGCAAGTGTTCACGCCGCCGCAGCGCCTGCCCGATGACCTGTCCACGCTCGACAAGACCTACTTTTGATGCAGGCCGATGGCGACGTGAAAAGAGCCCTGTGGCAGTCATTCATTGACAGCACGCACGCCACGCTGGACGACTGGCAGACGCATTTCGAGCACCCCGAGCAGGCTCAGGAGCGTTTGTTGCGGGGTATGTTGTCGGCCAATAGCGACTGCGCGTTTGGCCGTGCCCACGACTTTGCCGGGATCCACAACGCCAGCGACTTTCGCGATAAGGTGCCGATGCACACTTACGCTCAGTTGCAGCCCTGGATCGAACGCGCCCGGCACGAAAGCGGCGCGGTGCTGACCACTCGCCCGCCATTGTTTTTCGAGCGCAGCAGCGGCAACAGCGCGTTGCAGAAACTGATCCCCTACACGCCGGAATTTCTTGCGCAGTTGCAGGGTTCACTGACGGTATGGCTGGCTGATATGTACCTCCAGGTGCCAGAAATCAGCCACGGCAGCGGCTATTGGTCGATGTCGCCGCCTTTGCAGCAACCGGCGGTGAGCGCCAATGGCATCCCGGTGGGCAGTGTCAGCGATCTGCAATACCTGCAAGGCAGTGCAATTGCCGGGCTGGCGGGCACGTTGCTGATCCCCGATTTGGCCCAGGACGCCGCGCACTGGCGCAGGCAGACACTGCTGGCCTTGGTTGCCGATGCCGACCTGAGCTTTATCAGCGTGTGGAGCCCGACGTTTCTGACCAGCCTGCTGCAACCGCTGTTCGACACCGAAACTCCGGAAAGCCGGCAGACCTGTGCCTGGCTCGAAGCGATGCTGCCAGCATCGCGCAAACTGGCCCTGCGCCATGCACGCGCGCAGGGCGTCTTCACCGAGTTATGGCCGCGTCTGGCAGCGGTCAGTTGCTGGATGGACGGACCGAGTCATGGGTACGCCGTGCAATTGGCGGCGCTTTTTCCTCAGGCGCGCTGGTTGCCAAAAGGCTTGTTCGCTACCGAAGGCGTGGTCAGTGTGCCGTTTGGCGAAGGGCAGGGCTGTCCACTGGCGATTGGCAGTCATTATCTGGAATTTGTCGGTGACGATGGGCTGCCGAGAGGCGCTCACTCGTTACGCATGGGCGAAACCGCGCAAGTCTTGCTGACCACCGGGGCGGGGCTTTACCGGTATGCCTTGGGTGATCGGGTGCGCATGGTCGGCAAACATGCAGGTACGCCGCGCGTGGTGTTTGTCGGGCGCAGCGCAAGTGCCTGCGATCTGGTGGGTGAGAAACTCGATGAACAACTGGTCGAGGGCGTTCTGGCGCAGTGCATCGACAGTGCAGACAGCGCCTGCCTGATCCCTGACTCCAGAAATACACCGCCGCATTATGTGGCTCTTGTGTCGACATCAGCGGTTACACCCGGCCAGGTGTTGGCAAACAGCATTGAAACAGTGCTGCAAGGCTCCTTTCACTATGCCCATGCACGCACGCTGGGCCAGTTGGGGCCAGTGCGCGTGCGCTTTGTCAGTGGCGGCGCGCAAACACTGGCAGCGCTGCTGCAACGCGCAGCGGAGGCAACCGGCGTTCGTGCGGGCGACGTCAAGCCGCGCGCACTGATCAGTCGTCTGGACACGGCCAATGCGCTCCTAGCAATCACGGAAGAATTCGAATGCCCGCACCTCTGACCGACACACCTGAAGACGGTACGCGTGAGCAATGGTATGTGGCGTGCACACAGAAGCAGTTGCGCCAAGGCAAACCTTACCGGGCGACGATTCTTGGCCTGAACATCGTGCTTTTTCGCCAGCGCAGCGGCCAGGCGGCGGCGCTGCTCGACCAGTGCGTGCACCGTGGCACTCGGCTGTCGGCCGGCAAAATCACGGATGATTGCCTGGTGTGCCCGTATCACGGCTGGCGCTACGACGCGAACGGGCATGTGGTGCATATTCCCAGCGTGGAGGCCGGGCAGGGCGAACCGAAGTCGCCCGGTTATCGCTATCGGCAGCGTCATTTTGCAGTGTGCGAGCAGGATGGGTTGGTCTGGGTGTACACCGGCACAGGCGATGCTCATGACACCCCTATCTTCCGGCTTCCTGCCTATGGCGAGCGTCCGTGGCAATCCTATTTCATGATCAACACCTTCGACGCCGATGTGGGCAGTCTGGTGCAGAACTTTCTCGATGTGCCGCATACGGTGTTCGTTCATGAGGGTATTTTTCGCTCAAGCAGCGGTCGGGCGATGGAGGCGACGCTGGCCTGCAAGGCGCAGAGCATCGAGGTGGTTTACCACGATGAAGTGGACGAGATAGGCCTGATGCAATGGCTGACCAACCCGGACTGCGAACCGCTGGTGCACACGGATCGCTTTCTGGCGCCGAATGTGACCTTTTGTGACTACCTGTGGGGCGCACGCTCCGGCTTTCTAATCGTCAGCCAGATCACTCCGGTCAATGCTCGCCAGTCACGCGTCTACACCTACATCGCCTACCGGTTTCCGATGCCCCGCTGGGTGTTGAGAATGCTGCGCCCGTTCATTCATCTTTACACGCACATCGTGATTCAGCAGGACGTCAAGATCATTCGCGCGCACCGCGAAGGTCTCGACAACGTGGCGAATTTCAAACCGTGCAACGTGCCTGCCGACGCCATACATGTGGGCGTCGAGCAGTTGCTGGCGGCGGTCCGACGCGGCGAGGCGCTGCCGGAAGCACAGCGTCGCGAACGGCGGATTCGATTCGAGCTTTGATAGCCGGGTATTTCAACCGGCTTTAAGCCTGGGCTGCACTGAATCTGCCAATTGCGTCAGTATCAGGCAGCACGACACCGCCCCCGCATCCAGCACACCCACCGAGCGTTCACCCAGACGGCTGGCGCGGCCGATTTTTGCCATCAGGTCCTTGGTCGAGTCGCGCCCCTGTGCTGCGGCGTTTTTCATTGCATCAAGGGCTTCATTGAATGAGGCGCCATTGGCGTGTGCCTGCTCGAAGGCTTCGACTGCCGGAATCAACGTGTCCATCGGGCATTTGTCGCCGACACCGGCTTCGGTAATGTCCTGCAATCAGGCGCGGCTGTCCGGCACCGTCGGCGACATGAAGGGTTACGATTTCATCGACATTCATGGCCAGCCAGCGGTCAACGCCATTCAGGGCAGGGTGATCGGCCTGACCGTGCAGGAGCTGTTTCGCATCCCGGACGTGGTGGCCATCGCCAGTGAAAACACCAAGGCGGCGACATTAGGGGCTTTGCGCTCGGGCGTGATCAACACACTGGCGACAACGGTCACCAACGCCCACACCATTCTTGCCCTGGATGACGCGACGCACAAAGGCTGATGAACCGGCGCAGCATTGCAGTAAGGGGGGCGTTACGGCTTGATTGAAGACAGAAGGGCTGAGCGAAAAAGGCCGGGTATGGCCCTTTCTGTTATTCGGCTGTTTTGTTTCACGTTATTTCAAGACTTGAACGCCAGCAGACACAGGTGACGCTTCGCAACCCGAAAGCCTCAGCCACCCGCCATCCAGCGTGCCAGCCCGTGCCGCCCACTGACCCCCAGTTTGGCGGTGGCGCGCTTGAGGTAGGTTTCCACCGAGCTGTTCTTGACCTTCAGCCGCGCAGCCATTTCAGCCACGGTTCCGCCTGTCAACAGGCCCAGGCAAACCTCCTGTTCGCGTGCGGACAGCGTGATCGAATCCTGCGCCAGTCGGCCGCTGAACGCCTGATCCAGAGAGCCGGGCTCCGGCTCTTGGCGTGCGCCCCGGCTGCCAGCCTGGACGAGGCTTTGTGCGTGATGCTCGACCAGCGGCAACAAGGTGTCAGACAGGCTTTTGAGCAACGACAGTTCGCTCAGGGAAAACGCGCGCAGGGTCGTCAGGCGGTAAAAGCAGATGATCCGCCGACGGTCGCCCTGGCTTGAAACCAGATTGCACTGGTGGGTGTTGCGCTGCGGGTGTTGTTTGCTCAGCGGGGTCTTTAGCTGCACCAGCAAGGGGTCCTGCATGTGCAGGATGCTCGGCAGCAGCGGATGGTTCGGCGCTCCAGTGGTGGGCGGGTCGTATTGCAGGCCGGCACCGCCGAGCAGGTTGATACGGCTGATGCTGCTCTGGCGCAGGTCCAGCGTCCATTCACTGAGGCCAAGCCCGTGAATGGGCACCAGTGCATCCACCAGTTGCAGCATGTGCCCGGCAAATGTAGCGCAGCCGGTGCTGGAGACGAGTTGAGCCAACTGCTGATAAAAACGCGGATCGCTACTGTATTCGGGGTATTGCGCCGTGTTCATCCTGAGCTTTCCTGATTCCGACCGCGCAACAAGGCACCATGGTCGGCTCGTGCGCGGCAACTGCTGTTTGCAATGACTGATAAGTCTGATTGTGACACTGGGTCTTTGGGTATTCAGCCTAAGCTTTTATCCTGCGTCTGTAGCGGAAAACAGGGACAGAGTAGCAAGCGGATACACATGCTGCTGCCACGATTGATGGCTATACGCCAGTGTCCGGGTTTCAGGGGCCATACATCGGCCAGTTGGCAGTGCCTAATCCGCGGATTATCTGCCAAGAAGGACCTTGAGCCATGCGTGCCTCTGTCGCCCCAACATTCTCCCTGACCGCCGCCCAGCGTGACATCTGGCTTGACCAGATCAGCCGTGGCGATTCTCCGCTCTACAACATCGGCGGCTACCTGCAGATAACCGGACCGATGGATGCCCAGGCCCTGCAGCGTGCGCTGGCGCAACTGGTTGCAGCCCACGAAGGCTTGCGCACCGTGTTGATGCCGGGGGCCGGCGCGGATGGCTTGCCTCTTCAGACTTACGCGGCGTCCATACCCATGCCGCTGGCAGTGCACGACTTCAGCGATCACCTCGATCCGGCCAGCTCAGCCTTGGCGCTGATCAGCGAGCAGATGCAGCGTCCGTGTGTTTTCGATGGCCGTCCCTTGGTCGAGTTTTGCCTGATTCGTCTGGCCACGGATCGTTACTGGCTGGCCATCCAGGCCCACCACCTGATTCTTGACGGGTGGGGTTTCGGGCAGATGATGAAGTCACTGGGTGAGCTGTACACCGCGCAGGTTGAGGGCCATAGCCTTGAACTCGACGCGCCGCGCTACAGCGATTTCATCGTCGACGACGTCCGGTATCACGCATCGCCACGCTTCGCCAAGGACAAGGCCTACTGGCTGGATAAATACCAGAATCTGCCCGAGCCATTGCTGGTGTCTCGCTATCACAACCGCCGGTCAACCGATCCGGCACCGTCGCATGCCTGGGTGCAGGCGCTGCCCGAAGCGCTGCATGCGCGCATGAAAAAATTCGCCGAACGCCACAATGCCTCGACGTTTCATGTGTTGCTGGCGGCCTTGCACGTCTACTTCACGCGCACGACGCAACGCAAGGAATGGGTGGTCGGGTTGCCGTTGCTCAACCGCACCGGCGCGCACTTCAAGGCCACACTGGGCCACTTTGCCCAGGTAAGTGCCGTGCGTATGGCCTTCGCCGAAGGGCTGGACTTCGGCGCGCTGGTGATCGAGGTGCGTGACGCGCTGAAACGCGATTTCCGTCATCAACGCTTTCCACTCAGCGAGCTGAATCGCAGCCTGGAATTGTCCCGTGAAGAGCGCGCGCAGCTGTTTGAAGTCTCGGTCTCCTACGAGCTGGAAGACCATGCCTACCGCTACGGCGAGGCCCAGGCAAAAACGGTGAAAGTCTCCAATGGTTTTGAAGCGACGCCTCTGGCCATTCATTTGCGCAGCAACAGCCTCAACGACGACGCCTCGCTGCACATGGTCCACCATCGGGCCTGGGTCGACGATGCCGAAGCACAAGCTATCGCAGGGCGCCTGCTGCATATTCTGGAACAGGGCGTTGAAAGCCCGGCGCTGCAAATCGATGATTTCCAACTGCTGACACCTGCCGAGCAGCTGCACCTGCAGCACTGGAACCAGACACAAACAGAACCCGGCGATGAACCGTTGATTCATCTGCGCATCGAGCAACAGGCCCATGCGTTCCCACATGCCGTGGCAGCCGCGTTTCAGGGACAAAACCTGACTTACGCACAACTCAATCGGCACGCCAATGCCTTGGCCCGGCGCCTGATCGACCAAGGCGTGCGCCCGGATGATCGCGTCGCTGTTGTTTCGCGCCGCAGCCTGGAAACCTTGATCGGTTTGCTGGCGATTCTCAAAGCGGGGGCAGCTTATGTGCCCATCGACCCGTCGCACCCCCGCGAACGCCTGAATTACTTGCTGAGCGACAGCGCGCCGGTGGCCGTGTTGACACTATCGTCGCTGGCGGATCGCTTACCGCCGTTGGCGGTGCCGCTGATCGAGCTGGATCACTGCGCGCATAGCCAGGGCGATGACAGCAATCCGCAGGTGTCGGGCCTGAGCCGTGACAACCTGGTCTACGTGATCTACACCTCGGGTTCCACCGGCCAGCCAAAGGGCGTGATGGTCGAGCACCACACGCTGGCCAGTCTGGTGGACTGGCACTGCGCGGCGTTTGACGTGAAGGCGGGCAGCCACACCTCCTGCCTGGCAGGTTTCGGCTTTGACGCGATGGCCTGGGAGGTCTGGCCAACCCTGTGCGCGGGTGCAACCCTGCATCTGGCCCCGGTCCAGGAAAGCGGCGAAGACATCGAAGCCATGCTCAACTGGTGGCGCGCCCAGCCGCTGGATGTCAGTTTTCTGCCTACCCCGGTGGCTGAATACGCGTTCAGCCAGGACGATGAACACCCGACCCTGCGCACCTTATTGATCGGCGGCGACCGCCTGCGTCAGTTTGCCCACAACCGCCGTTACGCCGTGGTCAACAACTATGGCCCGACCGAAACCACGGTGGTTGCCACCTCCGGCCAGGTATTTGCCAGCGGTTCGCTGCACATCGGCGTACCCATCGCCAATACACGGGTTTATGTGCTTGATGGGCACTTGCAGCCCCTGCCGCCGGGCGTCCCCGGTGAGCTTTACATCGGCGGTGCGGGTGTGGCGCGTGGCTACCTGAACCAGCCGCAACTGACCGAAGAGCGCTTTATTCACGACCCGTTCAGTGACGTCGCAAGCGCGCGGATGTACCGCAGCGGCGACCTGGTGGCCTGGAACGCCGACGGCACACTGGATTACCTGGGCCGCAACGACGACCAGGTGAAGATTCGCGGCATGCGCATCGAACCGGGTGAAATCGAGGCGGTGCTGACCCGCCAGCAAGGCGTGAAAGACGCCGTGGTGCTGGTCCGCGATTTCCATCTGCTGGCCTGGTTCACTGAAACGTCTGCGGTCGATACCGATGCACTGAATCATGCGCTGCGAGCACTTTTGCCCGGTTACATGGTGCCGCGAGCCTTCACGCGCATGCCTTCGCTGCCATTGACTGCCAACGGCAAACTTGACCGCCGTGCGCTGCCCGACCCGGATCCTGCGTACTTGCTCGGTCACGCTTACGAGGCGCCACTGGGCGAGGTGGAAATCGCAATGGCGGCCATCTGGGCGCAGGTGCTCGGCGTGGAACGGGTAGGGCGGCACGATAACTTCTTCGAGCTGGGCGGCCATTCGTTACTGGCGGTCAAGCTGGTCGAGCAGTTGCGCAAGGCAGGTTTGCAGGCCGATGTGCATGTGCTGCTCAGCCAGCCGACACTGGCTGCGCTGGCCGCGTGCAACACTGCCGCAAGCAACACAGAGACGTTCCAGATACCCGAAAACCGCGTTCCGCCAGGCTGTACGCGAATCAGTGCGGACATGTTGAGCCTGGTGTCGCTCGAACAAGCCGCTATCGACCAAATTGTTGCCAGCGTGCCGGGCGGTGCCGCCAACGTGCAGGAAATCTACCCGCTGGCACCCTTGCAGAAGGGCATCCTCTATCACCACCTGACCGCCGGGCAGGGCGATCCGTACCTGCTGCAATGGCGTCTGGCGTTCGACAGCCTTGAGCGTCTTCACGCCTGGGCCGCGGCCTTGCAACAGGTCATCGACCGCCACGACATTCTGCGCACCTCGGTGGTCTGGGAAGGGCTGGAAAGCCCGCAGCAAGTGGTCTGGCGCCGTGCCGAACTGACGTTGCAGGCCGTCGATTTCGAGGCCGAAGACTCACAGATTTCGGTCATTGATCGCCTCCAACGGCGGTACGACGCCCGAAGCCACCGGCTGGACCTGGCCCAGGCCCCCTTGATGCGTCTGGTGCATGCCCGCGATTCGTCGAGCGGCGAAACAGTGGCGATTCTGTTGTTTCATCATCTGGTGCTCGATAACACCGCGATGGAAGTGGTCAGCCGCGAAATGCAGGCACTGCTGTCCAGGCAGCATTCGGCGCTGAAAACGCCAGTGCCGTACCGCAACTACGTTGCGCAAGTGAACCTGCGCAACGACGACGCGCGCCACAAGGCGTTCTTCAGTGAAATGCTCGCTGATGTCGAAGAACCTACCCTGCCTTTCGGTATACATGAGGTGCCTGCCGATGGCAGCGGTATCGAAGAAGATCGGCGCACACTCGACAACGATCTGGCGCTGCGGCTACGCGAGCAGGCCCGCCAACTCGGCGTGAGCGCCGCCAGCTTGATGCACGTCGCCTGGGCCCGGGTGCTCAGCGTGCTCGCCAACCGCCGCGACGTGGTGTTCGGCACCGTTTTGCTTGGGCGCATGAGCGGCGAGGGTGCCGAGCGGGCGCTAGGGGTGTTCATCAATACGCTGCCGTTGCGGGTCGACACCGCGCTTGCCACCCGTACAGCGGTGAAAGCTGTGCATTCAAGGCTTGCTGAGCTGATCGCCCATGAACAGGCGTCGCTGGTACTCGCTCAGGGTTGCAGCGGCGTGGCCTCGGGTACGCCGCTGTTCAGCGCCTTGCTCAACTACCGCCACAGCGCCGAGGTCAAGCCGCACGACGGCGAAGGGCTATGGCAAGGCGTGCGGGTGCTCGGCGGTGATGTGCGCAGCAACTACCCGCTGACCCTGAGCGTCGATGACTTGGGCGAGGACTTCGACCTGCACGTGTTGGCCATGCAGGGCATGGGCGCCGAGCGTGTGGCGGGCTGGATGCAAAATACCCTGGAGCAACTGGTTCAGGCGCTGGAACGGGCCTGGCCGTTGGCGCTGGACAACGTTTCGATCCTCGACGCAGACGAGCGCCTGCACTTGCTGGAAGACTTCAACCCTGCCAGACAGGCGTTCCCGGAGCGTCTCACCGTGCACGCGCTGATTGAAGCGCAGGTTGCCAGAACGCCACAAAGCCCTGCGCTGATTCAGGATGGCACCAGCCTTTCCTATGCCCAGCTCAACCAGCAGGCCAATCGCCTCGCGCATCACCTGATCAGCCTGGGAGTCAGGCCGGACGAGCGGGTCGCGCTGTGCCTGCACCGTGGGCCGCAACGCCTGATCGCCATGCTCGCCGTACTCAAGGCGGGTGCCGCCTATGTGCCGGTAGATCCGGTGTACCCGGCCGAGCGTATCGCCTACCTGCTGCAAGACAGCACGCCGCGTCTGGTGCTGACCGAGCACGCGACCCTCGCTCTGGCGGGCGATATCGCTCAGGTGAACATCGAGCAGGCCGAGGTGCATTCGCACCCCGACAGCAATCCCCAGGTGCAGGGCCTTGATGCGCAAAACCTCGCCTACGTGATTTATACCTCAGGCTCCACCGGCCAACCCAAAGGCGTGATGGTCGAGCACCGCACGCTGGCCAATCTGGTGCATTGGCACTGTCAGGCGTTCTCTCTGCATGCAGGCAGCCATACGGCGAGCGTGGCTGGTTTCGGTTTTGATGCAATGGCCTGGGAAGTCTGGCCAGCGTTGTGTGCCGGTGCCGTGCTGCACCTGCCGCCCGCGCAGGTGGGCAACGAACACGTCGATGAACTGCTCGACTGGTGGCTGGAGCAACCGCTGCAGGTCAGTTTCCTGCCCACGCCGGTGGCTGAACAGGCGTTCAGACGCCCTCGGCAGCACCCGACGCTGCGCACGCTGCTGATCGGCGGCGACCGTTTGCGTCAGTTCGACAGCGACCCCGGCTTTGCGGTGATCAATAACTACGGCCCGACTGAAACCACAGTGGTAGCGACCTCCGGGCCGGTAACGCCGGGCGGCCCGTTGCACATTGGCGGTCCGATCGCCAACACCCGCGTCTACGTGCTGGATGAGCAACTGCAACCCGTTCCGGTCGGGGTCATCGGCGAGCTGTACATTGGCGGCGCAGGCGTTGCTCGTGGCTATTTGAACAAGCCACAAATGACCGAAGAGCGCTTTGTCGCCGATCCGTTCAGTGACAAAGTGCAGGCGCGCATGTATCGCAGCGGCGATCTGGTGCGCTGGAATGTAGACGGCAGCCTGGATTACCTGGGCCGTAACGACGATCAGGTAAAGATCCGCGGCATACGCATCGAGCTGGGCGAGATCGAGGCAGTGCTTGCCCGCCAGGCCGACGTCAAAGACGCCGTGGTGCTGGTGCGCGGCGAGCGCTTGCTGGCCTGGTACACCGAAGTGTCCGCTGTGGAACCCGAAACCCTGCGCGAGGCGCTACTGGCTTGTTTGCCGTCGCACATGGTGCCGCTGGCCTTCACCCGCCTGCAATCGTTGCCGCTGACCAGCCACGGCAAGCTGGATCGCAACGCACTGCCAGACCCGGATCTGCAAGCGCTGACCGGGCAGGCCTACGAGGCACCGCAGGGCGAAACAGAAACCGTTATGGCGCAGCTTTGGGCGCAAGTGCTCGGCCTTGCGCACGTCGGCCGCCACGACAACTTCTTTGAACTGGGCGGTCATTCGCTGCTGGCGGTCAGCCTGGTCGAGCGCCTGCGCACCATCGGCCTGAGCGTCGATGTACGGGTGTTGCTGGGCCAGCCCACCGTGGCTGCACTGGCTGCCTCCGCGGGCAAGGGCCGCGAGATCAGCGCACCGGTCAATCGCGTGCCGACGGGCTGCACGCACATCACCCCTGAGCTGTTGAGCCTGACCCGGCTCGACCAGCCGACTATCGACCGCATTGTCGCCACGGTGCCAGGCGGGGCGGCCAATGTGCAGGAAATCTACCCGTTGGCACCGTTGCAGGAAGGCATTCTTTATCACCACCTGACGGCCGAACAGGGCGACCCGTACCTGCTGCAATTACGCATCAATGTCGACAGCCTGGAGCGGTTGAACGCTGTCGCCGCTGCCTTGCGCACGGTCATCGCGCGCCACGACAGCCTGCGTACCGCAATTGTCTGGCAAGGGCTGGAAGTGCCGCAACAGGTGGTCTGGCGGCACGCCGATCTGACAGTCGAGCATGTTGCGTCGGCGCAGATTGACGCCGAACCGGGCACGGCACGCATGGACCTTGCGCGTGCGCCGCTGATTCGCCTGCTCTACAGCCCGGACGCAACCGGCGCTGGCCTGTCGGCAACATTACAGTTCCATCACATCGTGGTGGATGCCACGGCCCTTGAAGTGATGCGCGAGGAAATGCTCGCTCATCTGCGCGGCGAGCCCGGCCCTACGCTGCCCGCCGTGCCGTATCGCAACTATGTGGCGCAGGCACGTCTGGGCGTCAGCGAAGCCGAGCACGAAGCGTACTTTCGCGAACAGCTGGGCGACATCGACGCGCCAACCCTGCCGTTCGACCTGCGCGATGTGCAGGGTGACAGCCGTACCATTGAGGAAGCCCGGCAGGTAATACCCGACGCACTGTTGCGCGGGCTGCGCAGTCAGGCGCGGCAACTGGGGATCAGCGTTGCCAGCCTGCTTCATCTGGCATGGGGGCGCGTACTGGCCGCTGCCACCGGTAACCCGCGCGTGGTTTTCGGCACGGTGCTGCTGGGTCGCTTGCAAGGCGGGGCGGGTGCCGACCGAGGCATGGGCATGTTCATCAACACCCTGCCGCTGCGTATCGATCTGGACAACGTCGGCGTGCGTGACGGTGCCCGCGCCACACATGCCCGTCTGGCCCAACTGCTCGGCCACGAGCACGCGTCGCTGGCCCAGGCGCAGCGCTGGAGCGGGGTGGCCGCGCCGCTGCCGTTGTTCAGCGCAATCCTCAACTATCGGCATGCCGCAGGCCAGGCGCGCCAGGATGCACAGCAGGATGCCTGGCAGGGCCTGGACATTCTTGCCAGCGAGAAACACACCAACTATCCACTGAGCCTCAACGTCGATGATCTGGGCGACAGCCTGCGCCTGAGTGTCACGGTGCCAGCCGAAATCGGCGCATGGCGTATCTGCGGCTTTGTGCAACAGGTGCTGGCCGGCATGCTCGACGCACTGGAAAACCAGCCGGATCTGCCACTTCAGCGCCTGCCGGTGCTGCCTGCCGACGAGCGTCAGCGTTTACTGGTCGATTTCAACGCCACTGACGTGCATCACGACTTGCAGCAAACCCTGCAGGGCCTGTTTGAAGCCCAGGTTGCGCGCACCCCGCAGGCGGTCGCTGTGCGCGCCGGACGCTCGCAATTGAGCTTTCGGCAGCTCAACGAGCAGGCCAACTGCCTGGCTCATCACCTGATCAAGCTGGGTGTACGTCCTGACGACCGCGTAGCGATTTGTGTCGAGCGCGGCGTTGGTATGGTGGTCGGCCTGCTGGCGATCCTCAAGGCCGGTGGTGCTTATGTGCCGCTGGACCCGAGTTATCCGCGCGAACGCCTGCACTACATGTTCAAGGACAGCGCGCCCATCGCACTGTTGACGCAGGCGACCACCCGCGCACTGCTCGACGATGAAGGTACACCGCGTGTCGATCTGGACAGCGCCGACTGGGACATGCAGCACTTTGCCAATCCACGGGTCGCCGACCTGACGCCGAACCATCTGGCGTATGTCATCTACACCTCCGGCTCCACCGGCACGCCAAAAGGGGTTATGGTCGAGCATCGCAACGTCAGCAACCTGGTGCAGTGGAGCTCACGGCTGTGCCCGCCGACCTCGGGTTCGGCGCTGCTGCACAAAACCCCCATCAGTTTCGACGCGTCGGTCTGGGAGATTTTCTGGCCGTTGAGCAGCGGCATTGCGCTGGTGCTGGCACGCCCTGATGGCCAACGCGATCCGGCTTATGTGGCCCAGGTTATTCAGGAACGCAGGATCAGCGTGGTGCAGTTCGTGCCCGTGCTGTTGCAGCAGTTTCTCGACCTGCCGCAAAGCCGCGATTGCCACAGCCTGACCGACATTGTTTGCGGCGGTGGCGAATTGACCGTCGCGCTGGCCGAACAGTTACGCCAGCGGCTGCCGCAGGTGCGCCTGCATAACGTCTATGGCCCGACCGAAACCACGGTGGATTGCAGCGTCTGGACACTGGAGCCTCATCAGCCCGTGCCAGGCAGCGTGTTGCCCATCGGTCGGCCGATCAGCAACACCCGCATGTATGTGCTCGATGCGCAAGACCAGCCCGTGCCGCAAGGGGTGAGCGGTCAGTTGCACATTGGCGGGGCCGGTGTGACACGCGGTTACCTGAACCTGCCGCAGGCGGATGCCGAGCGCTTCATCGACAGCCCTTTTGTGAGTGGCGACCGCTTATACCGCAGTGGCGATCTGGTGCGTCAGCGGGCGGACGGCCTGCTGGAGTTTCTGGGGCGCAACGACGATCAGGTGAAAATCCACGGCCTGCGTATCGAGCCGGGTGATATTCAGGCCTGCCTGACCGCCCACCCAGACATTCAACAGGCCGTGGTGCTGGTGCGTGATGAGCCGCCGGGCGGCCAGCGACTGGTTGCCTATTACACCGGCACGCTGCTGCCCATCGAGACCTTGCGCGAGCTGTTGCGCGCGCAACTGCCCGATTACATGGTGCCGGCCCTTTATGTGCACCTGCACGAGATGCCGCTGGCCCCCAACGGCAAGCTGGATCGCAAGGCCTTGCCTGCACCGGGCGTCGACGCGCTGCTGACCCGGCCTTACGAAGCCCCGCAAGGCGAGACAGAAACCCTCTTGGCCAACCTCTGGGCCGACCTGCTCGGCGTGGAGCAGGTCGGGCGGCACGACAACTTTTTCGAACTGGGCGGCCACTCGCTGCTGGCGGTAAGCCTGACGGCGCGCTTGCGCCAGGAAGGCATCGAGGCCGATGTCCGGGCGCTCTTCGAACAACCTACGCTGGCGGGCTACGCAGCCATCACAGAAAACATGGAGATTATCCTGTGAGCATCAACGAACTTCTGGCAACACTCAAAGCTCACGATATCCAGCTGACGGTCAAGGATGGACAACTGGTGGTGCAGGGCAATCGCCGTGCCTTGAGCGACAACGGCTTGCTGGACCATTTGCGCGCCCACAAGCCAGCGCTGATCGAACTCATCGAACAGGGCGATTACCGCAGTGGCAAACGCGGGGCGCTGGTATTGCCGGCCAATGGCATCGTGCCGGGCTGCGAGCGGATCACGCCCGGGATGCTGACGCTGGTCGAGCTTGACCAGGTCGCGATTGATCGTCTGCTCGATCTGATACCGGGAGGGGCTGCCAATGTGCAGGACCTTTATCCGCTGGCGCCCTTGCAGCAGGGCATTTTGTATCACCACGTGACCGCCACTCAGGGCGATCCGTATGTCATGCAGGTGCAGTTCGCTTTTTCCGATCAGCCACGTCTGGAGGCGTTCGCCCAGGCATTGCAAACGGTCATCAATCGCCACGACATCCTGCGCACCTCCGTGCATTGGGACGGGCTGGACACCCCGGTGCAGGTGGTCTGGCGTCACGCTGAACTGAAGGTCGACAGCGTATCGACTGGCGCAGGCGTCACGATGGACCTGGGCCAGGCGCCGTTGATGCGTCTGGTCTGTCATGAATCCGCGCCTGCGGACGGTCATGGGGTGAAGGCCACGCTGCTGTTCCACCACATCGCGATGGACCACAGCGCCCTTGAAGTGGTGCGGCATGAAATACAGGCCTGCCTGCTCGGCCAGGCCAACGCGCTGGGTGTGCCGGTGCCGTTTCGCAACTACGTGGGGCAGGCGCTGCTGGGTGTCAGCGAAGAAGAACACGAAACGTTTTTCCGCGAGATGCTCGCCGACCTCGACGAGCCGACGCTGGCTTATGGCCTGCAAGACCTGAGCGGCGACGGCGATGACCTTGAAGAGCACAGCATTACGCTTGACCTGCTGCTGTGCCAGCGTTTGCGCGCCCAGGCGCGAACCCTCGGGGTCAGCGTCGCCAGCCTGTTCCATCTGGGCTGGGCACAGGTGCTGGCAGGCCTGACCGGGCAGCCGCGCGTGGTGTTCGGCACCGTACTGATGGGCCGCCTGCTGGGCGCCGAGGCCACGGAGCGGGCGCTGGGCATTTTCATTAACACATTGCCGTTGCGTCTCGATCTGGACAACCAGGACGTGCGGGGTGCGGTGCGCACCACCCACCAGCGCCTGACCGCCCTGATGCGCCACGAACATGCACCGCTGGCGCTGGCCCAGCGTTGCAGCGGCGTACAAGCGCCGACGCCGCTGTTCAACGCCTTGCTCAATTATCGCCACAGCGCACCGGCGCAGGCATCCGGCGAAACCTGGCAGGGCATTGAAGTGCTGCAGGCGCAGGAGCGCAGCAACTACCCGCTGGTGCTGAGCGTCGATGACTTGGGCGAGGCGTTCGGCTTCACTGCGCAAACGTCCGCGGGCATCGAGCCGCAACGCATATGCGCCTACCTGCAACGGGCGATGGAAAGCGTGATTGATGCGCTTGAGCAGACGCCGCAGATGCCGGTCGCGCAGCTTGATATCGTGCCCGCCAGTGAGCGTACGCAATTGCTGCAGGGCTTCAACGACCACCATGCCGAGTACCAACGCGCACTGACCCTCCAGCAGCGCATCGAACAACAGGCCCAGGCGCGCCCGGACGCCATCGCCGCGCAAGTGGGCGAGCACTGCCTGAGCTACGCCGAGCTGAACCAGCGCGCCAACGCCCTTGCGCATCACCTGATCAGCCTCGGCGTACGCCCGGACGACCGCGTGGCGGTGGTCGCCCGGCGGGGTCTGGAGACACTGGTCAGCCTGCTGGCGGTGCTCAAATCCGGTGCTGGCTACGTGCCCATCGACCCGGCGCACCCTGACGAGCGTGTGGCCTACCTGCTGACCGACAGCGCGCCAGTGGCGGTACTGACGCAACCGGCATTGCTGCCCCGTCTTGAAGGGCTCAGCCTGCCAGGGCCCAAGGCACTGCTGATCGATCTTGAACGCTCGGACTGGCCAGCAAAAACGGGCAACCCACAGCTCGCCGACTTGACGTCAAGCCATCTGGCCTATGTGATCTACACCTCCGGCTCGACCGGGCAGCCCAAGGGCGTGATGGTCGAACACCGCACGCTGAACAACCTGATCGACTGGCACTGCGAGGCGTTTGATTTGCGTGCCGGCAGGAATACCGCCAGCGTGGCGGGGTTTGGCTTCGACGCGATGGCCTGGGAAGTCTGGCCAGCCCTGTGTGCCGGGGCCACGTTGCATCTGCCGCCGGCTGACATCGGCAACGAACAGCTTGATGCGCTGCTCGACTGGTGGCTGGCGCAGCCGCTGCAGGTCGCGTTCCTGCCGACCCCGGTCGCGGAATACGCATTCAGCCGTGACCTGCGTCACCCGACGTTGCGCACGCTGCTGATCGGCGGCGATCGTCTGCGTCAGTTTCATCGCGATCCGGGCTTTGCCGTGATCAACAACTATGGCCCGACCGAAACCACCGTGGTCGCCACCTCAGGCCGTTTACTGCCCGATGGCAGCCTGGACATCGGCAAACCGATCGCCAACACCTCGGTGTACCTGCTGGACAGCAAGCACAAGCTGGTCCCGTTCGGGGTGGCCGGCGAGTTGTACATCGGCGGCGAGAGTGTTGCGCGTGGCTACCTGAACCAGCCGCAACTGACCGCCGAGCGCTTTCTGCGCGATCCGTTTGCCGAGCAGCCTCAAGCCCGTATGTACCGCACCGGCGATCTGGCGCGCTGGAACCCGGACGGCACCCTGGAATACCTGGGTCGTAACGACGATCAGGTAAAGATTCGTGGCGTGCGCATCGAACTGGGTGAAATCGAAAGCCAGTTCAGCCAGCTTACGGGCATCGAAGAAGCGCTGGTGCTGGCGCGCGAAGATGAGCCAGGCCAGCCGCGTCTGGTCGGTTACTTCACCGAACGCGCAGACGCTACACCCTCCCGCCTGGATGACCTGCGCACGGCACTGGCCGCCCGATTGCCCGCTTACATGGTGCCCGGCGCACTGGTGCGGCTAGACAGCTGGCCATTGACGGCCAACGGCAAGGTCGATCGCCGGGCCCTGCCGGTGCCTGACCGCAGCGCGTTGTCCACCGGGGAATACCAGGCACCGCAAGGTGATCTGGAAAACGCACTGGCCGCCATCTGGAGCGAATTGCTGCAGGTCGAGCGGGTAGGGCGTCAGGACCGCTTTTTTGAACTGGGCGGCCATTCGCTGCTGGCCATGCGCATGGTGTCTCAGGTGCGCCAGCGTCTCTCGCTTGAACTGACACTGGGCGACCTGTTCGCCGACAGCGCGTTGAGCGCCGTGGCCCAGTGCCTGGCCGCCGCTGCGCGAAGCCAGTTGCCGGCCATCGATGTGCAGCCGCGCAATGGCCCGGTACCGTTGTCGTCTGCGCAACAGCGCATCTGGTTCATGGCGCAGATGGAAGACGCCAACAGCGCCTACAACATTTCGTTGGGCCTTAAACTGACCGGCCCGCTGGACAGCCGTGCCTTGAAACGTGCACTGGAGCGCATCGTGGCCCGTCACGACAGCCTGCGCAGCCGCTTCAGCCAGGAAGACGATATCGCCTGGGTGCAGGCGGCGCCCATCACTTCAGTGCCGGACATCTGCTGGCAGGATTTGCGTGGTCACGGCGCCGATGCCTTGCGCGCGGTAGCCCAGGAAGAAGCCGCGCAGCCCTTCGATCTGCGCCACGACCTGCCTGTTCGCGGTCGTCTGCTGTGCCTGGCCGAAGAACGCCACGTACTGTTGCTGACCGTGCACCATATCGTTGCCGACGGCTGGTCGCTGGGTGTACTGACCCGTGAACTGACCGCGCTGTATCAGGCGTTCAGCCAAGGGCTGGCTGATCCGCTGCCCCCGCTGGCGCTGCAATATGGCGATTACGCTGTGTGGCAACGCACCTGGCTGGACGCCGAACGCTTGAGCCATCAGGCTGATTACTGGCAGCAGGCGCTGACGGGCGCGCCGGTGTTGCTGACATTACCGACCGACCGACCACGTCCTGCGCATCAGGACTACTCCGGGGCCAGCGCCGCGCTGACTCTGGATGCGCGCCTGAGCACTGACATCAGAACGTTCTGCCAGGCCCAGTCGGTGACACCGTTCATGCTGTTCATGGGGGCTTGGGCGGTATTACTGTCGCGGTTGTCCGGCCAGGAAGAGGTCGTTGTCGGCATGCCGGTGGCCAACCGTCGTCGCGCCGAAATCGAAGGCTTGATCGGCCTGTTCGTCAATACCCTGGCCGTGCGTGTGGACACGTCCGGCGAGCCGGATGCCGTGACGCTGCTGGCGCGCATCAAGGCCCGCGTGGTGGCAGCGCAGGACCATCAGGACCTGCCTTTCGAGCAAGTGGTGGAGCGCCTGCGGCCGCCGCGCAGCCTGGCGCACAGCCCGTTATTCCAGGCATCACTGACCTGGGATGGCAGTCAGGGCCTGGACTTGCAACTGGGCGATCTGCAACTGGAACCGCTGGATGAGCAGGCGGCTTTCGCAAAGTTCGACCTGGCGCTCAGCGTCGGCGACAGCACCGAACATTTCCGCTGCATCGTGGAATACGCCACCGCGCTGTTTGACCGCAGCACCGTCGAGCGCTATCTGGGTTATCTGGAGGCGATACTGCGTGGCATGGTCGCTGATGGCCAGACGGTGGTGAACCACATTGCGCTGTTGTCGGAGGCCGAGCGTCGGCAGTTGACCAAGGGCTTCAATGCACCCGACGTGGTTTACCCGCAAGGGCAGACCCTGCACAGCCAGTTTGAAGCGCAGGTGCAGCGCACGCCAGATGCGATTGCCGTGAGCTTTGCAGACCAATCGTGGAGCTACGCGACGCTTAACGCCCAGGCCAACAAAATCGCGCATCGCCTGATTGGCCTGGGCATCGGTGAGGATGACCGTGTCGCCATCTGCACGCATCGTGGCCTGGAAATGATCGCGGGCCTGCTGGGGATTCTCAAGGCCGGTGCCGCCTACGTGCCACTGGACCCGGCTTACCCTCTGGAGCGCATTGCCTACACCCTCGGCGACAGCGCGCCGGTAGCGTTGCTGAGCCAGCGGTCAGTGCAGGCCGCCTTGCCGGTGTCGCAAGTGCCGGTGATCAGCCTCGACGATGCCGGTTTGCAGGACGAATCCGAGCGTAATCCGCAGGTGTCGGTCAAGCCCACGAGCCTGGCGTATGTGATCTACACCTCCGGCTCCACCGGCCTGCCCAAGGGGGTGATGATCGAACACCGCAATGTTGCGCGGCTGTTCTCGGCCACCGAAGACTGGTTCGGTTTCAACGAACAGGACGTCTGGTCGCTGTTCCACTCGTTTGCCTTCGACTTCTCGGTCTGGGAAATCTGGGGCGCGTTGCTGCACGGCGGGCGTTTGTTGATCGTGCCGCAACTGGTCAGCCGCTCGCCTGAAGACTTCTACGCGCTGCTGTGCAGCGCCGGGGTGACGGTGCTCAACCAGACGCCGAGTGCGTTTCGCCAGCTGATTGCTGCCCAGGGCGAGAATCCGCAGGCGCATTCGCTGCGCCAGGTGATTTTCGGCGGTGAAGCGCTGGAAACAGCGATGCTCAAGCCGTGGTACGCCCGCAACGTGAACGCCGCCACCCAACTGGTCAACATGTACGGCATCACCGAAACCACCGTGCACGTGACCTATTACCCGGTGCAGCCCGAAGACGCCCAGCGTGTCGGCGCCAGCCCGATCGGCAAGCGCATTGCCGATTTGCAACTGTATGTCCTCGACACCCGCGGCGAGCCGGTGCCGCTCGGTGTGGTCGGCGAGCTGTATGTCGGTGGTGCCGGAGTGGCACGCGGCTACCTGAACCGTGAAGCACTGACCGCCGAACGGTTCCTCGATAACCCGTTCAGCCACGCCGCAGATGCGCGCATTTACCGGACCGGTGACCTGGCGCGCTGGATGGCCGACGGCAGCCTGGAATACCTGGGCCGTAACGACGAGCAAGTCAAGATTCGCGGTTTCCGTATCGAGCTGGGTGAGATCGCGTCTCGCCTGAATGATCATCCACAGGTTCTCGACGCTGTGGTCGTGGCGCGCGAGGATGTGCCCGGAGACAAGCGTCTGGTGGGCTATTACACCTGCGCTGAAGACCAGACCGGGCTGGATATCGAGCAGTTGCGCGCCTGGCTGTCGGGGTTGCTGCCTGATTACATGGTGCCTGCGGCCTTTGTCCGGCTTGCCGGCCTGCCGATAACGGCGAACGGCAAACTGGACCGCAAAAGCCTGCCAGCACCGGATCGTGACAGCCTCGCCAGCCGGGCTTATGAAGCGCCGCACGGCGCGGTCGAAATCGCCCTCGCCAGCCTCTGGGCGGAGCTGCTGCAAGTAGAGCAGGTCGGTCGGCAGGATAATTTCTTTGAACTGGGCGGTCATTCGCTGCTCGCCGTGACCCTGATTGCGCGCATGCGCCGTCTGGACATGAGGGCGGACATTCGCGTTCTTTTCGTTCAGCCAACGCTGGCCGCGCTGGCTGAGGCAGTTGGTCGCGACAGCGAAATCCAGGTGCCGGCCAACCTGATCGATGCGCACTGCCAGCACATCACCCCCGAACTGCTGCCTTTGGTAGCGCTGGATCAGGCGGCCATTGACCGCATCGTCGCGCAGGTACCGGGCGGGGCCGCCAATGTGCAGGATATCTATCCGCTGGGCCCCTTGCAGACCGGTATTCTTTATCACCACCTGACAGCCGGGGACCGCGATCCCTACCTGTTGCAGCCGCAATTCGCGTTCGCCGACGCGTCGCGTCTGGACGCTTTTTGCCAAGCCTTGCAGCGGGTGATCGAGCGCAACGACATTCTGCGCACCGCGTTGTGCTGGGAAGGCCTGCAAGCGCCGGTTCAGGTGGTCTGGCGTCAGGCCCCGCTGCGCATTCAAGAGACGCCCTTGCCAGAGCTTTTCAATGCGCCGCGCATGGAGCTGACGCAGGCGCCGCTGCTGCATCTGGTTTATGCCCATGACCCGGACAACCAGAGGATCACCGCGGTGCTGCGTTACCACCATGTGATCATGGATCACATCGCTCTTGACGTCTTGAGCCACGAGTTACAGGCCATACTGCTGGGCAACGAAGCCGGGCTCGCCGCCCCCGTGCCGTACCGCAACTATATCGCCCACGTCCTGCAAGGGCCTGGCGATGACGCCCATGAAGCGTTCTTCCGCGAGCAACTGGGCGATGTCGATGAGCCGACCTTGCCATACGGTCTGGCAATGACCTCCGCCGAGCAGATTCCTGGTGAGGCCCGGCTCAAACTGGACAGCGCCCTGTGCAGTCAGGTGCGCGATCAGGCCAGGCAGTTGAGTGTCAGCGCCGCCACCTTGATGCACCTGGCCTGGGCCCAGGTGCTGGGGCAATTGTCCGGGCGCGACAGCGTGGTGTTCGGCACCGTGCTGCTTGGGCGCCTGCGCGGCGGTGAAGGCTGTGAGCGCGCTCTGGGTGTGTTTATCAATACCTTGCCGCTGCGCATGGACCTGGCCGGGCATAGCGCGCGCAGTGCGGTGCTCGATCTGCACGGGCGTCTGGTCGGCATGCTCGCCCACGAGCATGCTCAGTTGGCGCTGGTCCAGCGCTGTAGCGCCTTGCCAACGGGCGCGCCGTTGTTCAATACGCTGCTCAATTACCGCCACAGCGCGGTGTCGCAGGTCGATGACCCGGCGAGCAGCGCTGCATGGCAAGGCATTGCGGTCATCCACGCAGAAGAGCGCAGCAACTACCCGCTGACCGTGTGTATCGATGACTTCGGCGATGATTTCGGCCTGACGGTCCAGGCGGCACCGGGTATTGATCCACAACGGATCTGCGCTTATCTGCAACAGGCCCTTGTGCATCTGGTGCAGGCACTGCAGCAGCCACCGAAAACCGCCCTGATCGAATCGTCGGTGCTGCCGGAGGCTGAGCACGAGCAACTGCTGACCACGTTCAACGATACCCACCGTGAATACCCCCGCGAGTTGCCCGTGCACCGCCTGTTCGAGCGTCGCGCGGCACTTCATCCGCAGGCCATTGCGGCCGTGCATGGCCGTCGTTCGCTGACGTACGGCGAGTTGAACGAACGCGCCAACCACCTTGCGCATTACCTGCTGGGGCAGGGCGTACGGCCTGATGAGCATGTGGCGATTCTGCTGCCACGCTCGCTGGAACTGCTGATCAGCCAGTTGGCGATCGGCAAATGCGCGGCAACCTATGTACCGCTGGATGTCAATGCACCCGCCGAAAGACAGCAGTACATGCTTGGCGACTGCCAGGCGAAATGCGTGTTGACGCAGAGCGCCATGTCGATTGCCACGTCGGTGCAGCGCATCGATCTGGACCAGTTGAATCTGGACGACCAGCCCGCGCATGATCCTGGCTTGCCGCAAGGCGCGGACACAGCGGCTTACGTCATGTACACCTCGGGCTCCACCGGGGCACCAAAAGGTGTGCGCGTCGGCCATCGCGGCATCGTCCGGCTGGTGTTGAACAACGGTTATGCCGAGTTCAACGAACAGGACAGCATCGCGTTTGCGTCCAACCCGGCGTTTGATGCCAGCACCATGGAAGTCTGGGGTGCCTTGCTGAACGGCGGGCAGTTGGTTGTGATCGAACACACCACGCTGATCGACCCGGCGCGCTTCAGCGCAGCCTTGCGGCACGGCAACGTCAGCGTGCTGTTTCTCACTACGGCGCTGTTCAACCAGTACGTGCAAATGATCCCCGAAGCGCTCGGCGGCTTGCGGGTGCTGATTTCAGGTGGCGAACGCGCTGACCCTGTCAGCTTTCGGGCAATGCTGGCCCAGGCGCCGGGCCTGCATTTGTTGAACGGTTACGGCCCGACCGAGACCACTACCTTCGCGACTGCTTACGATGTTCGGGCGCTGGCAAGCAGCGCCGAATCAGTGCCTATCGGCCGACCCATTGGCAACACTCGGGTTTACGTGCTGAACGCTCAGCAACGCCTCGCGCCGCTGGGTGTGATCGGCGAGCTGTACATCGGTGGCGACGGCGTTGCACTGGGGTATCTGAACCGCCCGGAGCTGACCGTCGAGAAGTTTATTGCCGACCCTTTCAGCGATCAGCCCGGCGCCATGATGTACCGCACGGGCGATCTGGGGCGCTGGCTGGAAGACGGGCAACTGGAGTGCCTGGGGCGCAACGACGATCAGGTCAAGATCCGTGGTTTTCGTATCGAACTGGGCGAAATCGTCAATTGCCTGCACCAATTGCCGGGGATCAGGGAGGCGGTGGTGCTGGCCCGCGAAGACGAACCGGGCAATGTGCGCCTGGTCGCCTATTTCACCAGCCAACAAGACGTCGAAGCACCCGCGCCGGAACAGATGCGTGCGCACATGCAGGCCAACCTGCCGGATTACATGGTCCCGGTGGCCTTCATCGAGCTGACCGCGCTGCCGCTGACCGCCAATGGCAAGCTGGACAGCCGCGCATTGCCTGAACCGGACCACTCGTCGCTGCTGGGGCTTGCCTACGAACCACCGCAGGGTGACATTGAAATCGCCCTGGCGCAGATCTGGGCCGAAGTGTTGCAGGTCGAGCGGGTCGGCCGCCACGATCACTTTTTCGACATGGGCGGGCATTCCCTGCTGGCCATGCGCATGGTTTCTCAGGTTCGCCAGCAACTGGGCATGGAATTGCCACTGGGTGAACTCTTTGCGCTGGGTGAACTGGCAGCCGTTGCTGCCGCGCTGGCCGGTGCCGGACGCAGCGAGCTGTCGCTGATCCTGCCTGCGCCGCGTGACCAGTCGTTGCCGCTGTCGTTTGCCCAGCAACGCCTGTGGTTCCTGGCCCAGCTCGAAGGCGGCAGCGAGGCGTACAACATCTCGCTGGCCCTGAGCCTGCGTGGCCCGCTGGATGTGAACGCGCTGACCGCCGCGCTGGCGCGGATCGTCGAGCGCCACGAAACCCTGCGCAGCCGCTTTATTGCCTGCGAAGAGGGCGCCGAGGTGTTTTTTGCCGAGTTGCCTGGCAGCTCGCTGCTGCACGTCGAAGACCTGCGCCTTTGCCCGGAAACGCTGGCCGAACGCGTGGTGAGCGAGGCCGCAACACCTTTCGACCTGACGCGCGGACCGCTGATACGTGGCAGCCTGTTGCAACTGGAGGACGAACGTCACGTGTTGCTGCTGACCGTGCACCACATCGTCGCCGACGGCTGGTCGATGGGCGTGCTGACCCGCGAACTGCTGGCGCTGTACCCGGCCTTGCGCCACGGCAAAGCCGATCCGTTGCCCGCGCTGGCCATTCAGTACGCAGACTATGCGGTCTGGCAGCAAAGCTGGATGAGCGGCGAACGCCTGCAACACCAGGCCGCCTACTGGCGCCAGACGCTGGACGGCGCGCCGACGCTATTGACCCTGCCAACCGATCGGCCACGCCCGGCGCAACAGGATTTTGCCGGTGCCAGCCTGGCGGTCCGCCTGAACAGCCAACTGACCGCAGGCTTGCGTGCACTGGCGCAGCGCCAGGGTGTGACGCTGTACATGACCTTGATGACTGCCTGGGGAGCGCTGCTGGCGCGTCTTTCCGGGCAGGCCGAAGTGGTTATCGGCAGCCCGATTGCAGGGCGGGGTCGTGCTGAACTGGAAGGGCTGATCGGGCTTTTCGTCAATACCCTGGCCGTACGCATCGACACCTCGTCCGCCGCGACCGGTGAAGCCTTGCTGGCCCAGGTCAGAACCCGGGTGCTGGAGGCTCAGGATCACCAGGACCTGCCGTTCGAGCAGGTGGTGGAAATCGTTCGCCCGGCACGCAGCCTGGCGCACGCGCCGCTGTTCCAGACCACGCTCAACTGGCTGGCCGGGGACAGTTCACTGCCGCAGATGGATGGACTGTCGCTGGCCTTGGTCGAGCAGAGCGCTCAAACCTCCAAATTCGACCTGTCGCTGAACCTCGGCGAGCACGGCGATGCGCTGGTCGGCACGCTGGATTACGCAACAGCACTGTTCGATGACACCACCGTGCAGCGCTATTGCGGTTATTTCGAGCAGTTGTTGCAGGCACTGGTGAATGACCAGCAGACGGTGCTCGCACAAGTTCCGCTGGTGGGCAGGCAGGAGCGCCAGTACCTGGTTGAGACGCTTAACCCCACCGGCCTGAGCTTTTCGCAAAACCAGACCGTGCATGGCTTGATAGAGGCTCAGGCAACCCGTTTACCTACAGCGATTGCGGCGCAGGTCGGCGAGCAGTCGCTGAGTTATGCCGAGCTGAAGCGCCAGGCCAACAGCCTTGCTCATTATCTGATCAGCCTGGGCGTGCGCCCGGATGAGCGTATTGCAGTGGTGGCGCGTCGCGGGCTGGACACGCTCGTGGGCCTGCTGGCGGTGCTCAAGGCCGGGGCCTGCTATGTGCCGGTGGATCCGGCGCATCCGGGCGAACGCATTGCCTACCTGCTGAGCGACAGCGCGCCGGTTGCGGTGCTGGCGCAACAGACCTTCATCGAGCGTCTGCCCGCGCTGGGCGTGCCGGTGATCGCGCTGGATCGGCCGCACTGGCCCGAGCAGGCGCACAACCCCGTCGTGGCAGGGCTGACCGCCAAAGATCTGGCCTATGTGATCTACACCTCGGGCTCGACCGGGCAACCGAAAGGCGTGATGGTTGAACATCGCACCCTGGAGAACCTGGTGCATTGGCATTGCCAGGCATTCGACCTGCACGCAGGCAGCCACACCGCCAGTGTTGCCGGCTTCGGGTTTGACGCGATGGCCTGGGAAGTCTGGCCAGCGCTGTGCGCGGGGGCAACCTTGCACGTGCCACCGGCAGAGATTGGCAACGAACAGCTCGACGCACTGCTCGACTGGTGGCTGGCGCAACCGCTGCAGGTCGCGTTCCTGCCGACCCCGGTCGCCGAATATGCCTTCAGCCGCCAGTTGCGTCATCCGACCCTGCGCACGCTGCTGATCGGCGGCGACCGGCTGCGGCAGTTTCATCGCGAGCCGGGCTTTGCCGTGATCAATAACTACGGCCCGACCGAGGCCACGGTGGTCGCCACCTCGGGACGTTTGCTGCCCGACGGCAGCCTCGATATCGGCAAGCCGATCGCCAATACCCGTGTGTATCTGCTGGACGAGCAACAGCAACTGGTGCCGCTGGGCGTCGCCGGTGAGTTGTACATCGGCGGCGAGGGCGTGGCGCGCGGTTACCTGAACCAGCCGCAATTGACTGCCGAGCGCTTCCTGCTCGATCCTTTCTCCGAGCAACCGCAGGCGCGCATGTACCGCACGGGCGATCTGGCGCGCTGGAACGCCGATGGCACGCTGGATTACCTGGGGCGTAACGACGATCAGGTGAAGATTCGCGGTGTGCGCATCGAGCTGGGCGAAATCGAGGCGCAACTGGCGCAGTTGCCGGGCATCGAAGAAGCGCTGGTCATGGCCCGCGAAGACGAGCCGGGCCAATCGCGTCTGGTGGCGTACTTCATCGAACGTGCCGACAGCGCCACGGTGGCAGCGGCGCAGCTGCGCAGCGACATGCTCGCCCGTCTGCCGGGGTACATGGTGCCCAGCGCCTTTGTGCGCCTGGATGCCTGGCCGTTGACCGCCAATGGCAAAGTGGACCGCCGCGCCTTGCCGGCGCCGGATCGCGAGGCCTTGCCCGGACGCGACTACGAGCCGCCGCAAGGCGAACTGGAAACCGCGCTGGCCGAGATCTGGAGCGACCTGTTGCAGGTCGGGCAGGTGGGGCGGCACGATCACTTTTTCGAACTGGGCGGGCATTCGCTGCTGGCCGTCACCCTGATTGCGCGCATGCGTCGCCGGGGCATGGACGCCGATGTGCGCGTGCTGTTCGCTCAGCCGACCCTCGCCGCCCTGGCCAGCGCGATTGGCAGCGGCAGCCAGGTGAAGATTCCGGCCAACCTGATTGGCGCGGATTGCACCTCGATCACGCCGGACCTGTTGCCACTGGTCAAGCTGGATCAGTCAGGCATTGATCGCGTGGTTGCCAGCGTGACCGGCGGCGCGGCCAATATTCAGGACATCTACCCGTTGGGGCCGTTGCAGGCCGGTATTTTCTATCATTACCTGTCGGCCGGCGACGATGATCCCTATCGCCTGCAAGCGCGTTTTGCATTTGCCGACCGCTCGCGGCTGGACGCCTTCTGCCAGGCGCTGCAACAGGTCATCGCCCGTAACGATGTGCTGCGCACCTCGCTGTATTGGGAAGGGCTCGAAACACCTGTGCAAGTGGTGTGGCGCCATGCCCTGTTGCCGGTCATCGAGCTGCCGCTGGCCGCGCTGCACGACCCGGAACCGCTGAACCTGCTAGACGCGCCGCTGCTGCGCCTGGTGCATGCCGAGGACCCGGACAACCAGCGCATTGTCGCCGTGCTGCTGTTCCATCACCTGATCATGGACCACGTCGCGCTCGACCTGTTGAGCCATGAGTTGCAGGCCGTGCTGCTCGATCAGCAGGCGCAACTGCCGGCACCGGTGCCTTACCGCAATTACATCGCGCACACCTTGCTGGGGCCGGGTAACGACGCTCATGAAACGTTCTTCCGCGAGCAACTGGGCGACCTTGAGGAGCCGACCCTGCCTTATGCTCAGGCCACCTTGCCAGGGCCTGAGGTGCCCGGCGAAGCCAGGTTGCGTCTGGATGCCGCGCTGAGCCAGCGCATTCGCAATGAGGTGCGGCAACTGGGCGTCAGCCCGGCGAGCCTGATGCATCTGGCTTGGGCTCAGGTGCTGGGCCGCCTGTCCGGTCGCGACACAGTGGTGTTCGGCACCGTGCTGATCGGTCGGCTGGGTGGTGCTGAAGGCGCGGAGCGCACGCTGGGGGTGTTCATCAACACCTTGCCGCTGCGTATCGACCTTGCCGAGCAGACCGCCCGCGACGCCGTCCTGCAGACCCATCGGCGCCTGACCGGCTTGCTCGCTCACGAACACGCTTCGCTGGCCCTTGCCCAGCGTTGCAGCGCGCTGCCTGCGGGGGCGCCGTTGTTCAGTGCGCTGTTGAATTATCGCCACAGTGCAGCGCCCGGCAGTCATGACGAGGCCGCGAGCACGGCCTGGCAGGGCATCGAACTGTTGCAGACGGCCGAGCGCAGCAGCTATCCGTTGACGCTTAGCGTCGATGATCTGGGCGAGGTGTTCGACCTGACCGCGCTGACCTCGGCGGGCATTGATGCGCGGCGGGTCTGCGCGTATCTGGCCTGCGCCGTGGAGAGCCTGCTGGTTGCGCTGGAGCACGCGCCACTGACGCCGATTCAGGCCTTGAACACGCTGCCGGTAACTGAGCGCAGCGAGCTGCTGCACGGCTTCAATACCGAGTCGAACAGGCCCGAAAGCGCGCTGACTATTCACCAGCGTATTGAGCAGCATGCTCTGCACCAGCCCGATACTGTGGCGGTACAGGTGGGCGATCAGCGCCTGACCTACGGCGAGCTGAATCATCGCGCCAATGCGCTGGCCCATCACCTGATCGGGCTTGGTGTGCGCCCGGACGACCGGGTGGCGGTACTGGCGCGGCGCGGGCTGGAAACACTGTGCGCAATGCTCGCGGTACTCAAAGCCGGAGCCAGCTACGTGCCGGTCGATCCGGCGCACCCGGACGAGCGTATCGGTTACCTGCTGGAAGACAGCGCACCGGTGGTGGTGCTGGCCCAGTTCGACCTGTTGGCGCGGGTACCTGATCTGCATGTGCCGCGGGTTGCGCTTGATCGCCCGGACTGGCTGCAGCGTGATGACACGCCGCACGTGCCAGGCCTGACCGCTGAAAATCTGGCCTACGTGATCTACACCTCAGGGTCTACCGGGCAGCCCAAGGGCGTGATGGTCGAGCACCGCACGCTCAACAATCTGGTGGACTGGCACTGTCAGGCCTTCGACCTGCGCGCCGGCAGCCAAACCGCCAGTGTGGCCGGCTTCGGCTTTGACGCGATGGCCTGGGAGGTCTGGCCTGCATTGTGTGCCGGCGCCGTGCTGCACCTGCCGCCTGCCGATATCGGCAACGAACAGCTTGATCTGCTGCTCGACTGGTGGCTGGCGCAACCGCTGCACGTGGCGTTTTTGCCCACGCCGGTGGCCGAATACGCGTTCAGCCGCGAGCTGCACAACCCGACCCTGCACACCCTGCTGATCGGCGGCGACCGCCTGCGTCATTTCAAACGGGACCCGGGCTTTGCAGTGGTCAACAATTACGGGCCGACGGAAACCACCGTGGTGGCCAGTTCCGGCCTCATGCTGCCGCAAGGGGTGCTGCATATCGGCAAACCGGTTGCCCATGCGCGGCTTTACGTGCTGGACGCGCACAGTCAGCCGGTGCCGCTTGGCGTGCCGGGCGAGTTGTACATCGGCGGTACCGGCGTGGCACGCGGCTACCTGAACCGCCCTGACCTGACCGCCGAGCGCTTCCTCGACGATCCGTTCAGCAACGTGACGGCTGCCAGGATGTACCGCACCGGCGACCTGGTGCGCTGGCTGGCTGACGGCACGCTTGAGTACCTGGGGCGTAACGATGATCAGGTGAAAATCCGTGGTGTGCGCGTCGAGCTGGGCGAAATCGAACAGCAGCTTGCCCAGTGCCCTGGCGTTGCTGAAGCCGTTGTGACCACTCAGCGTCTGGAAGATGGCACTTTGCGGCTGGTGGCCTATTTCACCCGACGCGATGCGGCTCTCGACAGCGCCACATTGCGCTCGCAGTTGCTGGGGCGATTGCCGGAATACATGGTGCCTGCGACCTATGTCGGCCTGGATGCACTGCCGTTGACCCAGAACGGCAAGGTCGACCGCAAGGCCTTGCCGGCACCGGACATGGACGCGCTGGCGACGGCCATCTATCAAGCGCCGTCCAGCGTGCTGGAAGAACGCCTGGCGCAGCTGTGGGCCGAGGTTCTGGAAGTCGGGCGAATCGGCCGACACGACAGCTTCTTCGAACTGGGCGGGCATTCGTTGTCAGCGATCCGTCTGGTCAGCCTGCTGCAAAAGGCCGGGTTGCCGCTGACCCTGGCCGAATTGTTCCAGCACCCGAGCATTGCGGCGCTGGCCGGGCTGCTCGATCAGCGTCCGCTGCCCACCACCGACGCTCAGGAAGTGATCACGGTGCGGGCGGGCGGCAGCGAGCCAGCGTTGTTCCTGATTCACGACTTCACCGGGCTGGATGCGTATTTCCCGGTGCTCGGGCAGCATCTGCAAGGCGACTTCCCGATCTACGGCCTGCCGGGCATCGGGCTGGGCCAGCAGCAGTTGCGCACCCTCGAGTGCCTGGCAGCGCGACTGGTCGAGCGCATTCGACAGGTCCAGCCACGCGGTCCCTACCGGCTGGCGGGTTGGTCATTCGGCGGGGTGCTGGCTTATGAAGTGGCCACGCAATTGCTCGGCATGGACGAGGCCGTTACGTTCCTCGGCCTGATCGACAGCTATGTGCCGCGCCTCACCGATCAGGGCAAAGCGCGCTGGCAAGGGCCGGACCTGCTGGAGCGGCAGCTGCTGTCGCACTGCATCGCGCATTGGCAGGCACAGGACGAAACGGTCTCGACCGCGCTGGCGCGTCTGCACTCACTGGGCGAGCAGGCGGCGTTGCCAGACTTCGAAACCCTATTGCAGCTGTGTCGCGACGAGCAGTTGTTGTACGAAGAACTGGCTCAGGCGGACGACCGGCAATTGCGCCACTATCTGGAGCGCGAAGTGGCACATGGTCATGCGCTGGCTCATTACCAGGTGGAGCCGCTCAGCCTGCCGATCCACCTGTTCTGTGCCGATCAGCGGCCGATGGCACCGTCGGGCGCCAGCGCGACGCTGGGTTGGGCCGAGATCTTGCCCAAAGGCGCGCTGCAGTGCGTCAGCGTACCGGGCGATCACATGAGCATGATGCAGGCTCCCCACGTGAACACCCTCGGCCAGCGTATTGGTCAGGCGTTGCAAGACGCACCTGCCACGGCGCATTCGGCACCGGCTTATCAGTCGCTGCTGGCCATCCAGAGCGGGCGCGATGGGCATGCGCCGTTGTTCTGCGTACCGGGTGCTGGTGACAGCGTCACCAGTTTCATCGGCCTGGCCGAAGCACTGGGGCCGGACTGGCCGATCTATGGCCTGCAACCACGCGGTCTGGACGGCCGCAGCGTTCCGCACAGCCGGGTGGAAGCGGCAGCGCAGAGCCATGTGCTGGCGATTGAGGCGATGTACCCGCAAGGGCCATTGCATCTGGTCGGGCACTCCTTTGGCGGCTGGGCAGCACACGCCATGGCGGTCAAGCTTCAGGCACGTGGCCGCGAGGTCGCGTCGCTGACCCTGATCGACAGCGAAGCGCCCGGCGGTGATGGCTTGAGCAGCAAGCCTTACACCGCCACGGCAGCGCTGGAGCGGCTGATCGAGGCGTTGCAGCTGTCCAGCGGTAAAAGCCTGGAACTCGACCCGCTGACGTTCGCTGATTGCGATGGCGACACCCAATTGCATCTGCTCCAGAGCGCCATGGTGCGCATCGGCCTGTTGCCGCAACGCCTTGCACCGCAGGCGCTGCAAGGCATCGTTCGCACGTTTGCCAGTGCAGTGCGCACTGTTTATCGGCCAGATCCGGGAAGCTACAACGGCAAGGCGAGTCTGGTGCTGGTAGATGATCCGCAACTGGATGCGCTGGACAACCAGCTTGAACAGGCTTCGTCTGCGGCAGGTTGGCAGCAGTTGTTGCCGCAGCTTGCGCTGTGGCAGGGGCCAGGTAATCACTTCAGCGTGCTCAAGGCACCAGACGTCTACAGCCTGGCGGCATGGTGGTACGACGGCCTGACGATCGGCGTGGAGGAAACCCAATGAAACGGCCCGGATTGCGCAAGGCAGGTTGGGGCGGCGCGCTGCTGGCGGTGGCCTGTGCGGTGTTTTACGCCGTCGAAGCGCCGGCCAGAGCACCGGTCTACATCACCGCTCAGGTTGAACGAAGCGACATCGAAAACGCCGTGCTGGCCACCGGGGTGCTGGAGGGCATCAAACAAGTGGACGTCGGCGCTCAGGTGTCTGGGCAGTTGAAGTCACTCAAGGTCAAACTGGGCGACAAGGTCAAGAAGGGCCAGTGGCTGGCCGAGATCGACCCGCTGGTGCTGCGCAACACCCTGCGCCAGGCCGAGGTGGACGAGGAAAAACTGCAGGCCGACCGGCATTCGGCGAAAGCCCAGATGAAACAGGCCGAACGGCTCTACAAACGCTACAAGGATTTACAGACCGATCAGTCGGTATCCCGGCAGGACTTTGAAAATGCCGAATCCGACTACGAGATGCAGCAGGCCAACGTGCGCGCACTGGATGCCCAGATAAAGAGCGCACAGGTGCAGATCGACACGGCGAAGGTCAACCTGGGCTACACGCGAATCATCGCGCCAATCGACGGCGATGTGGTCGGTGTCGTGACTCAGGAAGGCCAGACCGTCATCGCCCAGCAACTGGCGCCGATCCTGCTGAAACTGGCTGATCTGGACACCATGACCATCAAGGCTCAGGTATCGGAAGCCGACGTCATTCACATCGGCGCTGGCCAGGAGGTCTATTTCACGATTCTCGGCGAGGAGAAACGCTATTACGCCAAACTGCGCGGCACCGAGCCCGCGCCACAGGATTATCTGGAAACCGAGAGCAGCGGGGGGGCTTCCCGGCAGAACTCGGCGGTGTTCTACAACGCGCTGTTTGAAGTGCCCAACCTCGACCACCGCCTGCGCATTGCCATGACGGCCCAGGTGCGCATCGTGCTGGGCACCGCCAAAGGTGCCTTGAGTGTGCCGGTGGCCGCACTCGGGCCGCGTAACGCCGACGGTTCTTACGCCGTACGGGTGCTGGATAACAAGGGTTTCGCCGAGCAACGAAACGTTCAGACCGGCATCAACAACAACGTTCAGGTCGAAATAACCGGCGGGCTTGCCGAGGGCGAGCGGGTGGTAATCGGTGATCCGGCATCGGTTGCGGCGGGGGCCTGAACATGAACCAGAAGGTAGACATCGAAGCGTTGCACGAAACGTCGATCAACAGCGACCAACCGCTGCTGCGCCTGCAACAGGTCAGCCGCAGCTTCATGGCAGGCGACCGCGAATTTCAGGTCCTCAAGCACATCGACCTGGCCATTCACACCGGCGAACTGGTGGCGATCATCGGTGCATCGGGCTCGGGCAAATCAACCCTGATGAACATTCTCGGTTGCCTGGACCATGCCAGCGCCGGCAGCTATCAGGTCAACGGGCAGGAAACCCGCGAGCTGGATGACGATGCGCTGGCAGCGCTGCGCCGCGACCATTTTGGCTTCATTTTCCAGCGCTACCATTTGTTGCCGCACCTGGATGCGGTTCGCAATATGGAGATTCCGGCCATTTACGCCGGCACCGCGCAGACCACGCGCCATGAGCGTGCTCAGGCATTGCTCACGCGCCTGGGACTGGGCGGGCATCTGCAGCATCGGCCCAGCCAGATGTCCGGCGGTCAGCAGCAACGCGTGAGCATCGCCAGAGCGTTGATGAACGGCGGGCAGGTGATACTGGCCGATGAGCCGACCGGCGCACTGGATACCGCCAGCGGCAAGGAAGTCATGCGCACGCTGCTGGAACTGCATGCCGCGGGCCATACTGTGATTCTGGTAACGCACGACCCCAAGGTGGCTGCCAACGCCGAGCGGATTATCGAAGTCAGCGACGGCGAAATCATCAGTGACCGACGCACGGCGCAGACAACGCAGCCCGCGCCCGAAGCGCAGCCAGCCACGCCGCCAGGTCCCGCGCCCAGGCGTCTGTTGGCCAGCCTGGGGCTGTTCCGTGAAGCGTTCAATATGGCCTGGATCGCGCTGATATCGCACCGCATGCGCACCTTGCTGACCATGCTTGGCATCATCATCGGTATCACCTCGGTGGTCTCGATCTCAGCCATTGGCGAAGGCGCCAAGCGCTATGTGCTCAAGGACATCCAGTCCATCGGCAGCAACACCATCGACATCTATGCCGGCGCCAACTTTGGTGACAGCCGGGCCAAATCCATCGAAACGCTGCTTCCCTCAGACGTTGCCGCGCTCAATCAGCTGTATTACATCGACAGCGCCACCCCCGTGGTCGGTCGCAGCATGCTGGTGCGCTACCGCAACGTCGATGTGGACGCACAGCTCAATGGCGTCAGCAGCCGCTATTTTCAGGTGCGCAACATCCAGCTGGCGGCGGGCATCACGTTCAGTGATCAGGACGCCCGGCGTCAGGCTCAGGTAGTGGTGCTTGATCACAACACTGCTCAGCGCCTGTTCGGGCCGGGCGTCAACCCGCTGGGACAGGTGATTCTGGTCGGCAAACTGCCGAGCACGGTGATCGGCGTCACTAGCGACCATAAAAACCTGTTCATCGCCGGTAACACGCTCAACCTGTGGATGCCTTATGAAACGGCGGCGGGGCGGGTGCTGGGGCAGCGACATCTGGACAGCATCAGCGTGCGGGTCAAGGACGGTATGCCGAGCAAGGCGGTGGAAGAGCAGATCAAGGCACTGATGCTGCAGCGTCACGGCACCAAGGACTTCTTCACCAACAACCTCGACAGCGTCATGCAGACCGTACAGAAAACCAGCCGCTCGCTGACCCTGTTGTTGTCGCTGATTGCGGTTATTTCCCTGGTGGTGGGCGGAATCGGCGTGATGAACATCATGCTGGTGTCGGTGACCGAGCGCACTCGCGAAATCGGCATCCGCATGGCCGTCGGCGCGCGTCAGTCGGACATTCGCCAGCAATTTCTGGTCGAGGCGGTCATGGTCTGCCTGATGGGCGGGGTAATCGGTATCGGCCTGTCCTACGCCATCGGCTATCTGTTTACCTTGTTCGTCCAGCAGTGGGAAATGGTCTTTTCACTGGCCTCGGTGGTGACCGCATTCGCCTGTTCGACCTTGATCGGCGTGCTGTTCGGCTTTGTGCCTGCACGCAATGCCGCCCGTCTGGACCCTATCGAAGCGCTGGCGCGGGACTGATGCCCTCAGCAGGGCGAATAATTGCTCTCGGACGACGCATACATCCAGCGCATCAGCGAATGCCTGCCACTGATGCCCAGTTTGATCGCGGCACGGCGTTGGTAACTGCCGACGGTATTGACCTTGAGCGCCAGACGCTCGGCCTGTTCGATAGCGGTGTGGCCTGCGAGCAGGCCGAGACAAACCTGCGTCTCGCGTTCGGAAAGGGTCAGCCCGGTCTCACGCAGGCGCTCATGGAAACGCTCTTCGAAACTCTCCGTCCTGGCGGACTCGGTTCCGGGCATCGCAAGTTGCAAGGCATTCACGTGTTTTTCAAGTATCGAGAACAGAAGCGGAGAAAGATCATTCAGCTGGCGGCGCTCTTCTTCAGAAAACTCATGGGCAGGAAGCGCCCGGAAGACCGATATTTTGCAACTAAAGTTTTCAGAAGCCTGCGCAGGGTAAAGATGAATCGAATCATTGAGCAGCAACGTGCCGCGCGCGGACGTCACCGTCTCGTTGAACACCGTCGGCGCCGAGGCGGGCGGGGTCTGCCAGGCCTGCGGCAGCGAGGACAGGTGCGTGGCATCCACGGCAAGCTGAGTGACGATCAACTTGTGAAACATGCTGGAAAAATGGCCGCTGCCAATGCTGGCGATGGCCCTGCCAATCTGCGGGAGTAGTGAATTGGGCATAAAGTCATCCGTGATTTCAGAACTGCTGACAAGAGCTTGGACGCCGAAAGGGCGGAGTAGTCACATGAACTTTTTCAGGCGGGCTTTCGCAGATCGTACGTGGCGTTAGATGCCATCTAGATGATCTATTAGAGCGCGACTAGTTTCAATTACAGCAAAGGGTACAGGCCTGATGTTACCTAAATACTTCATCATCACAAGGGGTTATTGTTGTTGATCGGGGGAGTCGGGCGCGATGGGCTTGAATCGGGGGGCGCAGGTGCATGCGTTTTTTGTGACCGGCCGGTAGGGCATACTCGGCAGGCTCGTGATGCCATGCATCGCACGACATGGCCCCACGCAAGCCAATGTTGGTTTCAAGCCTTTTCCCTACAGGATGCCTGCACATGTTTTGTTCCACCATTCTGAACGGTCGGCATTTGCCGGCAGAGCATTCAGACGTGGTTGTACCCTGGTGGAGCTTTACCAAACCGGTGCTTGCTACCGCGGCACTTTCGCTTGTTCGTGACGGTTTGATACAGCTGGACGACCCCGTACAGGAAGGCCCATTTACGCTTCGGCAACTGCTCAAACACCAGGCAGGACTTGCGGACTACTCGGAGCTGCCGGAATATCACGCTGCCGTTGCTGAAGGCCAGATTCCGTGGCCAGCAGCCGAAATGATGCGCAGGCTTGACGCCACGCGATTGCGTTACGCGCCAGGAACTGCCTGGCGATACTCGAATGTGGGCTACTTGCTGGTCGCCAGGCTGATTGAACGCATTACCGAGCTGAGCCTGGAGGACGCCTTGGCCCGCCGCGTACTTTTGCCCCTCGGTGTCACACAGGTCCGATTCGCCAAGACACAGGAAGACCTTGCTGAGGTGCATCCGGCAAGTCTCTCTTCGTACCACCCTGGCTGGGTCTACCATGGCTTGCTGGTCGGCCCACTTTCAGAGTCGACCATTTTGCTGGATCGCTTGTTGACCAGCCAGCTTCTCCCTATCTCTTTGCTACAAGACATGCAGGATGCAATAGCGCTCGGCGGCCCAATACAGGGAAGGCCGTGGGCCACTCCGGGTTATGGACTGGGCCTGATGATAGGTGGCACAAACGGTGGGCTTACACTTACCGGGCATACAGGCGTGGGGCCTGGCGGTGTAATCGCAGTGTTCCATTGCTCAAGTGGCCACAACGTGGCGACCTGTTCGGTTTTCGATGAACACGGTGATGAGGGGCAGGTCGAGGCGAAGGTTCTGGCGCAGCTTTTGATCGCTGTCGGTGCGCAGCGGGCGATTGGCGACGTTCGATAAGGCGCAGGGCTAGCCGGCGAGTTCGATGTAACTTGACTCGCCATCGCCATCCGCACCAAGTCATCCGCCCAACCTCAAGCCCAACGCCGCCGCAGACCGCCCCCCCCAGATTCACAAGCCATAATCCACATACCGCGCCATAAGATTCGGGCGGCTAAACGTATCAATCGCATAAACCCGCTGCCACATGGCATCAACCTCGGCCTTGAACGTGGCGTCATCCATATCGATCCAGTAGCGAGGGTTACGGCCGCGTTGCTGATCGTAAATGGCGGTGACCGGGTCGAGGTGCCTGTACGGTTCGAACAGCGGAATGTCCGGAATCGGGCCGCTGGTGTCCATGTAATTTTGTAGGAAGTCCCAGAGTGCGCAGGGGCGTTGCTGGAAGTCGTCGGCGTTTATAAGCATATGGAAATTGATCTTACGGTGTTCATAGCGGTGCTGAAGCAATAGCCCGTATGTAGGGCCGTGGCGATTATTGGTGGTGGTCATGTAGGCGTCGAACTCATAAAAAGGCGCAATGAATTCGTCGATTACCCCTTCTTTTCGATGGCGTGTGTAATCGAAGATCGTGACCAGACCGGTTCTGCGATTAAGCTCCCAGTCAGGGCCTTTTGGGGGACGAAACCACAGGTGGGGGAAGTGGTTCACGACGGTATGGCTGATAAGCCAGAGGAGTAGCGGGATACCCACAAATATTGGATAAACTTCAGTTAGCAGCTTAATAGTGGTTGCTTGCCAGCTTTTGCGGGATGCCGAAATTATTAATGGATGTGTCAATAGAAGCGCTGCAAGAAAAACAAAAAAACTGCCTTTTCCGAACTGCAGCATAATGATAAAAAATTGAGAGCGAAATGGAAGCGGTGCAAACCTGAAGCATTCATTGTCGCATTTATTGTGAAGATCGACCCCTTCAAAGATAGCCGGAACAAAGGTCCCACTTGCCTTTTTTTCCTCTTTTTCTTTTACCACTTCCTCCCAGAATCTCATGCTTTTCGGGGTGGAATCCTCAAAAAGTTTCATTGAAGCTGTCTGTTGGGTGCTACCCCAAGGCATAAGTCTGGAACACGCTGAAGATAAAGCCGCTCGTAAAGGTGATCTCTGTTTAGGGATGTTGTCAGGCCGGAAAGCCTGCAACTCGTAATAAGGTTTCTTATTCGCATCAGTCATTCGAAAGCGCCTCCTTATGAGCTTTTTCATCGGCCCAGAACGGCTGGTTGATTTTGTTGAAGCTGGGCGTGACTATCGTGCCACTATGCGTTGGTATGCATTTTTTGACGCTCTGCGTCATAGATCGGACGCCACATCTCATGATCCGTAATCCACATACCGCGCCATAAGGTTCGGACGACTAAACGTGTCAATCGCATAAACCCGCTGCCACATGGCATCAACCTCAGCCTTGAACGTGGCGTCATCCATGTCGATCCAGTAGCGCGAGTTGCGGCCGCGCTGCTGATCGTAAATGGCGGTGACCGGGTCGAGGTGCCTGTACGGTTCGAACAGCGGAATGTCCGGAATCGGGCCGCTGGTGTCCATGTAGTTTTGCAGGAAGTCCCAGAGTGCGCAGGGGCGTTGCTGAAAGTCGTCCGGGCCGAGTAGCGCATGGAAGTTGATGCGCTGCTCCTCGTAGCGATGCTGTAGCAGCAGGCCGTAATACGATCCATGACGATCATGCGTGGTGATCATGTAAGCGTCGAACTCGTAGAACGGCGCAATGAACTCGTCGATCACCCCCTCTTTTCGATGACGTTTGTAGCCAAAGATCGTGACCAGACCGGTTCTGCGATTGAGTTCCCAGAGTGGGCCTTTGGGAGGGCGGAACCAGATGCGAGGGAAGTGATTGATTACGATATGGCCGATGATCCAGCAGAGTAGAAATGGGAGTGAAATAAAGTAACTACCACCAATGAAAGCCTCAAGGAAATCGACTTTTGTGTAAGAGCTTTTTGAGGCTACGTGCATTGCCAACGAGATCAGTGCATAAAAAGGTGTGAATATCAGAAAAATCCACTTCCCTCCTAGGTTTATGTAAATCCAGAATTTAGAGTACGCAGGTAATTGTGCAAAACGCATGCACTCTTGATCATACTTTTGATGAAGGTTTACCCCTTCAAACGGTGCCGGGACATAGGCTCCACTGTTTGTTCTCTCCTGCTTTTCTTGTCTGAATTTTTCCCAAAAACGCATCTCCGCTGGAGTCGGTTCGTCCAAAATACTGTCTGGCACTACGGCCTGTGTGTGCCCCCAGGCCAAGCGCAAATCCTCAAAATTATAAGCAGATTGTGCAGGTTGATCGGGTGTGCTGTTTGGTAGGTAAGCGCTTTCGCCGTAGTAGGCGTTACTTTCGGAATTAATCACTAGACGAAGCCCCGTGCGTGACTTCATCAGCCCAGAACGGCTGATTGTTTTTTTCAAAGTCAGGCGTTGCCCATTTTTGGCTGTACTGAGTGGAATCCTTGACACCCGGGGCGGGAAAATAATGTTCTTCTCTTCCGCGCGTCAGGATAAACTGAGCCCTTATCGCCCATTTATAATAATATCTGCGGCTACCTGTCGAGGAGATCTGACTGATTTTAGTTGTGAAAAAAAGCTCCAGTGCATCAGGGTGCAGCCGTTGTGCCTTCGGCGTTTCAGGTCTTTCACCTATTTTACTTTCTGCTCGATAAGGAACGCCCTGATTGTTGGTTATTTCAGTGATACGGCACTGCCGGCACTCGGCTTGAATACTGAGACTGTCGAGACGACCTATAAGGCCCGGCAAGCGGCTTTGAAGGCGAATGATCGTGTCTGCGCTACGGATGGCGTGAGGTATATCGGCGCGAGTATTAAATGTAGCGTGCTGTTCGTAAGCCGGATTTTTTTCGATGGAAATGCTGATGCCGGCAAGCAAGCTCGTCAGCCGATAAAACGCCTCTGCCGGGTCTTGTAAATATCGGTCGATTGAATGAGGTTCGCCAAATGGGCCGTTTGCTAACCAAGACTCCAACGGAGTTGAACTCATCACGATCACCAAACCCACGCCCACTGTGATCAGCAGCAATGCGGTCCAGCCCAGTGCAGTAAGTCCAAGCAGCTTTGTAGCCGCTCCGAATAACGTTCCTAACGAACCCGCTACCCCTCCCATAGATAGCATGAGATAACCGTACATAGCACCATCGTTCCACTGCCAGGCCTGCCCTGCATCAATGATATTGACTGCGGACAGAATCCAGCCAGAAAAGAAAAAACCTAGCAGTCGGCCCGTGACTTTTTCGGTGAGCTTTCTGGCCAGTGCCTCACCGAAGAAAACAGCGGCTTTTTTCGATGAAATAGTGAACAAGGTTATTCTGGCCACGGAGATTGCTGATTGCTGGCCTGCCAGTTTGATTGCTAATGCTTCTAGTGCTATTACGAGATCTAGGCTGGCACCCAAGATACCTACACCTGTTCTAACTACGCCTTTCTCCCTAATCGTTTGCTCCCAAGCAGACACCTCCGAACTCACATTCCAAACCTCCAACATCAACACCGCCAGACAAAACGGCGTCGAACCCAACACCCGATAAGCCGCTTTGTTCTTCTCTGCATCCAGCCCCTCTATGGCCTCACTTAATCCGCTTTTCGCCCGGATATGACCCCGTTCCCCGTCACCCACCGCACCCGCCGCTTCACGCGCTTTTTTAAGCGTTCGGTTCATGTCGCCGACCACCTGCGCGGTCTTGTGCCCGCGAGGGATCACCAGCACCAGATTGTCGCCCGTGGGCAACCGAGTTGATGACGGTGGCGGTGGGGCGATGTCGCCGAAGGAGGTTCCGTCGGCGCGCAGGTATTGGCCGTAGCGTGTTTTGGGCAATGACTCCCGGCCGGGCAGGTCTTCCAGGCCGAATACGTAGTGTTGCGGCGTGACCTGATTGCGCCGGATCAGGAACGCCGCCCCAAAATGCTCGGGCATCATGCTGCGCAGTTGTTGCACGCCCCGGCCCTGGCGGTTGACGTTGATTTTGTGGGCGTTGGTGCCGAGGCGTTCCTGCATCTGGGCCAGCCGGTCGTTTGCCGAGCGGACGTTGGCATGGACACTTTTTACAGTGCCCTTGGTGGAGGCGAGTGCCTGGCTGGCTTTGTCGACTGCATTGGCAGCGCCATCCGAGGCGCTCTGCAGGTTTTCAAAGATCCCGACCAGCGCCGCCGTCGTGGCCTTGCCGTTGTTGATAAGGAAGAAGTTCTGCAGGCTTTCGCCCGCCAGCAAATTAGCGAGGGTGGTGGCGTCCAGTGTGACCTGGGCGATGGGGTCAGGCGCTGGCCGAGTCTCGAAACGGGCCAGTTCGGTGGCGCGAAAACGGCCGTCGCCTTTGTTTTTTTCATCGGAAACCGGCACCACATAAGGCGCGCAAGCGGTCTGTAGATCGCACTCGGGCCAGAGCATGAGGTGTAGAGGCGAGGTAACATCGCTGGCGATCTGATTCAAAAACTTCTGCCCAAGGCTCACGGCCTGATCCCACATCCCGACCCCCGTGACCGCATCCACCATGTCGCCGCCGGGGGCCAGCAGATCGACGTTGGAAGGCAGCAGCGCGAGAGTCGCCAGCGTCCTGCTCAACTCATACATCGCTGCCACGTAGTCGAAACCCTCAAGGCTCAGGTGATCCGCCAGCATTTGCTCCGTGGCGCTCTGTTTCAGGCTGGCGACCAGCGCGTCCTGAGCACTGAGCATGTGCCGCCAGACCACCGCGCGCTGGACCGTGGCCGTGGATTGGTTGATCGCTCGTCTGCCCGGCTCATGCAGCTTGGCCATCGCCGCGTGCAGCGGGTTTTCCTGACCGCGAATACTGCGCGGCACCACCAGTTGCTGCACCAGTAACGCGCTGGCATGGTGTGGGTGAAGAACTGCGTGTCGGGCGCACAGCGCGAACAGTTGCTGGCACGTATCAACCCGTTGCCGCAGATGGCGCAGTCGATAACAGGCATCGTCCAGCAGCACGCCGCAGACCTGCCGCTGCCGCGCTTTGTGCAACACATCGACGACACCGGCCTGCGCTTCCCAGAGCACGCCCGCATCGACGGGCTCGGCATCCGCTTCGACCGGCAAACTGGCGAGCAGCGCGTCAGCCATCGCCGTCAACTCCAGGTGCCTGACATCCCGCACTGCAATGCCTCTGGCAGCCTCGGCCAGAAATACCTTGGCCTGCCTGAAAGACTCGACCGGATACTGCCCCGACAGGTCACACAGATACCGCGCCGGATGATCGAGCAGCCTTTCAAAACCGGGCTGGCGGGCGCGCTGCGGTGCAGCCAGGCTGACCGGAAACACGTTGTATTGCAGATTCAGCCGGGTCGCCTTGATCGGGGCGATGAGTGCCTGGGC